>DAET01000049.1 GCA_002497765.1 Euryarchaeota archaeon UBA486
ACGGTGCCTACGTTGACCTCGACGAGTACGAAGGCATTGAGGGCTTCATTTTCATCGGTGAAATTGCGTCTGGCTGGGTCAAAAACATCCGTGGTTTTGTCCGCGAAGGTCAGCGAGTCATTTGCAAAGTGATGCGAACCCGACGGGACGGCACCTCACTCGAACTCTCGCTGAAGTCCGTTTCCGAAGAACGTCGTCGAGACCGCCTCCAAGAATGGAAGAACGAACAGCGTGCTCAACAACTCCTCAAGGTGCTCGGTGAGAAAATCGGTTGGTCCGAAGATCAGGTGGCGGAACAGGCCAGCGAACTCGTGGATGCCTTCGGTACACTCTACACGGCTTTTGAAGAAGCGGCCATGCAAGAAGGCGCCCTGGACAACGCTGGGTTTGAAGGCGAATGGATGGCGCCGTTCATCGAAATCGCCGTCGAGAACATCATTCCTCCGTTTGTTGAAGTTCGAGGAACGCTGACACTCAGCATCAACGTCACCGACGGTGTTTCCGTCATTCGAGGTGCCCTTGAGGCTGCTGAATCCCTTTCCAACGAAGCAGAAGAAATTGACGTCAAGTGCTTCTACGATGGTGCTCCAACCTATCGAATTGAACTGAAGGCACCGGACTTCAAAGTGGCTGAATCCATGTGGGAGCAAGCCACACAAGCGGTTGTTGACCACATGGTGTCCGCCGGCGGCGAGGCCACCGCAGAACGTGAGTGAGCATCATGGCCAAACAGCGCATGCAACAATGCTTGAGTTGCGGTGTATTCTCACTGAGCACCACCTGTCCAGCATGCGGTGGGCGGGCTCAGGCAGCTGCACCGTTGAAGTGGTCTCCCGAAGACAACCGCGCTGCACTGCGGCGAAAAATGAACGGGGTTGAAGACCCGAATTGGCCAAGCCAACTCGCTACCTTACCCTCGCTTGAATCCATGAAAGCCGACCACGCATCGGAAGAAGAGTGACGGACGCACACAAACGGGTGCAAAACAGGCGGCCTGCGCCCACCATGAACATCAAACATTATAGCGCGTGTTGACGGGTTCAACCCTTCATGACGATGCGAATCGAATGGCGTAACGGTGCTTCAACACTGCCCGATGGTGCTACCCTTCTCGTGGCGTTTCCCGGTGTCGCCAACCTCGGCAAAGTCGCCGTTGATTCCATCGGAAACCTGCACGACGGCGTCGAATTGGCTCGCCTCCACCCGATTGGCCTCCCCCCCCACGCTGAACTTGATGAAGACGGTCTGCTGGCCCCTCCGCACTACAGCCTGCGACGCATCGATACCGAGACAGGCCACCTGTTGACCCTGACTGGAAAGGCCCAACCCAACGAACCTGGCCAACAATCCACCCTGGCGGACGAACTGATGACCTTTTTCCATAACGAGGGGCTTTCGACCGTTCTGGTCTTAGCGGGCATGATCGACAAACCGGACGTCAAGGAAACCTTCGCCGTGGCGAGTTCTTCCTCGTTCCGTATCGACATGGAATCCTTGGGCGTGGATGTCCGCCGGGACGCACCACGTTCCGGCGCCATCGGCTTGGCCGCCTTGCTCGCATCCATGGGCCCACTCTACGACATGAACTCCGCCTGCGTGATTGCGACCACCGTTGGCAACAGCGAGGACATCCTGGGCTCTCAGCGACTCATCGAGCACCTGGAAGACTGGTTCAACTTCGGCCTCACGGTTCCAAAAGACGGCGATGCATGGCTTCGACAGCGACTCGAGGCACGTGCACCCAAGGTCAAGGACGACCTCGTCAAGGAAATGACGGCGTCGCATGATGCGTTCTATATGTGATTGAGAGCGCCGAGAGAGGGATTTGAACCCCCGCGTCCAAGGGACAGTGGATTTCGAATCCACCGCAATACCGGGCTATGCGACCTCGGCTCTATTCCAAGGCTCATGCGCCACGGTCATAAGCATGATGTTTGGTCGCCGTCTCATGGAGATTCGATTCCACGGTTCCGATGTGGACGCTTGTGTTGAGGTCGAGGAAGGAGCGACGGTTCGCGTCGCTCTTCAGGCAGCGGGCATCCTTCCGTCCATGGTCATCGTCAGCTACGAGGGCACCGTCCTTCCACACTCGACACCGCTCAAGCAAGATGTGGTGTTGCTCGTCACCACCATCTCATCAGGCGGTTGAGCGGTCGACACGCTCGAGAATTTGAAGCCTCGAGTTTCTCGTGTAATCGGCGCGCACTTCACTGGCCCAGGCATCCAAGCCTACGTTGGCCAACGCCACAACATCGCCGACCTCCACAAGGGTGTACTGGTGATTCCAGTCGTCAGCCCATCCCTCAACTTTGAACGCCCCGGTATGGTCCATGAGCATCAATCCCTTCCTTGACCATGGTTTTCCTGATTTGCCGATACCGCTCTTTTCGTAGGTGTAGACCACCCTGCCTCCGACGTTGTGTTTGGCCTGGAAGTCAAACAGGTCGGCCGACTCCACATCGGGATCGTCGTCTGCAACCAACTCGGAGAACGGGTCCATCTTGAGGACGATTTCGCCCTTCCAATTGACGGTGAACACGGCGTCCTTCACGAGGACGGCTTGACCCTTCATCGCAGGAACACCGACCGTTGGTGAACCGTCGGACCGCTTGGTGGACACCACTTGGATGTGAGCGGTGTTCGTCCCTTGTTTGATGGTCATCTTGAGGGGGACGCCGTCTTTGAGGTAGCCCACAGAAAACAGTTCACCACGGACCGTTGCTCGTGGGTCGAGACCCCCAATGGGTTGGAGCGGCGTGCGCTGACTGGCTCCGGGCAATTGCACATCCTCGGGGCGTTGTTGCTCGTCCGTCCCCTCTCCACCCGGGCACACCAACCGCCAGTCGCAACGGTCGCAGCGCGAGTCATTGGGTGGCTCAGTCGGCTGACCACCAGCCGAGAACCCCCGCATGGGGCGAGGCTCGGGTGGGCAATCACCCAGTGTTGGTTCACCTTCTTTCAGCGCTCGCCAGAGGGTTTCCATCTCCGCTTCAACGGACTCCATGTCCTCGACGGTTGGTGTTGGAACGCTTTTGATGCTGGGGTGACCAAGGTACCAGATTTGCAGTCCAGCAACCTGTTCTTGACGACCGTGTGTCGCATACCAGAGCATGGCGTAGATCTTGAGTTGCTCAACGTAATCACCCGAGCGGTCGTTGGCGCCAACGCTGGCCTTGAGGTCCACGATGACGGGCGAACCCGTCCACCGGTAGACGAGATCGTACTCGCCTTGGAACCAATGGCCGGGGTGAATGGCGTTCATCGTAAACGAAGGAGCGTCGGGGTCAACAAACCAAGGTCGAGCGATTTCCCAAGCCTCACACCACGAAACTGGACCTGAGGAGGCAAGGGGATGGCCGTCAAAGGCTTCGTGGGGAAAGCCATCAGGTGCTGGCCACGCTGGACGCTCGCCACGGCGCCATGCCTCCAGTCCGGGCCCACCATCTGCCTCCACGCAGCGTTCAACCTCATCGAGGTGGAAAAGCAGTGCATGATGAACCATGGCCAAGCATTTGGCAGGGTCAACCTCCGACCATTCCCCAGCCTTCCGCTCGTCCTTTTCCCAGAGCAAGCGCATCCGTTCGAGGGCAGGAGGCAGGTGAGCGTTCGCCCGCTCCAACGCCCAAGCCTGCAAATCGTCCTTGGACGAGGGCTGTTCGTGAGGAAACAGTGGCATCAAGCCCACAGCTGGCCAGTCCGCCTTGCCAGCAGGCACGGGCGTTCCGTCATCGACGTAGGGCGAGGGTGGCAGAACATCGTGACTCGACGCAGCCACGATGAAGCCAGGCGATTCTTTCAGGACACGGCAGACCGCTTCTTCAACCGCCCTTCCGACAAACAACACCGGAATTTGTGGCATTTTGAAACGGTACACTTTCTGGTAAAACCACAGGCGTGGACATGCCTTGTAGGTGTTGGCCTGACTGGCCGACATGCGGCGATAGGGCCCGACTTCATCGGTCGCTGGATTCGCCATGTGGACGGGCATGGAAACACGACTCCAGCCACACCTTTTGAAGCCTCAGTGCGCAGGGAACGACCTACGATGGCGTGAATGTTTCAATGCGTGTCTTACGGTTGTCGATGCGGAGTTGAAGGATGCCGGAACGCCATCCAAGTTCAACGCCCGTCATGGCCAAACCATCACCCGGCCGGAGGTCGAGTAAGCGCTGATTGATGCTGGCACCAAAGGCCACCACCTCCGCAACATGGTGACCGTCCCACAGCATCAAGGACACCATGGCCCAAGGCTTCCCGTCAACTCGGACGCCTGTTCGTTGACGTATGGAGAGGACGTGCCCCTTAACGTTGGCTCTCGTTCGAAGCAAACCGAGCCGGGTGACCTCTGGCATGTCGTCATCAGAGAGTTCGGCACGGTGGCGAAGCTTGGTGTGACCGTCCACATAGAGGCGAGCCTGGTCTCGCCAAACACCCGGAAGTGCATCGATGAGCACAAGGTCCTGCTCGGCGTGATCGTGAAGTTGAGGAAAAGCCCCGGGTTCGCTCTCTTCGACGGTGATGTGTTGCTGGCCCACGACCAACACCGCACCGAGGACATGTTCTGCGAAATGGTTCGGCATTGGACCCCACATGCCGGTGAGGCGGCCGGTGACCGTCACACGACCTTGGACATCACCCAGCGGCGCATACGGTGTCTTCATTCGAACCTCAGGGAGCGCCTTCACCCATTCAAATCGTTCAGGCAGAACCCAGGTTCCATCCTGTGTTCGAGCGACTGCGCACCATCCGCAACCTGCGGCTTCTCCCTTGCAGGCGACCGAAGGCGGTGCTGGGAAGGAGATGACACCCGCGTCATGGGACTGCATGGCCGCATAGTGTTCTTTGTAAGTATTTGTCAACTCAGACATCTCGTCAACCACGGGCGGCGTGTAGGCCACTCGCTCGCTGGCCTCGAGGTACCAGCCCTCCATGCCGTGGACCGTTTGGCCATCGTGGGTTTCGTGCCACAACCAAGCATAGAATCGAAGTTGGTGTTCAAGCGAGGCTGAGAACGCTGAGTGTGGTGTGCCGAGTTTGATGTCAACAATTCGGATGTGTCCATCCCATCGCAACACCATGTCGAGTTCACCAGAAGCCCAACCATCGGGGTGATAGAGGCGCTGCGGCTGATGCACTCGAGGATCTTTGAACCAAGGACGTGCACACTCCCATGCCTCGTTCCAAGTGATGGCGGCTCCGGCTTTCGACCATGTGGCTTGAGCTTGTGGCGTCCATGACCGGAGTTCGACGTCCCGTACTTTTTCTGGAAGAGGGAAGACGGGAGCCGCACCAAGCGTCGGAGCAGGCACTTCAAAAGGAACGGAACCAGCACGATGCGCCTCAAGGTAGGGCCCACCCTCGGCCGTAAAACACGCTTCGACCTCCTCCATGAACAAACGTAAGCCTCCCTCGAGACGATGCTCAATGGACGCTATGCTGACCTCTTTCCATGCATGCGGATCTGATTTCCAGAGGACGCTGTCCCAAGCAGCCTTTCCTTTGGCCAGCGCATTGGCGGCCATGGTGCTCACTTGACCTTGGGCCCACGCCACCAACGCCTCCCGGCTTGCGAGAGCAGGCGGGTGCATCATCAACAGATCGCACAACGCCTCTTCAAGGACGATGCCAAGCACCTGGGAAGGGCGAGTTGGACCCTGGAGCCCGACTTGGTAACCCAAGAGCCACTGTCGAGGGCATCGGAGGTACGTCGTGAGGGCGCTTGCGGACAATCGTCCCCGAGTCCGCCCCAACGGACCGCCTCTGGGCGGAAGGCCTACGGGCACGGTTGCACCTCCGTTGATCGAGGGGCTATGGAGTGGAACTCATGCGTCGTAGGAATAGTAGTCACCACTCGAGCGTTGTTCGCGGTCTTTCCGGCTTTCATTCTTGTTGATGCGTGGGCGACGGGAATCGTGGTCTCGTCGGAACGTAACATCAACACCCGCCAGGAAACGGTTCATCCCTTCCCGCAGTTTGTACGGGCCAGTAGCGCGACCTTCAACACCGCCTTGGCCTTCGAAGACGAGTAAAGAATCGGAAACGATGTCAATGAAATACACGTCGTGGTCGATAACAAAGGCCGATTTCTCATTCGCTTCCATGGTACGGCGGATGGCCTTGGCCGCTTCCATGCGAGCGTTGGCATCGAGGTGAGCCGAGGGTTCGTCGAGCAGGTAGAGGTCGGCCTCCCGACCCAGGCAGAGGGCGATGGAGACGGCTTGTCGTTCACCGCCGGACAATTTCTTGACGCGTTTGGGGAGAAGTTGATCGATGCCGAGGGCCTTGATGACGTTCACATTGAATTCGCCGCTGCGCCAACGTGGGCCCAACTCGCTGTCCAGCCAGAGCTGAACCGACCCGTCAATGTCCACGTCGATGTGTTGCGGTTTGTAGGAGATGGTTGCCTCTGCAGTGACCCAACCGCCGTCGTATTCGTGTTCGCCTGCGAGGATTTTGATCATGGTGGATTTCCCGGTCCCGTTTGAACCAACGACGCCAACGACTTCGGAGCGATGCACGGCCCCCTCACCCGATGTGAGTTTAAACTCACCAAGTTGCTTCTCAAGACCGCCCCATGAAACAACTGGGGTGCCAATTTCGGCTGAACGGTCGCGATGCCGGAGGAATTTGATGGGTTTGTCTCGAATGCGCACGTTTTCCTCGGGGAGGAAACCATCGAGGTAGGAGTTGATGGCTTGCCGTGTCGAGCGCGCTGGCGTAAAAATGCCGAACGCACCTTTCTTACCGTACACGATGTGAATTAAATCCGCCAAGACGTCGAGGACGGCCAGGTCGTGTTCGATCACGATGACCCGTTTGGTTTCGGCCAGGGCCTGAATGATACGAACGATACGCATGCGTTCGTGGATGTCAAGGTAGGAGGAGGGTTCATCAAAGAAATAGACGTCGACATCACGCAAAATCGTCGCAGCAATCGCCATGCGTTGCAATTCACCGCCCGACAGTTGCTGAACGGTTCGGTCCATCAGGTGGTCAATCCCCAACGAGCGAGTGGTCTCATCAAGCAAACCTCGTTCGTCGACCTTGCTCAGCAGGTCTGCGACGGTTCCCGTGATTCTCTTTGGAAGACGATCCACGTTTTGGGGTTTCACTGCCACTCGAATGTTGCCGTCTTGGACAGCGATGAAAAAGTCCCGCAGTTCGCCCTTGGGCAGCGATTCAATGACCTCTTCCCATTGCGCTTCTTGGTTCAACCAGTCTCCCAGGTTGGGAATCATTCGCCCGGAGAGCGCGCTGATCGCTGTCGATTTTCCCATTCCGTTGGGTCCGAGAATTCCCACCACACTTTCCTTTGACGGCGTTGGTAATCGGAAGAGACGGAACCCGTTCATGGAATACCGATGGATCATGTCGGTTTCGAGTTCGCTTGGAAGGTTCTCAATGATCAAGGCATCATGCGGGCACTTGTTGATGCAAATACCACATCCGATGCAGAGGCTTTCAGAAATGTGAGGCTTGCCTGTGTTCTCATCCATGATGATGCATTCCTGCCCGTTTCGGACCGGAGGGCAGAACACTTGACACTCATCGTTGCACTTCTTCGGTTGACAATTGTCTTCCTTCAGAACGGCAACACGCATTTCATCACCTGACCGAGCCTCTCGTCTGTTCTATTTTGTTTCACCTGCCGTCAACCGAGCCAAGCCCGGCGAAACGGATGTGTTGTCGTCGTCTCAAATGAGACCCTTGAGGTGCTCGTGTCCACGGATTAGGCGGATGGTGCACGGGGTAGGGAACTTCATGCTGGCCTTGCGGAGTGCATCACGGGCCGTGAGGTAGTGAGGAGCGTTGACCTGAATGGAGATCACACGCTGGCCACGCTTGACACGGGCAGCCGTACCGACGTTCTTTCCGAACGCACATCGCATGCCTTGGGAGACACGGTCTGCACCGGCACCCGTCGCCTGCTTGTTTTCACGGAGCACGTGATGAGGGAAGGTGTGGACGCGGAGGGCATAGCCTTGTGCGCCGGCCTCCTTACGGATGGTGGAGTTGGAAACGACACGAGCGGCTTCGAGAGCGGTGTGGCGAATCTGAACGTCGTTATCGGCGCGAAGTTCGAGGACGACTTGGAACTGGCCCGTCTCCGCAGCACGTCGGTTTCCGACATGATACTGGTGGATACGGTTGTTGGGCACACCACCGATGTACTTTCGGCGGGTGTAGGCTGGGCCTTTCAAGCGGCGGTACATCACAGCGGGTTTACGTGCCATAGGTATGCCTCCAAGCATCCCTGCGACCGATGCTCCCTTTATGATATCTCCGCACCCTTCGTCCACGCTTTGGGAGGTGCCTTCCGGCCCTGACCAAGCAAAGTCTTCATGTTGCCCCCACCCCACCCCTGTCCATGGCTGGTGGTTGGCGACGGCTCCTCGAAGAGGAATCCGAACATCAATGGCTGACCCTTTCCATGTTTGCGGTGTTCGTGGCCCTCGGCGCCTTTGCGATTGAAGCCACGGAACACTTCGTGGGCGACACGGTCGTAAGCGATGATGCATTGCACCAGGGCGGATTGGTCACACACATCGAGTACAATCCTGATGGCGAAGGCTACACCGCGTTGGTCTACGCTCCAAACGAGGGCTATCATCTGTTCACAGAGCACGCCGAGGGATTGCCTTCCGAAGTGTACAGCCCGCAAGGCACCGACATGGGCGCCCAAGTGAAATTTCTTCGAACCATGCCGAACGGTGAGCTTCTCTTCTCAGTGGCCCCCAATCAGGTGATGGGCATTCAGGACAACCTCCTCATCACCTACGATTATTCCTCCTTTGAGGAGACGTTTACGGTGCTCGATGCAGCCGACCAGATGACAGATGGAGGAACGCATCGATTGTTGCTGACCGCTGAAGGAAGCAGCACCTCCATGCGAGGCATTGCAAACGGCGTGCCAACGCCCGCCATGTCCATGTCGTCCGGCGTTCAGTGGCACGGCCTTGAGGCACACAGCGACGGCCTTTGGGTGGCCTATGGGACGCACACCAGCTCATCGGGCGCCGATGGTTCAAGCCCTGCAACACCCGAGTCTCGGCCCGTGTTGGGTTGGATCCTCTGGAACGGCGATGATGCCACCCCGGTCCTCAGAAACGTCCAGATGTTTGCCAGTGGCGTGTTTCACAGCGTGGCTCACGCTGGCGACACCTTGGTTGTTGGAGGCACCGTTGAGAGCCTCATCATCACTCAGAGCGAACAGGTTTCGGCCATCGAGGCACCCGCCGCAAGGGTCGTGGGGGATGCAGATGGAACCGTGTGGTTCATTGGGGCCCTTGGCTCAACCAGCATCGCCACGTACGACAGCGCTGGATTTGAGGTCCACCAACTCAGTCGACACGTACCGGTTGATGTGACCGATGTCGGCATGCAGGGCGATCACGTTCATGTCCACGGTGTCGACGAGAACGGTTTCCCGATTCAATGGTCCATCGACATCACTGCTGATGGCTCTATAGAGAGTGGCCGTGGTTTCCTCAACCTCATGTTCCTCTTGTTCGGCGGCGTGATGCTTTTCATGATGGCGTCCCATGCCGGGCGTCAACTGATTGGAAGAAATTGAAGCGCTGTTTCTTGAGAAATCAAGGCAGAGCACGTCGTTGATTGAGAACCTTCATGTGCCCTCGTCGGGGTTGACAAACTCCAGCGCAAGCCATGGAGGCAACGACGATGACGAAACGTGGAATGATGGACCAGTTCTTTGACATCAAAGAACAGCACCCGGACACCATCCTCTTCTTTCGCATGGGTGATTTTTACGAACTCTTTCACGATGATGCTGAGGTGGCGGCCGAGGTGCTGGGACTTTCGCTTACGTCCCGCGATAAAAATGCGGAACAACCCATCCCAATGGCCGGTTTTCCGTGGCACGGGCTGGAAGAACATCTTCGAACCATGCTGAGAGCAGGGTACAAAGTGACGGTGGCGGAACAGGAAGAGGAATTGCGACCCGGTGCAAAATTACTGGAACGCGTGGTCACACGCGTCTACACGCCGGGCAGCCTCTACGAAGAGGGGCTTCTCGACGGTGATGAACAATCCCTTCTTGCAGCCGTTGTCCTGGGTTCCGATGCGCTCGGCCTCTCCGTCATCGACGCCTCAACCGGGAAGGCGTGGGCATCAACGCACGGCGGGGTCGATCGCCTCTTGCGCCTGCAGGACGACCTGCTTCGATGGCAACCGAGCGAACTCGTCTTGACACCCAAAGATGCTGCCAACGATCAACTCTCTCGGCTCTTCCCTCTGCTCGATGCCACCATGGTCAGCCAGCACAACCTCAGCGCTGCGAAGCGGGATGAGCGGCTACGAACCATGTTGAACGTGGCGGATTTGGGCCATTTGGACCTCGATCACGCACCGTTGGCCATTTCAGCCACCGGCTTGGCGGCCGATTACCTCGCAACGGTCCACCGTCAGCCGGATGTGCCACTGCAAGACGTTGAGATGGTGGAAGAACAGGGTCATCTTCTGCTCGATCAGACCACCCTGCGCAACCTCGAGTTGACTGCGACCCTGGCGGGAGAATACGACGGAAGTCTCCTTTCAACCCTGAATCGATGCCGCACTGCCATGGGAAGGCGCCTTCTGAAAACATGGGTGCTTCATCCGCTGTCCGACCGGGAAGCGATTCAAACACGGCATGCCGCTGTGGGCACCCTGTCCCGCTCCGCACGACGTCTCGACGGGATGCGAACATCGCTCAAGGGCATCAGGGACATGGAACGTTTGGCTACACAGCTGGCCTACCAGCGGAGCAACGCTCGTGATTTGGTCGCCACCGCTCACGCGCTTGAACGCATGCCGGCTGTCGCTCAGTGGTGTCGAGACAGTCAAGACCCGCTCCTCACACATTTGAGCGAGGGGCTTGAGCAGTTGAATGAGATGATGACGACCATTCGCAACACGCTCACCGACGAGGCCCCTCTGGGCTTGCGCGACGGAGGGCTCCTGCGGCCGGGTGTCGACGAAGAAGTCGACCGGTTGCGCACCGTCACCTCGGAAGGGAAGGCTTGGTTCACCTCGCTTGAGCAGCGGCTCAGGGAAGAACTGAACATCCCTTCGCTGAAGGTGAAGAACAACCGGCAAGTTGGCTGGTACATCGAAGTGACCCAAACCCACCTCGACAAGGTACCTGAGACATGGCGAAGGAAGCAACAACTCACCAACGGATCGAGGTACACCACCGAAGAACTGGTGGAGCGCGACGACCTGCTGCTCACGGCTGATTCAAAACTCAAAGAACTCGAATACAGAAAATTCCTGGAGTTGCGAAGTTATTGCGTGGCGCACGCTTCAGCCCTCGCCGACGTTGCACGGCGGGTGGCGTCCATCGATGTGCTTCAGTGCTTTGCAACGGTGAGCCGCGAGCGGGGTTGGACCAAACCGGAGATCAACGATCAGCACGTCATCAAACTCGAAGGTGCCCGGCACCCTGTGCTTGAGACGCAAGCCGGTTTCGTACCCAACGACGTCGTGATGAACACCAAGCGGAGTTTCCTCCTGATCACGGGCCCGAACATGGGCGGGAAGTCGACCTACCTTCGCACGGTTGCCTTGGTTTCGGTGTTGGCGCAGGCGGGTTGTTTTGTGCCAGCTGCAACGGCCAAAATCGGCCTGGTTGACCGGATTTTCACCCGTGTGGGAGCGAGTGATGACCTGAAACGCGGCAGGTCAACCTTCATGATGGAGATGATTGAAGTGGCGCACATTCTGAAACGAGCCACCAACCGTTCCCTTGTGCTGCTCGATGAAATTGGAAGAGGCACGTCCACGTTTGACGGCTTGTCCATCGCTTGGTCCGTCACCGAGGACATCTGTTCTCGGATCGGCGCTCGAACCATGTTTGCCACCCACTACCACCAACTCATCGGATTGGAGGATGAAATCGACGGCTTGTGCAACGTCCACGTTCAAGTCGCGCACACCGACGGGCAACTTCGCTTCATGCACAGCGTCGCTGATGGACCGTGCGATGATTCCTACGGTGTCCAAGTCGCAGCCCTCGCAGGACTTCCGCGAAACGTGGTGGAACGAGCCACGGACCTGCTGGCCTTCCTTGAACAACAAGCAGGCGGGGCCAAGGCAGGTGAACAAGGGGCGCCGCAATCAAGGGATGCAGGCCAGGCCAGTCTGATGGGTTACTTCGCCGCAGCCGCCATGAAAACCAAGGAGGTAAACGCACCCGTTGCTCCAGCAGAGGAACGCAAAGCGCTTGATCGCTTGAGGAACACGCAGGTCGACGAATTGAGCCCACGACAGGCCCTCGATGTGCTCTACGCGTTGAAGCAGGATTTGGAGGACGGAGCATGAAACCGCAAAAAATCCGTCAACTCGACGATGCCACCATCGGATTCATCGCAGCCGGCGAAGTGGTTGAACGTCCCGCTCAAGTCGTGAAGGAGTTGGTTGAGAACAGCCTTGACGCTGGAGCGACGTCCATCACCATCACCGTTGAACGGGGCGGTTTTGACCGGTTGAGCGTTGAAGACAACGGAAGTGGTATCGCAAAAGAGGACTTGACGCTGGCGCTCGACCGACACGCCACTTCAAAACTCAGAACAAAGGAGGACCTCGCCTCCATCGTCTCCCTCGGCTTCCGTGGCGAAGCGTTGGCTAGCATTGGCATGGTGTCAAAATTGCAAATCTCGAGCAAACCCCCCGGTCAAACCGGGGCAACCATCGTGATGGAGGACGGTGTCAAATCCACCATCCAGCCCATCGGCATGGCGGAAGGGACCGTTATTTCTGTCGAGCATTTGTTCCAAAACACGCCTGCGAGGTTGGCCTTCCAGCGTCGTCCAGAAACCGAAACCGCGAGGATCGTAGACGTGGTGGTGGACCATGCCCTCGCCCACCCGTCCTGTGGATTCCATCTGAAAACCGAGCGACGGACCTTGCTCAACGTCCCTCCGACGGAGGACATGATGGACCGCTTGTACGACATCATGGGAGCACAGGCCACCGATTTGGTGCCGTTGCAACAACCCCCTGATGATGACGAAGCACCCGGAGCAGAGCGCTGGAGCGGTTGGATCAGCACGCCTGACATCACCCGTGGCAAGGGCGATGACATTCACGTGCTCATCAACCAACGACCCGTCGCTGCAGGCCCGTTCCTCCAGGCCATCCGCCGTGGCTACAAGACACGGCTCATGCAGGGGCGCCATCCGCTGGCGGTGGTGAACCTCGATTGCCCTCCCGATGAAGTGGACGTCAACGTCCACCCCACCAAACGAGAGGTGCGGCTACGACATTCGTGGCGCGTGCTTGAACGCTTGGAGCGGGCGATTGCTTACACGCTTGAGTCCATTCCCACCGAACCAGATGCAACGGGGGGCATCCCGGGCTTACAAGGACTCTCAGCGCAACAGCACGTTAAGTCGGTTGAAACTTACCTAAATCCAGATGTAAAACCCGAGCCTGCACAAGCCCTGGCCTCTGCCGCTGGCATGGCGACGCAACCCGAGGCATCCGAACCCGCCTCCCTGCCTCAACCACCCGCATGGGCTGTAGCGGCAGGAAAGCAGCTGAATCTGGTTGGACAAACCGCTGAAGAAACGGCGCCCGTTGAGAAGGAACGCCCGGTTTCCGCCTCCCCCCTAGGTCAATCCTTGCTCCCAGGCCAGGCTGAACAACCGGTGGCAGCGCCGCTCTCGTCAGCCGAGCGCGACCTGCACCGGCATGCAGGATTGGGCACGACGTGTCGGCCAGGAGAGGAAGGGCCGCTTGAGGGGGAGCTCAACGAATTGCCTCACATGGAACCGCTGGCTCAATTTGCTAACTCATACATCCTCGTCCAGGCGGAGGATGAATTGCTGCTCATCGATCAGCATGCGCTTCACGAGCGCATTCGCTACGAGCGACTCCGTCATCGAGGGCAAGCATGGGAACCACAAACCCGCCTTGCACCGCTCGTCCTTGACCTTGATGCGCGCCAGTCGGCGCTGGTTGATGCACACCATGCCCGATTGAATGAACTCGGGTTCCATCTAAGCAACGCCAACGGGGCGTGGACCATGACGGCATCACCGCAACTGCTGAACGGCGAGGAAGTGCGTGCGTTCTTCCTCGACCTCCTTCAGGACCTTGCCCAGGACGGTGGTCCGCTGGAAACCATCGAGGCGAAGAAAGACCACATCGCATTCATGAACGCCTGCAGGGGATCGGTCAAGGCCAACGAACCGCTGACGCTTCCTGAGATGCGACGCTTGCTCGAGGACATGAGACGAATTCCAAACCCGTGGGCTTGCGTGCATGGTCGCCCAACCTCACTTCGCATCTCCATCGACAGCCTGGACCACCATTTCGGCCGCCACGGATGACCTACCAAGGTTGGTGGAGGACACGCTCAACATTGACACCAACTGCTTCCCAACGTGCAATGGCCTCGGGGTCAGCCACCTCATGCAGTAAATCGCCCTCAATGAGCACGGGAGTTGGAGACCCCATCGCCAACACCAGTGCCGTCATCTGCATGCGATGATCGCCGTAAGTTTCCACGAGGCCCGACGGGCCGACGATGGTTTGGCCGCCAGGCACGATGAGTCGGCCGTTCTCGTACGTTGATTTCAACCCAAATTGAGCCAGCAAGGCCACCGTTCCGTTGGTCCGATCGGTTTCCTTGAACGCAGCGTGTTCGGCGCCCACAATGGTTCCACCAGCACCCAACGCCAACAGCGCTGCAACAGGAGTGATGAGGTCGTTTCCGTGCTTCAAATTCAATGAAACAGAAGATGATGCTTCGCTGACGCCGATGGTGTTACCGTCCAGCTTCAACCCCAAGTCCCCGAGATGAGCCATCAATACCTCGTGGCCCAGCGCCTCCTCGGTGGTCGGTAAGGCATCAACGTGAACGGAGATTTGACAGACTTTGGCAGCCAAGCAGGCGAAGGCGAGCATCGATGCGTCCGGCGGCATCGACACGCTTGATTCCTTGAACGTCGGCGTCCACGGCTGAAGGTGACCGTCCCTGAGCGCCTCGTTGGCACCGGTTTGAACGCACAGGTCTTTGCTCAAATCGCTGTGGCGAAGCGAAACGCCATCACCAACAGAATTGACCTTCACCTCAAAGGTCAGGGCAGGCGCAGCCAGGCAAAACGCCGTCGTGGGTTGGCTTGAGGTTGAGACATCGAGGGAGAGGTCTTCGGTGGGCTTCCAGGGACCCTGAAGGAGAAGCGGAAGGCCCTCGACACCGACACCTCGAGAGGCGGTGACGCCAAGCGCTTCCAACGCCGAAACCATCACATCATGATTGCGAGAACGGAGGGACGCATCACCGTCAACCATGATGGGGACGTCAAAGCGAGCGCACATGGCCATCAAGATTCGCAAGGCCGTGCCTGAATTTCCTGCGTGAAGGACGCTGACGGGCGCACGTAGGCCGTGTGGGCCTGCGCCTACCACGTCCCACGATACCGTGCCGATAGGAGGCTGGTCGTCATGGTTGGACTCGACGGGGATTGGATGACCTGACGCATCGAGGTCGGTGATGCGAACGCCGAGTTGCCTCAAGCAACGGCGCATGGAGACGATGTCTTGACCAGCTGCAGCCATGTTGTGGAGGCGGAGAGGTTGGTTGGATTGTGCTGCCAAAGCCAACCAGCGTATGGCGTGACTCTTCGAGGGCGGTAACTTCCATGTCATTGATTCTATAGCGGCATTTGAGGTGATGTTGAGCGCCGGAACAAAGCTCCCTTTTCCTCCGTTTCGATGAGGTGACCAGCGCTTGACCCACGCTCTAGCCATGTGCTGTCGTAGGTTCACCCAGCCATGAACCCTTGTAATACAGGTTCAAGAACCCGGGAAGGGTGAACCTACCATGCGACTCGTGGACCGCTA
>DAET01000054.1:0-14270 GCA_002497765.1 Euryarchaeota archaeon UBA486
TACCATGCGACTCGTGGACCGCTACAAACGGCCGCTCCACGACCTCCGTGTTTCGGTCACGGACCGATGCAACTTCCGTTGCACGTACTGCATGCCCCGGGAGCACTTTGATGCCGACCATGCCTTCCTTGAGCGTGAAGCACTCCTGACGTACGAGGAAATTACCACGGTGGTGAAAAGCCTCTTGCCCGCTGGTTTGCGAAAGGTGCGCCTCACGGGAGGGGAGCCGTTGCTGCGCAAGGACATCACGACCTTGGTTGAAATGCTGAGAGCTGCAGGCCCCGAACTTGACCTCGCCCTCACCACCAACGGGGCGCTCTTGGAACGCCATGCATCAGCCCTCAAACGCGCCGGTCTCAACCGAGTGACCGTGAGCCTGGATGCCATCGACGAGGCCTTGTTTCAACAGATGGCCGACACCACCAACCACGGCCCGAATCAGGTCCTCGCAGGCATCGATGTCGCGCTCGGCCTCGGCCTCGGCGTCAAAGTCAACACCGTGGTCCAAAAAGGGCTGAATGATGGAGAATTGATTCAGCTTGCTGAAGCGTGCACAGCACGCAACATCACGTTGAGATTCATTGAATTCATGGATGTGGGGAACACCAACGCCTGGAAACTCGAGGACGTCATGACCGGCCAGGAAATCAGAAACGTGCTCCAACACCGATTTGGTCAACTGAAGCCTGTTCAAGCAGCGGACCGAAGCCAAGTGGCACGCACCTACGAAACGATGAACGGTCATCGCTTTGGTTTCATTGAATCCGTATCGAACCCTTTCTGCGGTGATTGCACCCGTGCACGGCTTTCAGCCAACGGCTCACTCTACACCTGTTTGTTCTCCTCAAGCGGGCACGACCTCAAGTCCCTTCTGCGAATGGAAGCAGAAGAACACGAGGTATTGCAAGCTGTCCAAAGCATCTGGGAAGGTCGCAAGGATCAATATTCAATGGAACGAGCTTCCATCGAGGACCCATCATCAAAGGTCGAGATGTCCTTTATCGGTGGTTGATCAAGCCATGGCGGGCAGGCCCACGTCCACGATCAGGGCACTTGACGTTTGGTCAACCAAACGGAATCGCCAACTCCCATCATCGGCACCAATGGTTTCCGAATCGATGACAAAATAATCACCCTGTGTGACGGAATAGCCTGCATCTCGGTCATGGAACGAGATGTTCGTGCCAACCACGCCGTACACGTCGGCGTCAGCGACCTGCCCACGGATAGGGAGGTCCTGAGTGGTGTCAGCCGGCAACAAATCGAACTGGAGGCGAGCAGGGTCAATGGACTGGTCGAGGCTCGTGATGCGGACCACGTGGAATCCGTTGTCCAGCGCACGAACACTGACCGTCGCTTGAGGAGCAGATTTCTCCACCGTGGTCAACGCGCCTTGCATCAACACGAAGACCATGCTCGAGAGCATGACCGTGATGGCGAGGAGGAGCACGGTGGCAATCACCGGGCTGACCGCTTCCTCGTCCCGAACAGCGGTCCCTCGCATGGATGCTACGGGGGCGTCAAATCACTTGAACACACCGATAGGAAGGGTGGTAGGTATCGTGGTTTTGCGGGCCATCAAATCAGCCAAAGCGGTCGTTCACATTCCATGGCGCGCTTGATGCCCCCAATGGGCCCGAGAATTCGCAAAATGACTTCGGTCAACACGTCACCACGCATGAACGCGTAGCCCATGTTTTTGCTTCGCAGGGAATTCTTGAGAGCAGGACCCATGGACGCCCGAACCTTGTCCTCGTACGTTGAGAGTGGCGTCCCGTTCTCCAAATGGTCGATGATGGATTCGGCAGCAAAACAACCCGAGATGATGGCCTGGCTAATGCCACCACCGTTGCTGGGCATGACCAACCCGGCAGCATCGCCAACCGCCAGCGTGGTTCCATCGACCATTTGCTTTACAGGCCCACCCATCGGAATCCAGCCACCGCCGAATGAAACGATTTCCAAATTCAGGTCGGCGCAAAATCGCTCGAGGTGACCTTTGAGATCGCCTTCGAGCTTCCCCGCTCTGACGCCCAACCCAACGTTGGCAAAATTCGGACCCTTTGGGATGATCCATGCATAACCTGAAGGGGCAACCGATCCGAGGAAGACGTCGAACGTTTCGGGCACGTCACCTTTGACTTGGGCGTAAATGGTCGGCACTTGGTCCTCTGGACGGAACGTAGGGTCCTGCCCGTGGCGAAGACGACCGACGTGAGCTAAGCTTCCGGAGGCGTCAATGAGGTAATCGCAAGTAAAGCGTCCTTCGCTGGTAACCAACAACTCACGATTGGCTTTTCGCTGGTGTTGAAGACGTTTAAGCGAGGTCGACATTCGGATTTCAGCACCCGCCCGAACGGCCTTGTCGGCGAGATAGCCGTCGAATTGCAGGCGGTGCCCTGCGAAGGCATCCAGTTCAAAGTCATAGGATTTCCCGGATGGCAAGAACACCCGCATGTTATCGAGACGGTGCAGCCTCAATCGTTCTGGAAAATCAAAGTAGGTCTTGAGCCAATCGTGGTCCTCCAAGTGATGAAATGTTCCGATGACTTCGCCCCAATTGGGAATGCATTCACCGCATTGGGCGGGATTCCCAACGATGGAACGCCGCTCGAGAACGAGGACATCAAGCCCAGCCTCGGCGAGGCGCTGAGCAGCCGCACTTCCAGCGGGGCCTGCACCCACGACAATGACCTGACGATGCACGACATCCTTGACGGCCAAGTTCTCACCTCATGCGTGTCGATCTTTGACGATGTTGGTGATCATCATCATCATGTCTTTTGCCTGACCGTCGGGGAATCGTTGGAGTTCTTCCTGCGCACGCTCAAGGTGCGTTTTCACCAAGATTTCGGCGTACTCCATGCTGCTGGAACGTTCGAGGAGGGCCATCAATTCATCAAAGTCATCATCGCTGAAATTCTCAATGAGTTCGGAAAGACGCGTACGGTGCGTTCCGTGCGAAAGGGTGAGCGCATGAATCAGTGGCAGTGTCATCTTCCCTTCGTACACGTCCGCACCTCGTGGTTTCCCCATTCGCTCATCGCCGCGAAGGTCGAGCAGGTCGTCCACGAGTTGGAAGGCAATGCCCAATTCCATGCCAAACCGTTCGAGGGCTCGTGCATGCTCGTCATCCAAGCCCGCCACCAAACCAGCAGCATAGCACCCCGAGGCAAACGGCCCTGCGGTTTTGCCCCGCACGATGGAAAGGTAGTCTTCGGGCGAGGTGGCGAGGTTGAGGACGTGGTCGAGTTGATGATATTCTGAAACTGCGATGTTGGCACAGCAGCGGGCAATCACCGTTACGATTTGCTCGGAGTAGCGACCACCGAGGGCAAATCCGTGAACAAACAGCCAATCACCGGCGATCACGGCCTTGGCCTGGCCAGCCTGCGCATGAATGGTCGGAATGCCGCGTCGTTGTTGCGCTTCATCGTTGATGTCATCGTGAACCAGGGTTGCGGTGTGAATCAATTCGAACGCCAAAGCGAGGGGCATGACATCATCAATGTTGGTACCGCCTGCAAGTTGATACGCGAGGAGAAACAGAATGGGTCGCAACCGTTTTCCGCCCGCATTCAGCACGCGGCCTGCCTCAACGGCGACTTCGCCTGCACCCGATTCAATTTCGGACTCAATGAGGTCCTTGAGGGCCTGATTGACCTCATCGCGAATGGATTCCAACGCCGAACTCAGCGTCTCAACATCACTGCGCACACCGATGCTACGAGGGTGGGCTTCTTAACCGGTCGTCCACGCCCTTGACATGTGAGGGGCGACCCTCACCGAGGTGAAACGATGGAAACGAGTGAGCGTCTTGTGATTCTCACCACGCCCTCCCGCAACGACGGCGTTCGGCTCCAAATTGAACGTGCGGTCAGCACCCACGGCAAACACCGGGACCTCCTCCTCAAGCAACTTCCCCACATGGAAACGGCCATCCAAACCCTTCGGGACGGCACGGGCGATTTGGTTGCCATGAGTGCCTTTGACTGGCACGGGCGAGACGTTGAGGGGCTCACCATTGCCGGATTGCTTCCTCGAAAAGAGCCAACATGGGTGCTCGTGGCTGACGACAAGCCCGAGTACCTCGAGCAGCATGCAAGGATATTGTGTGATCACGAACTCCTGCGGCGTCAAATGATGCGAATGCGCCCGGACCTCGAACTTGAAACCATGGAGGTGATGGTCGAACGTCTCGGGGCGAGCAACAGCGTGGCTGAATTGGATGAGGAAGATATCTGGCCGTGGGTTGAGGAGCAGCGTTTGAACGGGCACATTGACGGATTCATTGTACCACGAGCCATTCATGCCGGGCACCGGATGAAGGGGCGACGCCACACCCTAGGGCTCCAGCGAGACCAAACCGAGAACAACCGTGAGCGATTTATCCCTCCACCGCTCCACGGCTTCACCCTCCTCGTGGGTCGACAAGGCTTCCCCAAAGCCAGCATCAAGGAGATGTTCGACCCCAGTGCAGAATTGGCCTATCGGCTTGAAGCAACGCTGCTGGAAAGTTTGTCGCCTGAACTCCAGCCCATCGTGGGCGCTTACGTTGAACAACGGAAGATCAGCACCTTTCTCAAAAAGGCCTCCGAAGAAGGCGACGAAACCCTGCTCACATCGCTGGTCGACCCCAACAAGAAACGCGGCGTGTACCGTAGCGGTCCACGGGTTGAAATGCTCATTGAGACCCTTAACCCCGAGGGGACCGTGACGGCGGCCTGTGAACGCATCGTTCAACCCGAGAACAGCCACATGGGCATGGTGACCCTTCTCAGGGAATTCATGGATTTGTTGAACGTGATGACCACCGACCACGAGGGCTCAAAACGAAACATTCCCGGGATGCCTGAGAGTTTCAAAGAGCCCAGCCCGCGCCTCATGAATTTGGACGGTGAACCATCGCTCCGTGAATCCAACGACCCATAAGAACCGCCTTCCCCTCCTCCTTTGGACTGCGAAGGCATATATGCTTTGAATGCGGCAAAAGCCGTAGAGGTGAGGCAACGATGGACACATCAACCATGTTGGGAGAGTTGTACCAAGCCCGCTTCGACGGCCTCAAGGACATGGCTCAACAACACGGCCTTTCCAAAGCAGGGCCCGTTGAAGCCCTCCGAGCACGCTTGATTCAACACCTCATTTTTCCCGATTGGGATTTTTCAGCCGCAGGGCTGCGGAGCATCGCCAACAGCGATTTGGGAGAAATTTTGGGCGTCTTTGGCATCAAGAAATCCGGCTCCATTAAAGCCCGAAGGCAACGGTTGTTCCTCCACCTCAACCATGATCCAAAGTCGCTGGCCGTTGAGAAGCTCGACGACATGACGCGGGATGAACTCCATGCCATGTGCAAAGACCTCGAACTCCCGTTGTCCGGCAATAAACAGACCCTGCTCGCCCGAGTTGCAGGTGTCCTGGCCTCGCAAGAGAACGCCTGGGGCAAGGTGAAGAAGAGCCTCCGCCGACCGCGCGGCCCGGTACGCTTGCCTTCCGCTGCACCAGCTGCGCCACGCCCCGCACCAGCCACGGTGGAATCTACCGTGGCTACCTTTGTTGACGACCATGAAGAGGGATGGTCCTTCGAGGATGAAACGGAACTTCGTGAAGCGTTGACCACCATTGGCCACGATGCATCGCAGTCAACGGTGGACGCCGTAGTAGAACAGCAACTGCGCCAGGAAGAAGCATCGACTTCAACCGTCCCGCCCATGATTCAGCACACGGGAACGACAGAAACGCACAGCCTTGAAACCGAGACGGCCCTCATGGAACTCCGTGAGCGAGCGGCTGAGGTCCAGGCCTTTGCTCGTGATTTCTTGATGGTCAGTTCAACCACCAACCAAGCCGACATGGAGGCGTTCATTCATTCGCTTCGAGGACAAGGCTTCTCGACCGACATCCCCGCTGTTCACCAGGCTGTGGCAACGATGATCATGGAACTCGACTATCGTGTGCAGCACGAAAGCACCGCTGCGACGGCCATGCCACAGTCATGGACGGAGCGTGAGGCCCTCCGCCGATTTGAGGAAGTTCGTAGCACGTTGCGAGATCGCCTCGAAAACATCCTTGCGCTTCATCCCACGGACGTGGTGAAGGCGAGAATGGCATTTGAGCAAGAAGGACGAGACCTCGACCTTGACCTTCGTGTCCCCAGCGTCTCCGGGCGACTCCATGCCCTGTTCGACCTTCACATCGAAATTGCTGAATCGCAAGCGCTTCACGACCCCGTCGTGCAACGTCGCCAACGCATGATGCGCATCCTTCACCGAGGTGCTGTGCACATGGCGGCGGCCGAACGAATGACCATTGAACGCCTCGAGCGAAACATCTCTTCGTTTGAGGAACTTGTTCAGACCATCCTTGAATCCGGTGAAGATGGCTTTGATGAAGCCCAACAGGCGTTGGTCATCCGCTTCCTTGAAACCAAGGGCTATGAGGTCAACACCAGCACCCTGCGTCCTCGCATCCTTGCTTGCGCAGGCATCTTGGGGGCTGAACTTGGCTACCTCTCACCCAGCGAGATCCCACGCATTGCACCGGGCGTCCTGGTGACCGAGACCGAGGTCGACGCCATCGTAACCGAACTCAAGTCGCTGGCGGCGAGTTTCAAACCCGTCCCCGACGCCGTCCAAGAAGAAGAGGAAGCCGTTGCCGAGTCTGTTTCTGACGCCTCCGATAACATCGCACGTGTCCGTGGGAAAATCGACCGTGTGGACGAGTTGTTGAACCGACTCAACGGCTGACACTGCACTTAGGCACCCGCGCCATCACGCAACGATGTTCCACCGTGATGAAGGCGAATCAGTGCTGTTGTGCGTAGAAGTTTTGGATCACAGACGTGACGGTTTGAATGTCGGAGATACCACGCTGACAAAGATCCTCAATGATGGCCTGACGCTGTGCGACGTGGCGTTCGAAGACGTCAGGGGTGACACCCGCTGCGTTGCAAATGGTTTCACGCAACTTCGAGGGGATGCCCGTTTCTTCGATTTGGTCGGTCGAGGCGTTGTACTTCCAAATCGCGTTCAACCGGGGCTTGTCGCCCTCCATACCGGCGATTTCCGCCACTTCGGTGATTTTTCGAGCGGTCTTACCGTTGACGTGAAGGCGAGCCTGGATGATGATCAAATCAAGTCCGCTGAGCATGATGGGAGGAACGCTCATCGGCGGGTTGATCATACGTGTCACGGTCTCCTGTGCCGTGTTGGCGTGAAGGGAACCAAAGGAACCGTCGTGACCCGTGTTCATGGCGGTGAGCAAGGTCGCACATTCTGGACCACGCACCTCACCAACGATGATGCGGTCGGGCCGCATACGCAGACTGGACTTGAGGCAGTCGTTCATGTCTACTTCTGGGGTACCATCGGGCCGCTCACGTCGAGTCTCCATGCGCAACCAGTGATCATGGTAGACCTGCAATTCAGCGGTGTCTTCCACCGTCAGTAAACGACGAGACCATGGAATGTACATACCCAAGCAGTTCAACGTCGTGGTCTTACCTGAACCGGTTCCGCCAGCGATGACAAAGTTGGCTGGCCGGCTGTCAAGCCCCTCAATCCACACCCACATCATGGCGGCGAGACGAGCGTTTACGGTACCAAAATTCACGAGGTCGATCATCGTCAACGGGTCTTCCTTGAATTTACGGATGGTCAGGGTGGGGCCGTCGGGTGAAACTGGAGGGATGGTGCCGTTGACACGAGATCCGTCGGGCAGACGACCGTCAAAGATGGGAACAAGGCCGGGACCATCGCCCAGTGGGACGTTGGTGAACGATGCGATGTTCTTGGCGATTTGAAGGCCGGATTCATCGTCAATCCAAATGTTGGTTCGGCACATGCCGTGGTTTCTGTGCGCCACTTTCACGCACTGCGTTCCACCGTTGTACATCACTTCTTCAAGTGAATCGTCTTCGAAGAGCGCTGCCAAATCCCCGTAAGGGTTCGGCTGAATGTCGCCCTCGACATGGTAAATGGGCGACGGGTGATTGGCTTCGGTGTAAATGGTGACGCGTCCGTATTGCTCGAGAATTTGTTCTGACATGCTTCAACCTCCAACGGCTTTGACGGCCCCCAAATAGAGGCCCATTGAAATCGCCATCCACATGGGCAGCCACCAGAGGGTGTCTTTGAGGCGGCCCATCATGCGGCCGGAGACACCCACGGCAACCGCAGAAGCGGCGGCGAAAAACAAACTGAAGGTCTGATTGAAGGCTGTGATTTGGAACCCTTTGCTGGCCGGTGCAAACAGGCCGACGATGAAAGCAATAAGAACAGGTAAGCCAACGCTTACAAAGATGATAATGAGCATACCACGGCCCGAAAGTTCGGTTTCACGCTGGTTCATCAAATCGTTCAATCGCTCATAATCACGGCTGAGGTCGGTGAGGATGTCCCGGAGGGATGAATCCTGTTGAATCGCTGTTTCGATGAGCATCATCACGCGCTGGACCTGCGCCGAGCGTGTCTTTGCCGCAAAGGCTTGGAGACTGGCTTCAAACGATGAAGCATGGGCTTCTTTCAATGTCTCTGAGAGTAATTTTGCCAAAAGGCCGTCGTTGGACTCGGATTGTTCCATCATGGCTTCCTGCAGACCACGACCGGCCCCGACAGAATCCGAGAGTGCTTCAAGGAACGTTGGGAGTTGGTTCTCGATGGAACGGCGACGACGTCGCTCGAGCATGGGTGGAATCCCGCCGCCAATGCAAGCGATCGAGATGACGCCGAGGTACAACAACAACGGTGAGTCGTTGAAGGATTCGAGTAGACCGAAAATCACCACATCACCTCACAGCCCTGGGTCTTTGGTGTGGGCCTTGATACCCACAGCGGCCATCGCCAGCAAGGTCACGAACAGCCCCATGTTGACCACGGCGTTGATCGTGGAGGAATCGGGAAGCGACATGAAGGCGCCCAAATCACCTGACATCAACTGTGGGACAAGGCCGACAATGGAGAGAATGATCGGCCCAATCATCCCGATGGAAAGAAGGGTTTCTGGAACGCCACCAAGTTCCTCGATGTACTTCTCTACGTCCGCCGTCCGCTCTTCTTCGATACGGGCGCCCTGCTTTTTCAGCGTCTCCACCAAATCGGTGTTCTGCGTGACGTTGGTGTAAAGGGTGTTCAGCAATCGCTTGTAACCCGCTGACTCGGCTTTTTTCATCATCCCTTTGAGTTCCTTGTCGAGTCCACCGCCGGATCCTTTTCGTAATCGCTTCATCATCGATGAAAAGTCCTCTGAAATGATGCCATAACCGCCCTTGCCAATGGTGTGAATGGCGGCTTCAAGACCGACGCCGGAGGACATCAAGACATCCATGGTGCGAATCACGTAGAGGAGTTCACGCTTTTCGTCAAGCTTCCTCATGCCTGGCGCCCCCTCAAATCACGTCTTCGAGCAGTTCAAAGTGGAACCCTTCGTTGGCGCTGTCGTATTCCATCACGGCAAAGATGACCTTGACATCTCGCTCTTCGAAAGGATCGTGAATGTAGGGCTGGCCGGTGCGGAACATGGCAACGATTCGCTTGTATTCGTCGATGGTGAGCTCACCTCGAATCGTGTACAGAGTGGATTCGGAACCCTCGTCGTGAAGGTCGTCGCCCTCCTGACCACGAACCACCGTGCGGGTCAATCGTCGTGTCATTCGAACCTTGATGTCAGCGTTCGCAATGCGCACCCAGTCTGAACTCGAGGTACCGGTTGCGGGTCGAATAAAGAAATCCATTCCAGCCATGTTGGAGCCCTGTCACTTCCACAATGCGAGAAGGACTTGAATGTGTTGGAGGTGGATGCCTCACTGAGCGGCGAGTCGGAACCATCCAAAGCGTGGCTCTTCCAACGTACCTGCATCAAGCATGTCGTCCAGCTTGGCCTCTGCAACCTCTCGGACAAAACCTCGTGCTACGGCGTTCTTGAGCAAGGTATCGAAGGTCACGCCCTCACCCTGGTCAAGATGTCCAATGGCCTGCAGCAGGAACGCCTGAACGTCCTGATCCCCACCGGAGGTTGACTCAGCGTCACCATCGCCTCCCTCAGGAAGCGACATCATCGGCGGCGGAGTGGTTGCCGCCTCGATTCGACCCTCTGCAATGTCCAACGCTTGCATCAAATTGAGTTTGAAAGGTTCCAAGTCGACCTCGCCGTAATGGTTGCGGGCAGCAAGGAGGCTTGTGGGCAATCCCGCTCTTCCGTAAGCGTCCAAGGTTGGCTCCACTTCAAGCGATGACGTGAACTGGTTCATCCGCATCATGGTGGCTTCACAGGCGTCAAGCAGCCAGTTGGCGTAGACTTCACGGTTCACCACGCAGGCCTCTTCAGGACGCAACGAAGTGTAGACCGCCCCTTCATCGGTCTGATACCAACGGGTTTTGGATGTCATCATGACCAACAAGGGTTCACCGTCGTCCAAGCGCTCCGTCCACTGGTGTGCAAGTTCCTGCATCATCTCAGAGTTGTATTCGCCGATGGAGAAGTAGTGGAGCCCGGTAGGGTCGCGAAGTTGGCCTTGGTAGAGCGATGAGCCGTTGCTCGTTTCCCGAAGTTCAAGGCGCTCCAGCAAACCTGCGGCGACGATTCTGTTGACCTTGGCACCGAGTTTGGTGATGACGAAGGAAGGATCGTATTCGCCGGAACCCTTCTCGTTGAGCGTGGCGCTACCAAATTCGGACGCCAACAACAAATGGGCTGGCTGGCGAGCGATTCTTGCACGCTCCATCAGGCCCACCCCCATTGAGCTCGCAACTCACTTGCACGCATCTGCGCATCGTGCGCTTCAATCTCAAATCCATCTGCGAGAACCATGGCGCCTTGGTCGTCCACAATGCTGCGCCCGGAGACCGAGATCTTCCGTCCAAGCATTCGCTCCCTCAGGTGCTGTACGAAGCCGAGGTCACCAAGCTCCTCTACCTTGGCACGCATGTCATCCTCCGACATCCCCAATGCAGCCAGGGAGGCATCTTTGTTGACCAGCACGGCCGCCGTGGCACCGTCGTGGTCAACCACAAGTCGAAGGCGAATATCCTCGGTGCCTTCGTTCGCACCATGCTCAAAACATGCGCCATCACGAAGCACACGACGGCACTCCGTGCATCGCAGAATGAAGCCAGAATCCTCTCGGACGCTGACCAGCATGCCGTGGGTCTTCATGCCCACACGACTTGGCCCTGCGACGACATCGGTCAGACTCACATCAACGGCGTGGTTGGTCAAATCCATCCCAGCATCCCAAGGCGGGGTTTCCAACACCGTCAGTTGGTCAGCGTTGTCCACCGTGATGTCGGGGATACCTTGCCATGCACGAACGCGGGCACCCTTCACCTGAACGGTGACAGGAAGGTCCCCTTCCTCGAAGGGGAGAGCATCCCAGATGCTAATACGGCATCGACCGGTGGGGTCTGCAATTTGCCCCGACCAGAGGAATTTCTCTTCCCCGTCTCGGTTGAACGTACGCTTGGTGATCTCCGTAATCTGGACCACTGCGTCGACGTCCCTGGAACCATCCCGCAAAGCAGCCACCGTGGTGAGGGTGCTTGCTGCGAGGGTTTCCAAGTCAGCGAAATTGGCGTCATGGAACACCTCGATTCGGGTGGTTCTTCCGAAATTCAGTTCGGGTGTATCTCGGAAACTTCGGACTTGAGCGCCGTCAATTTTCAACAGCGCACCGACGTCGTGGTCAAACGGTTCCCAAGAAAGGAAACCGATGGTTCCGGTGTCGTCGGCCAGGCGACCCCTCACCACATCAATGGAACCCGAGCCATCTTTTCGATGGATTTGGTCCGGTCGGCTGGCCAAAACCCGGCCAACCACACAGATGTAGCCTTCTTTTGGAACATCGTTGATATCGATGGGATCGTTGGATGACACGGGCGTTGCTACACCCTCTTTGAGAACGACGATACGAGTGGACTGGTTGATGTTCAACGACATTTTTCCGTTGTACTCATTGACGCTGGCTCCTTCGATACGGACAATGCTGCCGGCAGCGAGGTTGGCATGCGGACCCCAGTCCTTGTAATCCCAGCGGGTTCGCTGACCGTTTTCTTCCCAAGGATTGTCCTCGAGCATACCGAAGGCGATTTGCTTTTCTTCACCGCGAATCATCTGGTCACGGATGTTATGTGAGACGATGGCCACCTCAATTTCCACATCACGGTCCGTCCCCGACAATTCAGAAAGACCCGCGACCTTCTTGGTGGTTCGAGCTTGTTGCCCCCCGCCTGAAACGGGTGTCGGTGAAGTGCCGCTTTGGAAACGGCGAAGCACCGAGCGCATGGCGTCCTGAGGTGGGATGTAGAATTCCTCTTCGTACTTGGCAAAGGCCTCCGCTACATCAGATGGGTTGGCATCGGGGCACTCTTTGAGTACGGCCTGGACATAATCGGCGTATTTCTCTTCAGCCACGTCGAATCACCCCGACAGGCGTTGTTGTTCGTGGCCTGTACGGAGAACAGGCGGCGGGCTTTCGTGCGGGTTGGTTAAGATTGGACACTCCCTTGACCTCCATGGGACATCTCACCAACGACGACAGGACATAAAGAATGCCGTGGCTGAGAACGGGCAACTCATGCTGGGTTCACACGCAAGCCGTCCATGAGCAGGACGTCGGGCAAGTGCATGCTCCCGGATGAATACGAGCCTTGTCGTCGGACATCCGCTCCAAGGTAGACGGCCCCGTTGAGCGCTTTCGCAAGGTTGCCGGACAAACCTGCTTGCTTGAGTGAGCCAATGATTTCACCGTTTTCGACCTTGAGGATCGAGCTCGTGGTGACCGAAAAGTCGCCGCTGCTTGGGTTGGCGGTATGGGCACCCATGACGCTGTTGACCACGTAGCCGTCCCCCATGTGAGCCAGCAAAGCTTCCATGGAGCGTGGTGCTTCGGAGGAGGTGAGGAACAACTCGGTGCACCCTGTCGAAGGTGGGGCTTGATGTCCACCGGAACTCGCCGAACCGGTCGAAGCAGCCGCCTCGATCCGGCCTTCAGCCACCTGCTGCGCAGCGTCTCGAGTGGACCACAGCATGTTGCAAAGCCGACCGTCCTCGACCAGTGCACGATGTTGGCGAGGGACGCCCTCTGCGTCCCTTGAACCCGAGGACATACCGCCTTCAAGCAGGCCGTTGTCGTGGAGGGAGAGCGTGGAGTTGATGACCTGCTTCCCCAAGTTCTCGGACCAGAAGGATTCCTTTCGGACCATTTTTTCCCCGGTCATGGCCGGTGGAACAACCATGGAAAACAACGGAGAGAACCCCTCGCTCGTCATCAGAACCGGAGCATCGACGGCCTCGCTTTCAACTTGAAGTGGGTTTTGAGTTACTTGCGCCCAGTGAACGGCGCGCTCAACGCAATCGGGCACTTCCTGAAGCTTGGTGCGGCTCGAGGCACCCTGGTACGAGCTGGTCAATTCACCGTTGACATCAAGGCTCACCTGAATGCCCAGACCGTGGGACGTGGTCAGACCCGTGGAAAGCACGCCTTCGCTGTTCATCATGCATCCTGCTGTGGCAGAAATACCGAGGCCCCCGCCGGTGACCACGGCTCGTTCATCGAGGGAGTGGACCGCAGAGAGAATGGTGTCCGCTTGTTCCAGGAGATCTTCAGGTGTGAGGTCCACCAACGACGGATCAAAACGCCCTCCTACGTGTTCGGCCGGTTGCTCCGATGGAAGCACAAAGCCCTTGATGGACGGTGATTTTTTGGCAATCGCGACCGCTTGCTTGACCGCACGTTCTGCACCAGCAACATCGACAAGGTGGGCGAAACCGAATCGCCCACCGTCAACCACACGGACACCAAAGCCTCCTTCACCACCGCCAGCGGCCATCGTGATTTTTCCTGCCTCGATGTCGAGTTGTTGACCGTAGGATTGGAAGCCGATCAAGTCCCACTGCTGGATGCCGCTTGCCCTGCAGGCATCAGCGATGATGTTGGCATTGGCCAACAGGCGGTCTTCGGCACCGTCGGGAAGCATTTCATCCCACCAAGGCTTCGCTAATCCGCATGACGGGGCCGCCGTCACCTACCGGGACGGTTTGACCCTTCCCACAGAATCCTGGCGACGCCAAGGACGCATCACGGGTCAAGCCGTTGACATTGTTGAGAATTTCAAGGGTCAATCCACTGACGCTGACGTCCTTGAGCGGCCGCGTCAGCTCACCGTTCTCGATGAGCCATGCTTCTTGGGCGGCAAATTGGAACGAACCTCGACCGGTGTCAACTTGACCACCACGGGTTCCGCAGGCATAGACGCCGTACTGAATGTCTTCCATCA
>DAET01000054.1:14665-21367 GCA_002497765.1 Euryarchaeota archaeon UBA486
AGGGGGTGATGGAGGCCGTCTTGGGCTCGGGCACCGCCGTTGGGGTCAACATCGAAGTGATGGGCCGTTTCCCTGTGATTGAGGTACTCGGTCAGCACGCCGTTTTTGATGAGAACTTTTTCTCGGGTGTTCACGCCTTCATCGTCCACGGGATAGGCGCCATAACCACCCATCATGGTGGGGTCGTCGACCACGGTGACCAGTTCATTGCCAATTTTTTGACCGAGTTTTCCATCCAAGCAAGAATCGCCCGCAGCCACCAAATCAGCCTCACACGGGTGGCCCAAGGCTTCGTGAATGTAGACCCCGGTGAGGTCCTTATCCGCAATGAGCGGGAGTTTACCGGAAGGCGCACGTTCAGCGTCCAGCAGTCGGAGCGCGGCTCGCTGGGCTGCTTCGCCCAGTTCAACAAGGTCGCAGCCATGAATCACTTCGAGGCCACCTTGGCCTCCGTGTCGGGTTCGGTAGGAGACCACTTCACCGGCCCTCCGGGCAGTGACCATCCCGTGGATGAGGGAGCGTTGGAACGACCACACGCGGTCCATGCCCTCGGTGGTCATGAGTTCGGTGTGGATGTGTTCGTCGCTCCACCCGGTGCGTACGGAGACGATGTCGTCATGACCGGTGGCACCCTTGTAGAGGTCGTTCATGAGGTTCATCTTCTCGTCGAGTTCAGTGTGGCGAACATCGAGGGCAGAACGCCAGTGGGTTTCGTCTTCGATGATCGGGACCTCTGCCAGAGCCTTGGGCCGTTCACCTGGCGAACGGCGCTGTGCAACGGCTTTCGCCAGACGTGTGGTGGATTCGATTTGGTCGGTAAGCGAGGCGATGTCGGTCGTTGAATGGACACCCCATGCCCCGTCGGCAAGCACACGAAGCGTCATGCCAAGTTCCTGCCCGGGAATGGCTCGTTCGAGCACGCCGTCGCGCATGGCCACCGTTGATTCGGTCAACGCAACAACACGGACCTCTGCATAACTCGCCCCGTGGGCGGTGGCTGCATCAAGGGCCTTCCGAACTTTTTCTTGGTCGAGGTATCGCCCTGATGTCGGCCGGTGCCCGTCGTTTTGCTTCGCTGCCATGACCATGGACTTTGGACGACGAAGGAGCCTTTCAACCCTCCCATCATCGGTGCGAGGAACTTTGGTCGTCCGCCATCAAGACGTGAGCCACCAAGGCTTCCTCTTCCCTGTCCTTCGACCAGCCTTCAACGTCGACCCCCAACAATCTCGCACCCTCTATAGAATAGGATGCTTCTACGCCCTTACGCCCCCACTCCAACAGGGAACAGAGGGTGTTGACATCTTCGTGAAACGACGCAGGTGGTGTGGCGACAGGTTGGACATGGCCCAAATCATTGGCCACGCCATTGGCCTCTGGGAGGTAGACAACCCAAGCATCCTGCTGACCCGATTGAAGGCCTGCACGGGCGAAGGCTTCGGAAATGTGGTGAGTCCCGGCGAGGTATCGAAGGAACTCTGCGTCGATGCTCCGGGCCACCATGGCACCTCTCAATTCATTACGAGTGGCTTGAATCCAAGCCGTCCACAACTGGTCCATGCTCTGCGCTGCATGGCCACCCAACAACACCCACCGCTCGGAGGGACGATGCTTGAGGAAGTGGTCAATGGCTTCCTTAGGACCTTCCCCGTTGAGCTGTACGTTGGCGAGGGAGAACGGATGGGGGCTCATCAGAAGACACCAGCAGGTTCACCGCTTTCAATCATGCTCAGAGCGTTCGCCTTCCAGCGGAGCGTCGTCACTCCTCTTCGATGGCTTTGAAGCGCCTGTTGTCCGTTTCAAAACCCGTTCAATCTCAGTGAAAATTTTGTCCAAGAGCACCGGCCCCCACCCGCGCTGAGCGAGAAGCGTGGATCGTTGCTTGGACGACATGCGGAGCACATCGTTCGGTTCTCGCAGACCTAACGCTGCCAGTTCACGAGCGCGTTGCCGTCCGACATGGCGAATGTTGACAAGTTGCAAGAGATCAGTCTTGCACCCGTGTCGGACGCGTTGCTGGAGGGTACTGATGCGCTGAACGAGGTCGGCAACCACAGGAAGGTGCTCGTCAGCAAACACATCATCGGTCAGCAAGACTTGTTGCGCTCCAGCCAAGAGCCAGCCCATCAAATCAATTCGATGATGAACGTCCCCTGGAAGAACATCCAACTCCTTCTCCAGTTGCCGCAACGTGGTCTCTTCGGTCCATTCTTCGACCATCCAAGCCGACTTGATGTCGCTCAGCATCGCCTCAGCATAGCCCGGTTCAACGAGGAGCTCATCTTCGGTTGCATTGGCCTTCAACCACGTGGGCGAGTTGATTTCAAAATCAGCTGATTTTGCCCAGAGCGAGACAAAATCTGGTGTGGCAACCGCCAGGTGGAGGAACCCAAAATCAGAGACAGGTGCATCCTTTCGAACACAACGCCTGACTGCCCTGCGAAGCCCACGTCGAAGAATGGAAGCCGAGAGCGGATCGAGGTACAATTGGGTCACTCGCTCACCCATGGCCGTGGCCTCGTAGCGCATGTCGGGGCCGTCTTCAGCGACCGGTTGAACCCAACCACCTGTTTGTTCGAGTGAAGTTGCCCTCGAAAAACCGAACGAAGGAGTTGGATGGGCGCTGCTTGTGCGTGTGAGAGGCTTGGCTCCTGGCCGTTCAGGTTCCCAGGACACACCTCGCGTGTGATGGGCGCTGGTGGCCCATGTTGGTACGGTGTCATCCCATGCTTCATCCTCATCAACGGAAGCATTGGCCCACGAGGGCGTGAAGTGCTCATCGGGGCCGCATCGTCTGACAAATCGTTCCTCAACCAGCCAGTCCAGCATGCTCGTAAGCCGCTCCCTGAGTTGCGACGGGGGCATGGAGGCTCCGAGAAACGTGGATGAAAAGAAGTGCTCAATGGAACCCTTGTGGACGAGACCCCCCGTGGCAATGCTGGCAAGGACGTGCATCCGAAGCGCAGGCTCGGAAGCCAATTTGGAGGAGATGTCTTCGATGGGGCCAAAGAAGTACCGATCCGACACTGCGTCGGCGACTTCCCATCCGTCCGTGCCCTTGCAGTAGACCCACGCTTCTCCTTTGGTGTCGTACTTTGGCCGCCCCGCACGACCGAGCATCTGACGGACTTCCATGACAGGCAGCGGACGACTCATCCCGTCGTCCCACCGCTTGAGGTCTCGCACCAGCACGCGTCTGGCTGGGAGGTTCACGCCAGCAGCCAAAGTTGGCGTGGCGGTGAGCGCCACCAGCAGACCGTCTTTGAACGCCGCTTCCACATCCTTCCGCTGGGCATTGGTGAGGCCTGCGTGGTGAAAGCCAACCCCCGAGGACAGGCAAGCGGCCAACTGCTCGGCGAGGTTGGATTGGCTTCGACCGGTTAACCTCTCAGCCAGTTCCTTGAGAGCGGATAACCGTTCGGGGTTTTCCTTCACGAGGCGTTTGCGAACCCGTTTCGCCAAATTCTTGGCCTCGGATTGAGCACTTCTTCGTGTACCCACGAACATCAACACCTGCGCACCCTGCGTCAGGCCGTCGTCCACAACGCTCCACACCGGATGACTCTTCAAGCCCTCAAGGTCCCGTGGCGGGCTCAATTTCCCATGATCACCATCATCACCCGGAGATTGGATTTTGCGCGGTTCAACATGAAAATCGTGAAACGTAGCGTACTCAAGAGCGACCGGGCGCCAGTCGGACTGAATCAACCTCGCATCAAGCCACGAAGCGAGGTCCGGTGAATTGCCAACCGTGGCCGAGAGCGCAATGATTTGGGCATCGGGTTTGATGTGGCGAAGGCGGGTCAGATTAATTTCCAACGTTGGACCACGGGTCCCGTCGTTCATGAGGTGAAACTCATCCGCTACGACGCAGCACACGTCTGACACCAATTCCGCACGGTGGCGGAGCAAAGAATCCAGTTTCTCAGAGGTGCAGACCAGGATGTTGCAATCGTCGATGTTCTTGGCCTCCGCTGTTGCATCGCCAATGCCCAACCCCACGGACCATCCCATCGCTCCAGCGATGGCGCTCAAATCCTCGTACTTCTCCATCGCCAGCGCCTTCAGCGGCACGATGTAGATGGCCTTTGAGCGTGAATGGCCCTCAGAAATCCGCTTGACCATGCCCATGTAGGCAAGAAGTGACTTTCCCGAAGCCGTGGGAATCGCCACCAAGGTGTTGTCACCGGCAAGGATGGACGGGGCGGCTTCTGCCTGTGGTGGATGGAGCTGTTGAATCCCCCAATCTTGAGTCAAGAACTTCGTGAAGCGAGGTGGCAAATCCAGCGATGAAACCGCTCGTTCTGCCACCTCCATATCGCCTCATATTGGGCAGCGGTTCAAAAGGACAACGCCCCGTGTTCATTGCCGACACTTAGAAGTCCCACCTGTGCGTGGTCAATGCATGAGCGACGAACGAGATGCCATGGTCGAAGAACGACTCTCGGTGTTTGATGACGAACCTGACCTCAATGATTGGGTCGAGGTCATGTGCGGTGCCGCCATGGCTGTGTTGGGCATCTTTCACCTCGTCGAGCCAGGCAACCTCGTCGACCCCGACATCATGCGCTGGTTTGCAGCGGCTGTGGTCGCTGCAGGAGCGGTTTGGGCAGGCCACGGACTCAAGGACATGGCCGTCAAAGAGGTGCGTCGCTCCATCGCCCTTCTCGACATGGTCAACAACGACCAAGGCGTTGATACTGGCTTGATTCGGGATGTCCTTCTCAACCAAGAAGCCTACAAGGAATTCTTGGTTCACGCCTACGAGTCGGCGTGGGAGGATGGCGTGATCACGGAAGCCGAACTCAAGGAACTCAAATCCTTCCAGGCAGCGCTCGGCATCAGCGACCAAGAAGCTGCTGATTTGAACGTCAAGGCCGCCATCAAATCCGCCGCTGCCGATGGAGAAATCACAGCTGACGAAGCCAAATCCATTGAGGCCGCCGCCAAGGCCGCCAACATGACGGAAGCGGACACAGCGAAGGCGGTCAGCGACCAACTTGAGAAAACCGAAGGCAACTGATCAGGTCCATTGGTTGGACTCGGGAGCGTAATCACGAGCCAGGGCTTCCGCCCTTGACTTGCGTTGAACCTCCAACCACGTGGCCAACAACCCAAGGCTCAGACCGACCATCATCAACCCTCCACCGTACGGCACAAACCCATCAGCGCTCTCAATACCCCATGCCGGGGGGATGTCCCTGCTGTCAAATCCATTGGGTGGGATGAAATTCACATCGAGCAAATCAAGATCACAATCGCACAGCGAGATGGTGATGCGCTCGGGGAACAGGGCCGTTTGAAGGCGAACCCAGTCGTTGGCGTCGACCGTTGAGGGCCGGGTGGCCCACGCAGGTGCTGACAGCGAGCCGCTTGCGGGAGCGGCGACCATCTCCGTATCGATATGAAAGACAGAGGATGAAGGGACGTCATCCACCACCAGCATCGCCTCGAGCATCATGAGGTCGAGCAGCAACGCCCGGCTTGCAAGAAGAATGAATCGGACGGTTTGCGCTTCGAGCATTCCCTCCTGCGTGGTGTAGGTCTCACCTTCAGCCACCTGGCCGAAGATGGCCTGGTCCAAACGTAGCGAATCCAGTTCAGGAACCACGAGTTGCCACCGACCATCCTCGAGTGGAATGGCTTGGTCGATGTCAAGTTTGAGTCGGAGACGTTCCCCTTCCAGCATACCCAACGTCGCGCCCGTGTGGGTCGCAAGCGTTTGCTCGGGCACACCTTCCGCTGAAACATCCCAGAGCTGCTGTAGCCGCATGTCGATGAGCTCGTCCACGGTGATCTCCTCAGGGTGTTGAACCTGATTGAACATGGCCACAGCGGGGTTGAGAACGCCACCGACGACCAGCAACAGAACGCCCGGCACGAACAAGCCGAATCGAACTGCGTAAGCGGTCGTCGGTCGAAAGGCGACAAACATGAACACGCCGAGCATCAGAAGCGACACCAACAACAGACCGACGCCTTGGTCATTCAACTCCAAGGGCTCGTCGATGTTTCCAACGAGGGCTGCTCCTTTCGGGTAATAGCTTGCTGAGGTGAACTCCGTGGGGTCGGTCGGACCCGTTCCTTCGTAACCAAAGACACCCGTCCATGCGTAGGGTTGGATTTTGTCGGGTGAACCGTGCATGCACAACGTGTAGTCGCCGGTTGGAAGGGCTCGCCAGCGGTAGGTGATGCGCAGGGATTCGCCGTCATCGTCAACCACGACCTCGGGAGTGGGTGAGAGCCGTCCAGCCGCCGTGATCAAATCGGGAATCGGATGTGGTTGCTCAATTTCGATGGGAACAAGTTCCCACTCCACCAGCAATCGAAGCACCTCGTGATCTTCAACCTCAAAAGCCCAACAATCGTGGTCGGCGCCAACCAATGCACCTCGGTGAAGATCTTCGAAGGCCGTGGAGACCGGCTGCGTCCGGGATGAGGGCTCGTCCATGTTCACTTGCGCTGCGTTCATCGACCATGGGATGTCCAGTTGAAGAAACGAGGCACCTCGCATGTTCAACGACCATGTCCCCGGCCGATCAAGGGTCACCGTGATCAACAATCGGACGCTCTCATCCTCCCACAGCACCCTGCCAGCCGACGTGTCGAGAGGCTCGTCCTCCAGCGTGTACGGTGTGGAAGCGACCTCCGGAAGCGTGCTCGCCTCAAAGGACCACTCGTTGACGTTCTCACCGAGGATCA
>DAET01000035.1:0-386 GCA_002497765.1 Euryarchaeota archaeon UBA486
GCCATCAAGAGCATCCCTTGGATCGTCAGTGCTGCTCCAGCCGACCGAACCATCACGGTCATTTTGCCCGATGAGAACAACGAACCGAACGGCCCGCAGGTCATGTTGGAACTCGACGCCACGGTTCATCAGAACGCCCAGCGCTATTTTGAGGCGGCTCGCAAACAGAAGAACAAGACGTCCGGTGCCGTTGAGGCGCTGGCGGAAACCGAACGGAAGCTCAAGCGGGCTCGCAAAAACGAAGCCAAGCAAAAGGCCAGCGGGAAGCTCAACCGGCTCAAGCGAAGCAAGCGCATGTGGTTTGAACAGCACCGTTGGGGGATGGTTGAGGGCGGGCATCTCATCGTCGGAGGCAAGGATGCCAAGGGCAACGATGCTGTGGTGAA
>DAET01000035.1:776-55494 GCA_002497765.1 Euryarchaeota archaeon UBA486
AGCCTTCGTGCCGCTCAGGGCTTTGCCTTGGAAGAACGACGGCCGTCTCACCTTCCCGCTGACATCCCGGCTTACCGTCTCGTGGACAAATTGGAAGAGACCAACCTCTCAGAGGCCAAGCTCCATCAGGCCGCTGTGCTGGCGCTTTCCTGGAGTCGCGCATGGAATGGAGGTGGCGCTCATGGCACGGTCTATAGCGTCAAACCCGCCCAAGTCTCAAAGTCCGCCCAAACGGGTGAATTCGTCGGCAAGGGTGCCTTTGTGATTCGTGGCCAGCGCACCTGGTACAAGGACATGGACGTGCGCATCGGCATCGGCATCATCGCTGTGAACGGTGTTCCGATGGTGGTCAGCGGCACCCCGGACCACATCCAAGCCGTGTGCCCGCGCTACGCCATCCTCTCGCCGGGCATGACCAAGAAAGACCAACTGGCCAACGCCATCTACCGCAACACCGGCCTCTCAACCGACGATTTGCTCGCAGCCCTCCCGGGTGCCAGCGACGTCATCGACGAGCACGGCATGCTCACGCCACCTGCTTCGGAGGAAGAATGATGCACGAAGACCAACGTTCGGACGGTTCCATGTGGGACCGTCGTTTTGCAGAACCTGTCTACGCCTACGGAAAGGAACCCAATGCCTGGCTCAAAGCCTGCATCGGTGAACTCTCACCTGAGCCCAACCCAGCGGCGTTGTTTCCGGCGGACGGCGAGGGACGAAACGCGGTCTGGGCGGCGTGCGAAGGCTGGTCTGCCACGGTGTTTGACCTGTCGGTGGAGGGCAAGAAAAAGTGTGAGCAACTTGCCGGTGAGCACGGTGTTTCGGTGGCCTACGACGTGGACGACCTCGTGGCACGAGACTTTCCCGAAAGCCACTACGGCTTGATCGCCTGCTCGTGGTTCCACACCCCGCCTGCCATCCGCAAGAAGCACATGCCGAGGATGTTGCACGCCCTGGCCCCTGGCGGCCACTTTGTTATGGAAGGCTACCACAAAACCCAGCTTCCGCTCACGAGTGGTGGGCCAAAATCGCTGGATTTGTTGTTTGACCTCGACGAGGTCCTCAAAGAGTTGACCGGACCGCTCGCTCCGTCCATGCGCATCATCCGAGCCAGCGTGGAGGAAACCGAACTTGACGAATCCGACCTTCATCGAGGCGTCGCCAAGGTCGTCCGGTTCCATCTCCAGCGTACGTGAATGGCCCGCACCCCCAAATCATAGGGGGCCCTGTGATTCCACCTATGTGCCTGCACCAATGGTTTGATTCATGTTGTTCATGTGGCATGGCCATGCGATTCTACCACAACCCACGCTGCTCGAAATCCCGCCAGGCCCTGGCCCTGCTTGAAGAGCGAGGCGCTAAGGTGGAGATTATCCGCTACTTGGACGACGGTATCTTGGAAGATGACCTGCTGTTGTTGGCCTCGCTGGACGGTATCGTTCGCAAAAAAGAAGCCGGCGCAGAAGCGATGGCTATCTTGCATTCTGTAGATGACGTGGCGGCGCTGCTCAAGGCTCAGCCGAAGGTGCTCGAACGTCCGGTCCTGATAGCAAACGGTCAAGCCGTCATCGGCAGGCCACCCGAAGACATTCTCCAACTCGTTGAGTAAGCTAAGGCTCACTCAGCGCTACGAACATACATGGCAACGGCGTTTCCGCCGCCGAGGCACAAGGTCACAATGCCCGATGTTGCCTCGAGGCGGCGCATGACGCCCAGCATGGTGATGAGACAACGCGTACCGCTGGCACCGAGCGGGTGGCCCACGCTGACCGCCCCGCCGTGCAGGTTGAAGCGGTCATTTGGAATGCCAACTTCTTGTGCCACAGCGCACGAGGCTGAGGCGAAGGCTTCGTTGTGCTCGTACACGTCCACGTCGAGCACGTCGAGGTTGTTGCGCTCCAAGAGCGACTTGACCGCAGGGATGGGAGCGGACATGACACGAGCGGGCTCAACACCGGAGGTGCAGTAGTCTTCGATGGTGGCGATGATCTCCCAGCCTTGGGCTTTGGCGAAGGCTGCTTCAGCGACAAGTACGGCACTGGCACCATCGTTGAGGGTGCTGGCGTTGCCGGCGGTCACCGCTCCTTCACGGTCAAACACGGGACGAAGAGCTGCTAGGGATTCGGCCGTGGTCCCGCCACGAACGCCTTCATCGGTGCTCAAAACGACAGGGTCGCCTCGGCGCTGCGGTATCTCCACGGGGAAGGTTTCCCAATCGAACCAGCCGTTGGCCCAGGCGTCTGCAGCCCGTTGTTGGCTTCGAGCCGCAAAGGCGTCCATGGCGGCTCGGTCAATGTTGCACTCCTTGGCAACGGTTTCACCGGTGGTTCCCATGTGAACGTCGTTGTACACGTCCCACAGACCGTCGTGAATCATGGAGTCAACGAGCGTGGAATTACCCATTTTGGCGCCCTTACGCTGCCCCATCAAGAGTTGAGGGGCGTTGGACATGCTTTCCATGCCGCCTGCGATGATGGCCTTGTACTCGCCTGCTCGAATGCTGTTGGCCGCCATCATGGCCGCCTTGAGCGATGAGCCGCAGACCTTGTTGATGGTGGCACACGGTGTTGAGACTGGCAGGCCGGCGCCCAAGGCCACTTGACGAGCCGGATTTTGGCCGGCACCGGCCTGGAGGACTTGGCCGAAGAGCACCTCGTCAATCACACCCGAGGAGGGGTCGACCTCAGCCCGAGCCAACAATTCCTTAACGGTCAAGACACCCAAATCCACGGCTGACATGGAGGCGTAGGCCCCCATGAATTTCCCGATGGGCGTCCGTGCAACAGCACAAATCACGGCTTGGGGTTGAGGCATGAAAAGATGGAGTGGAAGACACACTTTCAACCTGCCCGTGCCGTCGTTTGGTACTTGAGAAGGCTTGATGAAGCCCGCACCGTAGCCCGCACCATGGCGAAATTCAAAACCGAACTGAACCTTTCCCGAGCCAACGACGAAATGCGAACGCCAGAAGTGACGCTGGACTTCACACCCAACGCCCTTGCTTCCGTGCTTTACAAGCAAGGCGACACCGTTGTTCTGGCCTGCTGCACCAAAGAAGCACGCCTCCCCGGATGGTTTCCACGCGACGCCACCAAGGGCTGGGTTCACGCCGAGTATTCCCTGCTTCCCGGTTCTACCGATTCTCGCTTCCGTCGTGAGCGCCGTGGCGCCAAGGGCCGAACGCAGGAAATCGAACGCCTGATTGCACGTTCCCTCCGTGCCGCCGTTGATTTGGAGGCGCTTGGGCCCATTGCCCTCAACGTGGACTGCGACATCCTGAACGCCGACGGCGGTACCCGATGCGCTTCCATCACGGCGGCCAACATCGCTCTTCGCCTCGCCGTGCGCCGACTCATTGCTCAAGGCGTGTGTCTGCCCGTTGACCTGCGGCCAACACCTGAGGAACGGAAGGAAGGATGGACGCCACCGACCTTGGACGCCCTCGAGCGAGAGAACCACGAGAACACGGTCATCCCCCACGATTTGGCGGCCGTTTCCGTCGGCTTGATCGACGGCGAGGTCTACCTTGACCTCGACTACGTGCTGGATTCCAACGCCGATGTTGACATGAACGTGATCAAGACCAGCGACGGCAAGTATGTCGAGGTCCAGGGAACCGGTGAGGAATCCACGTTCTCCGCCGACGAGTTGGCGGCTTTACTGAAGGGCGCTGATGTCGGGTTTGATGCCCTCTTCGCCTTCCAAAAGGAAGCGCTCAAGGGCGCTGAATGATTCATGTCTCGCCCCTTGGCCGGTGAGAAAGCGCTGGTGCCGTGAGCGGAAGGCTTGATATGGCGAGGGCATTGGCCAACCTTGCACGGGTCAGTAGCTTAGTTGGGAGAGCGCGGCACTGAAGATGCCGAGGTCGCTGGTTCAAGTCCGGCCTGACCCACCAACCGTTGCCTCCAGCGTGCGAAGCAGCCGACCAACATAGATTCTATAGAATGGATGTTATGGCTTAGGAATTCGTCGAACTCCTGAGGAGCATTCTTGAACTGGTGCGGGTATGCAAGTTCATGGCGAAGGACGAGGGCTCCCCATCCGACGCCAACGACTCGCACGACGACCATGCCAAGGCCAAGGACCGTGAGAGCAAGGAATTGCAAGAAATTCGGCAACGTCGACAAGGCGGCGGTCGCATGTTCCTCTCAAAGATTGAGGATTTTGTTCTTCTGGGCGGCGTCGCTTACGGCATCCTGTTCGCTCTGCTGCTGTTTTCCATGTCCTCGGGCATGTTGGGCAACTCAACCACGCTTGACCACACGGCCTCGACCACCTTCCTTGACATCGGCGACGAGTGCACTGAAATCACCGATGAACCTTGGCTCAACATCTTCCCCGACCCCGACCAGGAGTTGTTTTCCATTGCCGGCCACAACCTGCCCAACGGTGAAGCCTACCTCAATTACACGTTCTTTTCCCACATCAATGATGACACGAAGGCACTGGTTGAGGACGCCTACGGGTCCAATGAAACAATTCGCACCATCAACAAAGCCGACAGAAGCAACGGACGAGCGTACTTCAAAGCCCCGTATTCTGAACTTCCCGAAGGCCACTATGAACTTGAGTTCAAAGTGACCGTTTACGAAGAGCGCAACACCTCCTCAACCGTGGTTATGGAGACCATTTCCAAGAGCGTGGAGTTTGAACATGACATCACCAAGGAAACGCTCGCCTTCCTCCCCTTTGTCAACGATGACGAACACTCCGAGGTTCGGATTGAGGACGCTGGACCTCGCTCCTGCTGGACGGTGCAAGACCTCGGCGACTGGGGCTACATCCTGATGGGTGCTGAGTTGGGCGGCGGCCGTGAAACCGCCATGTTGACCGGTGGTGCGGCCGGCATTCCAGCTTGGTGGATGGCCTTCATCTCCCTCTCGCTTTCCCTGATCACGTTGCTCATCATCTACCCGGTGATGTACAAAATCTACCACCAAGAAGCGGACGACATTCTCTCCCGCGCCCACATCAACCGGCTGGTCGAGGACACCGTCTACAATGTGAGTGACCAGCTCTCCATCGACGTGGACGACGACCTGTTCAAAACCGAAGTCAGAGAACTTTCGATTGACATCATGGTCGCCTACAAGAACACCGAAAACACCCTTTCTGACGGCGCAGAAGTCCGTGCAGAACTCCTTCGCAACCTGCTGGAGGAGTTCGCCATCTTCCGTGTGTACAAACCCGTTCAACTCAATGTCAGGGCGATTGGTGACGGAGCGAACATCGACTTTGACTCGGGCGTTGGCATCGGGGCTCGCGGAGAGGAAGCCGACCTCAACGTCGAGCAACAGGACTACTCGAGTTTCTTCTCGGAGCTCCACTCGCTCTCCCGCATTGAAGACGATGTCCGGGACAGTCTCGACTTGTTTTTCACCCGACGTTCAGATGTTGAAATGACCGGAGCCGTTGTCACCAGCGACGACCGTGTGGTCTTCGTCTCCGTTTTGTTCCGGCCCACGCAGCGTTTTGCATGGTTGCGATTCAACAAAACCTCGACCCAGATCAAGGACGAACTGTACCGGTTCATCCACGAACGAAACGAAGACCTCCTCGGCGCCCAGGAACTGGTCGTCAAGACGCGCAATGAAGTTTCTACACTGGCCGACCGCTCGGGTGCAGGACGCGTTGAACGCCGTTCACAAACCGACGACGAGCGCATTGTGGCCGTGGCCAAACAGGACGGGCTCGGTGGCCGTGTACTCCAAACGAAATTCCTCGGCGACACGCTCTCAACCGTGGAATACATGGCCAACGAGAAGCGTGAAATGATCAACAAGTGGGGTTTCTGGGGCCTGATTTTCTTTGTCTGGATTCCGTTCATGGCCTCGGGCGTCCTGGTCGGCGCCATGCTCGGTCTCCTGTCCCGCATGCAGTTCATGCGGGTGCTTCTCGCGACCCTCATCGGTGGCTCCATCGCTTCGGTCACGTGGGCTTACACCGCCGAGGGCATCGTGAAATTCATGCACCAGTACAAGCTTGAAGTCTTCATTCCCTTGGTCATCGGTGTCTTCATTCTCATGGCTGTTCTTCACATCCGCTCAACGAAAATGCGCCGTCAGACCGAGTTGTTTGAGGACACACTGCTGGACAACTTCCACGCCGACATCATCGCCAAATACGGCGACCAGTAGGTGAGTTCATGGAGGCCATCACGTCGTTTCAAGGCCGCGACGGCCACGTTGGCGACCCCGTTCGGCTCGGCATCGTCACCGTCAGCGACCGGGCCAGCCGAGGCGAGTACAAGGACGAGGGGGGGCCCGCCATCCTGGCCTTTTTCCAAGACGCCATCCAAAGCCCGTGGACAGCCGTTTATCGATGCGTTCCCGACGAACGCGACGCCGTGGAAGCAGCGCTGATTGACCTCGCGGACAAGGAGCAGTGCAGCGTGGTTGTCACCACGGGCGGCACCGGGCCAGCCCAAAGGGACATCACGCCTGAAGCCACCGAGGCGGTGTGTGGCCGCATGATGCCTGGATTCGGCGAACAAATGCGAGCCATCTCACTGAAGTATGTCCCGACCGCCATCCTCTCCCGACAAGTTGGTGGGTTGCGAGGGCAGTGCCTCATCTTCAACCTCCCCGGACGACCGAAGTCCATTCGTGAAACCATCGATGAGGTATGGAAAGCAGTACCGTACTGCGTTGACCTGATGGGCGGGCCGTACATGGACATGGACGCCAGCGTCTGCGATGCGTTCCGTCCGCCCGCTGCCCGCCGCTAAACGGCTGTTGACCCCCACATCATGTTCATGAGCCGAACACCGCTCGCGTAGTTGAGAGAGCAACATGACCGGCAACATCCTGATTCACGGCGCAACGATGGTCCTCCCCGGTGAAACCGGTGTAGGTGATTTGAGAATCCGAGGCGGACTCATTGAGAGTATCGCACTGGGCGAGACCCTCGAGCCCATGGATGACGAGTTGTTCGTCGACGGGACAGGGCTCCACTTGATGCCCGGCATGATCGACCCTCAAGTCCACTTCAGGGATCCAGGTCAGCCAGAAAAAGAGGACCTCGGTTCTGGTTCTGCAGCGGCCGTGAGCGGCGGCATCACCTCGTTTCTTGACATGCCCAACAACAAGCCCTCCATCACGACGCTGGAAGGGATGAAATCCAAACTCAAGACCGCCTCAGAAAAATGCGTCAACAATTACGGGTTCTTCATCGGCGCCACCCCCGACAATGTCAGCGACCTGCAGGACGCCGTTGGCACCCCCGATGCGCCCATCGCCATCCCCGGCATTTGCGGCATCAAGATCTTCATGGGTTCCTCCACAGGGACGCTGCTGGTGAACGAGCGAGAGGCGCTCGAGCGCATTTTCAACGGCACGGGTGGGCTCATCGCCGTCCACGCTGAGGATGAAAAGCGGATGGACGAACGAAGAGAACTCATTGAAGGCCGGACCGACATCGCAGCGCACGCCGAATGGCGAGACGACATCACCGCCCTCATCGCCACGCAACTGGCGGTTGAACTCGCACAAGCCTCAGGCCACCGCCTGCACGTCCTCCACCTCACGAGCGGCATCGAGGCCGACTGGTTGGATGGCATCACGATGCTTCCTTCAACGGCTACAGGCGATGGCGCCATCATCACCACAGAGACCCTACCTCAACACCTAACCTTCGATGAAACCGATGTGGCCCGAGAAGGCACTCGACTGCAAATGAACCCGCCCGTTCGGTACGCCAAGGACCGGGAGACGCTCTGGATGCAGCTGAAGGCCGGCACCATCCAGTGCATCGCCACCGACCATGCCCCTCACACGCTTGAGGCCAAAGCCCTCGGCTTCCCAGCGGCTCCCAGCGGCATGCCGGGCGTCGAAACCTCCCTCGCCGTGATGCTCACCCATGCAAAAGCAGGAGCCTGCTCGATTGAAGACGTGGTGAAGTGGATGTCCACCAACGTGGCCGACTGCTTCAACATGGTCGGCAAGGGGCGCTTGGAGGAAGGCATGGATGGCGACGTCATCCTCGTCGACATGGACACCGTCCGAACCGTTGAGGACGCCCAGACATGGACACGCGTTGGGTGGAGCCCGTTCAACGGGCGCGACTTGGTGGGCTGGACGCAAGTGACCGTGGTTGCTGGTGTGCCGGTGTTTGAACGATCACCCGAAACAGGGCCCAAGGGGCGTGTGCTGGTCGAGCCCGGTGCTGCGGGCACCCCACTCATTATGACCCCGTGGTCTTAGAGTTGGTAGAGTTCGCCGTACTTTCGCTCGACATACCTCAAAAACGGCTCGGGGCTCGGTGGAGAACCGGTGGCGTCCTCGATCAGTTGGGCCGGTGAAACTTGACTGCCACGCTCGTGAATCCGGGGGCGAAGCCAGGTCAGCATGGGCTCCCAGTTTCCTGATGCGACGAGTTCATCGATGTCACCCAAGTCAGCAGCCATGGCCTCCAACAACTGTGCGGCGTACAGGTTGCCAAGGGTGTACGTGGGGAAATACCCGAAGGCGCCCATGGACCAGTGAATGTCCTGGAGACAGCCCAATCGGTCCTCGGACACCTCAACATCAAACCATGCCTTGAACATGGTGTTCCAGGCGGTGGGGAGGTCGTCAACTTCGAGGTCGCCGTTGAACAATTGTTTCTCAATTTCATAGCGTAGCATCACGTGCAAGTTGTAAGTGACTTCATCCGCTTCAACTCGGATAAACCCTTTTTCGACTCGGTTGGCCAATCGGTTCAGGGTGTGCTCATCAACTTCAGGAGCATCTGGGAAGGCCGAACGGAACCACGGCAGGACAACCTTCCAGAAGGCGGGTGTTCGACCGATTTGATTTTCCCAAAATCGGCTTTGAGATTCATGCACGCCAAGCGAAACAGCAGCACCACGAGGTGTGTAGCGGTGGTCGTGGTCGAGCCCCTGTTCGTACAGCGCGTGGCCCGTTTCGTGCATGACTGCATACAGGCAAGAGAACGGATCCTTCTCGTCAAACCGAGTGGTAAACCTCGTATCACCCGGCCATAATCCTGCGGAAAATGGATGGGTGGAAGCGTCCATTCTCCCTGCCTCGAAATCAAAGCCCATGTGGTTGGAAACGGCTTCACAAAACGCCTTTTGGGCCTCAACAGCAAAGACAACGTCGGTGGGAAGGACCGGCTCATCGCTGGTTTCTTGAGCCTGTGTGATGGCCTGAAGAAGCGGTACCAGGCGCTCTCGGAGGCCTGCAAACAACGGGTCGTAGTCTTCGACGGTCATGCCCACCTCATATTCATCGAGCAACACGTCGTAAGGTGTTGAGGAGACGCCAAGCAACTCGATTTTTTGTTTGGTGAGGTCAATGAGGTTGGTCAGCGCGGGCTTGAACGCTTCAAAGTCGGAGGCTTCCCGGGCGGACTGCCAGGCCACCAGCGCTTCAGACCGTGCTTGGGCAAAGGATTCGACGAACGCCTTTGGCAAACAAATGGCTTGGTCGTACGAACGGCGCATCTCACGGACGTTGGCAGCCTGGTCGATGTCGAGCGTCATCGATTCGAGGAGGCCGAGGAGTTCGCCCATCCGTCCATCGGTTAGTTGCTCATGTCGCTTCCCGGCCAGCCAGGCCATCATTTCACCACGGGATGCAGCACCTTTGGTGGGCATGAGCACTTCTTGGTCCCAACCGAGATGACCCTGCAGCGCACCAAGTCGGTGGATGTCTTTCACGCGTTGAATGAACTCATCATAGGCTTCCATGAGCGGTTTCAACGCCCCGTGCTTCTTCAACACTCCCCCCGAGACAGACGACAACATTGAATGGCGAAGCGATAGAAATATGCACACATTCAAGAACATTTGAACGGTACGAACATCATGGTCCTCCCGTTTCGCCGAAAAGGTTCGGGGAAGGACGATGATGAACCGGTTGACCAAGACATTGAGGACATCATGGACGAAGCCGAAGGGTTGGTCGAAGAGGAAGAACCGGCGCCTCAGATCACTGACGGGGATGAGGAAGATGACGCCCTGAATCTCAGTGAAAAAATGGCTCGAAGTGCCCGCACCGTCATTGACACCTGCATGGATGTGAGGCGAGGTGAGAACATCCTCATCGTGTGCGATCCCACCACGACACAAGTGGGCCAAGCGCTTCATGACGCCGCCAGCCTCCGGTCCGACCGGGTTCTGCTCGTTGTGATGCCCAAAGGCCGTCATCACGGCGAAGAGCCCCCAACACCGGTGGCCAACCTCATGCGGCAGCAGCAAGTGGTCATCGCACCAACGCGCTATTCTCTGACCCACACCCGAGCCGTGCGCCAAGCCATCAAGGACGGTTCAAGGGTGGCCACCATGCCAGGTATGACCGTCGAGATGTTCACCGAAGGCGGCATGTCCGCCGACTTCAACATCATCAAGAAGAACATCGGTGAGATGAACAATCTCCTCCGCCGCAAGCGCATTGTTAACGTCAAATCCGACACCGGCACCAACGTGACCTTCGAGGTCAACTGGCGAGAGTGGAAACTGGACGACAACGGCATCTGCAATCGCCCCAGAATGCTCACCAACCTTCCCGCAGGGAAGATCTTCACCCTACCACGCGAAGGGACGATGAACGGAACCGTCGTGATCGACGGTTCGTGGGATTCTGCGCTTGTTGATGAGCCCGTGGTCCTGCAGATTGAGAACGGTTTGGTGGTCGATGTCAAAGGTGGCACGGTGGCAGCGCAAATCCGACAGACCTTCGGAGAAGCCGCCAAACGACTCAAGGCGAAGGACCAGGAAAACGTCTGGACCATCGCAGAATTCGGCTTCGGCATGAACCCCAACGCACGCCTCGCAGGGAACGTGCTGGAAGACGAGAAGAAACTCGGAACGGCCTACTTCTCCATCGGGGACAACACCACGCTGGGTGGTTCGGCGGCAGTTGGCATCCAAATTCCTGGCGTACTACGAGCCCCCAGTGTCTGGCTTGACGAGACCGTCCTCTTTGAAGAGGGGACGTTTGTGGCGTACTGACCAACCCTCAGTACCCCAAGTTCTGCTGACCACACACCGGGCAGAATCGCCAGTAGGGGTCGAGTCCAATGCCACAACCACGGCAGTGAACGCCTGAGCGGATGGTCGGTTGAACCAGCGGTGCTTGCGGGCGTGGCCAGCCCTGTTGTTGAGGAGGTTGTTGAGGCCACCCTTGCTGCGGCTGCTGGCCAGGCCAGGCCTGTTGCTGTGGCTGCTGTTGTTGTTGCCAAGGCTGAGGTTGGGATGGTTGTGGAGGTTGCTGAACCGGTGCGGGCTGGGGTTGTGCTTGTGCAGCACCCTGGCCGAGCGGCCGTCGGACGGGCGCCACAGGTTTGGGCAGGCTCGCTGTTTTCTCTGCCGCCGGGGAGGCGATGAACTCGGACAGGGTGACGACCCCGTCGCCGTCAGTATCGGCCTCAGCATGGAGTTCGGCCGCCTCTTCAAGGCTGGTGCCGGTGGCTTGGGCCAATTCCTCAACGTCGAGGGCACCGCTTCCGTCCTCATCGGCGGCAATGAAGTGCTCGGCAGCGCTGACAAACTCCGGCTCTTCCTCAGCGACGGGGACGGGCGTGTCGGGCGTTGGAGCGACTTCGGACACAGGTTCAGGCTCGGGAATCAATTCGGAGCTGAACGCACCAGAAAAGGCATCTTGTGTGGCCTTGGCGACCTGCTTTTCACTCTCGACGTTGATGGTCGGTTCTTCGACCTCCATCGGAACGACATCGGGAAGAGCGACGGTACTGGCAGGGAGCGGAACGACGGGTTCGGGGGCAGGCGCTGAGGCCGGTTCAGGCTGGGCTGCCGTTGGCAAAGGAACACCGGTGGGTTCAGCAGGAACCGTTGAGGCGGCTGGCACTGCTTCCACGGGAGCCGGTGCTGGCTCGGGAGCAGGTTCGGGCAACGATGTGGTTTCTGGGACCTCAACGGTCGCTGCAGCGGCCGCACCGCTGGCCAGTGTGGCAATGGGAAGCACGTGGCCGGCGACATCCAACGCCGCATCCAACTCTTGATTGATGGCGACAAGGGCGGCGACCGAACCGCTCACGTTGTTGAGATAGCCCTCAAAGCCGGTCATGTACTTCACGACCTCGTCCTTCGAGCCGGTTTGGAACGCCACGGCAAAGAGTTTCATCATGCGCATTGGGTCGGCCAAACGCTCGAGGGCGGCACGATCGCCTTCCCCAATACCATCAGCGGGCGAAGCGGTTTCGCCGGCGGAATCGGGCATGCCGAGCGCCTGGAGCAGCGGGTCGGGCATGCTCATGAGGCCGAGGTGGCCCGCCACGAGGTAGTAGATTTCTCCACCCTCGCACTGCATGCGCTCGCTGGCGGCTTCGAAATCAAAGTCGCCGGGGCGAAGCACGATGTCCGAGAGCAATTCGAAAAACTGAATCATGGCTTGCTCGCGGGGCATGGCCATCATGGCATGGAGAACATCACTGGATTCGGTCACACCAAAGTACGCCGCGGCATCGTCCACTTCGATGCCTTGGGGAGATGCTCCTGTCTCGTCTGACATTTCCTCTCCTCCTTTCCCGGCCACCGTCGCTTCCCATTTAAGCCCTCATGAAGGGACTCAACCTCGGTTGTTTTTCGCCAAGCTACAAATCGCTCGGGATTGCTCGGCGGTCCAACCCGTTTCTTGAAGTTGCATCAGCACGGTTCGCTCCTGATCACCGTCGGCGAACGCACCAACCACCCAATCAACGGCGGCCTCACGATCGTCGGCCTGCCAGTCCTCGAAGATTGACATGTCAACGCTGATTTTCGCTTTTCGAACCTTCTTTCCGGGTTCCTCGTCCTCAGCAACGACCTTCTTTTTGGCAGCCTTTTGGGGGGTTGTGGCCTTGTTGGGTGATGGTTTCTTGCTCGGACCGCGCCCTGGAGGACCGCCGCCACCACGAGCTGGTCCGCCCGGTGCACGACCAGGAGGCCCGGCTTGCCGCGTTGGTGTCTGCCGACTCGGTGCCGGTCCACTTGGACCCTTCTTGGCAGCAGGCGAGGATGCCCGCTGAGGTGCTGGTCGAGAACGGAGTGGCGTCGCTGCCGCCTTGTCCATCTTATCGAGAATGCTGTCCTCTTCCTCATCATCATCGAAGAAATCGTCGTATTCATCGTCGTCATCATCGTCCTCTTCACGGCGCAACAACCTCACGACCAAGAGGCTCACAATCAGCAATCCACCGAGGCCGCCAAGGGCGAGCATGATGGTCCCTGCATCCACGCCGAGCAAGCCCTCTTCGCCATCACCAGACAGTGGGACATAGGGGCATCCGTCGTCGTAGCCATCAACGCCCTTGGGTTCGTTGGGACAGTTGTCAGCGTCGTCCATCACGCCGTCGAGGTCGCTGTCTCGCTCGGAGATGTGGCATCCCTCGTCGTCCACCTGGAGGCCAGGTGTGGTTTTTGGACAGAAATCTGCATTGGTCGCACCGGCGACGAATTGGCCCGGCCATGAGGGGTCGCGCGTGGCGTTCCAAGATGGGTCGCCCCAGTTGTCGCCGTAGCCGTCGAAATCCGAGTCGCGCCATTGGGTGGCGTCGCCACGAAGGGCCTCGGGCTCGTTCTCATCCCGATAACCGTCACCGTCGTCATAACATCCGAGGAAATCGATGTACGAAGTTCCCGTTTCTGTGGGGCAATCGTCAGCGTTGTTGGCCGGTGAGGGGTTGTCGCCGTAGCCGTCGCCGTCTTGGTCAAACCACTGCGTAGCATCGCTGGGGAACGCATCGCCAGTCTGGTTCACGTGCAGCCCGGTGATGGGGTCGATGTCATAGGCGTAGACGCCGCTGTAGCCGTCGCCGTCGAGGTCGGTGTCAAGGGCGCTCTCGTCGGTGCAACCGTTGGCAAGAATGGGGAAGCCTGGTGGCGTGTCATCGCAGGCGTCATCAAGGTCGGAAAGGCCGTCTCCGTCGCTGTCTCGCTGAGCTTGGGAACATCCGTTCTCGTCGACCTCCATGCCTTCGGCGGTGTTGGGACAATTGTCCTCGGGGTCGTTCAAACCGTCCCCGTCCGAGTCGGAGTTGCGCTGTTCGTCGCTGCAGCCTTGCGCATCAACGGTGGCGCCCGATACGGTGTCAGGGCAAGCATCGACGTTGTTCTTCACGCCGTCCTCGTCGTCGTCAAGCTCGGACTGCGAACAACCCTCTTCGTTGACCTGCTCGCCAAGCGGCGTGTTGGGACAAATCAAATCCAACTCGTTGATGAGACCGTCACCGTCATCGTCGTTGACGTCGATCACGCGGCAACCTACGCCATCCGTTCCGTTCAACACACCGGGTACATCGATGCACTGATCACCATCGACACCAATCGGGTTATCACCAAAGCCGTCTCCATCTCTGTCTTTTGACTGCGTCTTTTCGTAGGGGAAGGCGTCTCCGAGTTCGTTGATACGAAGCCCAGTGCCCGGGTCAACATCAAAGACATAGGCGTCGGTGTAGCCGTCGCCGTCGGCGTCCGGACAACCGTACGCATAGACCGTCAAATTTCGACGGGTTGAATTGCCCCATTCGGTCGGGCAGGCATCGATGAAGATGCCTTGAGCGTTGGTGCCGTTGTAGTACTCGGTCCAGTTGTCGGCATACCCGTCGTCGTCCGTGTCGTTCGCCGCTGCGATTCGCATCGGGAATCGGTCAGGGTTGGTGGCGTTCTCGGATTGGTTGTCGCCGTAGCCATCGCCATCGGTGTCCTGCCACTGCGTGGGATCAAGCGGCCAGACATCCGCCCCGTGGACCGTGGCGTTCCACTCGAAAATCGTCCCCTCACCAGAGGGGTCACTCGACCCGTCGCCGTCGGTGTCGAGGCACCCGTTGCGGTCTCGGTAGGACGTGCCGTAATCCCACGGACAGTAATCGCCGTACACGGTATCGGTGTCATTGTCGCCGTAGCCATCGCCGTCGTAGTCGGTGTATTGCGAGGCAATGTAGGGGAAGAGGTCGCCGGGTCCGGCGTTGGGGTCGAACACAGGGACGGCACAGCAATCCACACCGTGGTTGTCGCCAAAGCCATCGCCATCGGTGTCAAGGGCTTGCTTCCAGTTGCTCTTGAACACATCACCGTCAAAGTACGAGGCATCGTTGTCGGACCACCCGTCTTGGTCAAGGTCTTCGCAGCCGTACCGGTCAATCCAAGAGGTCCCACCTTCGTCGTCACAACCGTCGATGTCATCACGGTAGCCGTCGGTATCGAAATCATCGCATCCCTGGAAAATGAAGGAGGAGGACCCCGTGTCGGTCGGGCAGGCATCGGGAATCGGCCCGAGCGGGTTGTCCCCGTAAGCGTCACTATCGCTGTTCATCCACTGGTCGCCCACGTGAGGCAGACCATCGATGAGGTCGAACACAAGGTCCCGATCTGCGTCGCGATAAAGACGGAGCATGATGACATCGTCATTCACTTCGTCCCAGTAGGCCATGTGGATCGTTCCGTTGTCGTCAACCTCCGAATGGACGCGATGGTTGGTGATGATGTCCCCAAAGCGAACCGACATCCACGGATTGGATTCGCCCATGGTACTGTTGAGTTCAACGCTGTTGAAGACAAGGTGGTTGGAGACGGGGTCGCTGGTCATCAAGAGCAGGTGATCCCCATCGTGATGGACATCCCACGCCCCGTTAACGGCCGCTGCTGGTCGTTCTGCAAGAGAGACCCACGTACCCGTTTCGTTGAGGCCGAGGATGGAGGAGATGGCGTTGGCACGGACAGCAAGCAACGGCGAGCCCCCGCCCTTGAGGTCGAGACGGTATTCACTGACCGTCCCGCTTGGCTGAGGGACCGTGTGCTCAACCCATGCGTTCGCACCCGGCCACTGCTCAAACACCCGCAAGGCGCCATCGTTGGTCAACGAAGCCAGGAGCAACGAGCCGTTGTCCAAAACGGCCAACCCCAATTCGCTCGTCAATTCGCTGTGGTTGGCGAGGGTGTGCTTGAACAGGCTGGTTCCATCGTGAATCCACACCTCCAGGTTCGTTCCCGAACCGTTGGACGCCACAAGGCCAACGGCCACAGAGTCGTTGTCAAGCACCAAGGCAGGGTGCTGTTGAGACAAGGCCTCGCCTGGGGCGCCAAGCGCCGTGAGGGACCAACTTGTACCGCCAACGGCCATCTCGAGTTGGTTGGTGCTGGTGAGTCGATACACCAAATGCGGGGTGTTGAGGCTGTCAACGTTGACGTCGATGGCGTGCGAGAGGTCGGCTCCCGTGCGCACGAGTCCGGAGGACCAGCCGCTTGATTCTTGGGTGGCGGCGAAGATTTGATTGCCGACGCCCGAAGTGTAAGCAAGAACTTGTTTATTATCTTGCGTGATGGTAGAGCCCAACCATTGGCCCATCGTCCCGGTGGTCGCCACCGCTTGCTGAAGGGCGGTCATGGAGCCCGTGGAGGCCAACATCATGGCCGAGGTGTTCTCCATCACAACCACAGGTTGGCCGGAGGATCGCACATCAAAAGCCACCCCAAGGTGGCTGGTGTTGAGGCTGGTCAGCGTCTGATCGACCCATTGCCCTCCAGGTGTCCCGTCGTTCATGTGCTCAAGTTTCGACACGTGAAGGCGCAGCGCATCGGCGTGCGTGTAAACGATGCTGGTCTCGCCTCGCCCCGCTGTCCCAAGTTGAACATCGGTGACGGTTCCTTGGCGCTCAAACGAAATGGATTCCCAATCCTGCTCACTCACCATGAGGTAGGTGAGGCCAAACGAATCACCTCGTTCTTGAGAACGCATGGAATAGAAAAGGTCGCTCAAACCGTCACCGTTGATGTCGCCACCCGCTGCCATTCGGAAGCCGAGGTGTTCACTGCTGTTCCCTTCAGCGAGGAGTTGCCGGTCGTCGCTGATGCCTGTCGCTGAGCCAAGGAAGATTTCAACGCGACCTGCAGCGTTCCCCATGCGACTGGAGATGTACACGTCTCCGTAGCCGTCTTCGTTGATGTCGCCGGCAGCGACCATCGACTCGCCGATTCGGCTGTTGGCCGGTGGCCAATAGCGCCAATCGGCCTCACCGGGAAGCGGACCGTTGGTGCCCTCAAAGAGCCACAAGGTTCCAGCGCCGAAGGCTCCAGCGGTGGAGTTGAAGGGTTCAGAAATGATGTGTTCGTTGAACCCATCGCCGTTCAGGTCGCCGACGCAAGCGATGTTGAAACCGAACAACTTCCCCTGAACGATGGAGGCTAAGGTGTGGTCAGCCGTGCCGTTGTAGCCCGATGACGAACCAAAGAAGTACTCGATTGATGAATAGGTCGTCGGTTTACTGTAATCTCCGGTGTTGCCAACGATGAGTTCGTCGTGGCCGTCGTTGTTCACGTCGCAGGCTTCAAGGGAGCGACCAAAGAGGCCACCGTCTTGGGTTTGTGTCAGGTTTCGCGAAGAAAACAAGCCGCTCTCGTTACCGGTGTAGAGGTTGACCTTCCCGGCGTCGGTTCGTGTTTCGCTCACCTCGAACGTGTAGTTGCGAGCCGTGGCTGCGAGGCTGTCACCGCTTCCCGTGTGGTGAAGAGCTGCAAGAGCGCTTCCAAGGGATTCGTTGGAGGCACCCGTCAGGTTGACCCACGGCGAGGGTGAAAGCCCGGAGGCATTGCCCAAGAAAACGTGAACCAAACCGTGCCGTACCTCTTCATCGTCAGCCGGTGCCCATCCGGGCGAACCAACGGCCAAATCCATGATGCCATCGTTGTTGAAGTCGCCAAGGTCCATGCCTGCGCCGTAATGTGCACCGTCGGAGGCGCCGGCGTAAATCATGTCGGGAAGGTCGGACAGTCCCGTCGTTGAGCCGTAGTGGACGGACACCCGCCCGTTGTCGCTCATGGAAACCACATCGGCCGTGGGTGTGGAGATCACCAGGTCATCAAAGCCGTCTGCGTTCAGGTCGCCCATCAACATCAACCCCTCATCCTTGTCATCCTCGCCCTCCAAGGCCATCGATGGTACGGGGTCCACTCGGCCGGTGTCCTGGCCGGTCAGCGAACGAATGAGGTTGACTGAAAAGGTGGACCCGCTCTGGGTGGCGGTGGCCACTTGTTCGATGTTGTTGGCATCAAGGTCCATACCGAGCACATCGGCGAGATCAACGTCCTGAAGCAGAAGGCGGCGGTCGTGCTCCATGCCGTCAATGCGAAGCAACACGACCTCGCCGGTAGCGTTCAGGGAGTAGAGAACATGGGCGACGCCGTCCTCGTCGAGTTGAAGTTCAAACTTCTCCCCCACCGGCCCTTCATCCAGGAGGTAGTCAGTCCAATAGGCACCGCTGAAGTTCACCTGGTGAAGCGCACCGGTGGCCGTTCGCATCAACCCCCACTCCAATCCCTGCGGGGTGATGTCGAGCGCCAGATGGGTCGGCGACACGTCCTCCATGATGGTGCGCGTGTGCCAGCGAGGGCCGTCATAGTAGGCTGCACTCTGGAGTGCATAGCGGCCCATCTTCAGGTCATCGCCGTCGGCATAGAGGACCCGCTGCAACTCGTTGGCGGTGATGCCAATGGCACAATCCACCAGATCTGAAGCGTTTGAGGTGGCCACGGTGTCCACAAGGCTGGTGGTCCACGTACCGGTTGGCCGGTAGACAGCGGTTCGAACGGTGCCCTCTTGGGTGCTCCAGCAAAGATGGGCCTTGTCGTGGCGGGTGAGTTTCATATCGGGCGTGCCGTGGTGTTCACCGAAGGAAACGTTCAGCCCTTCCGTTTGCCACAGGTCGAGCATGGATTCCTCTCGAACCGTGGCCCCAACCAGCCCGTCAACGTCGATGGCTGAACCAGCGATATCATGACCGTAGCCTGAAGCCTGCGTAAACGGGCCACTGAAGCCGACCTCTCCGGGTCGGTCCAACGATGGGGCATCGGCTGGATTCATCAAGAGAGGGGAGAGAAGCGACAGAAGAAAAAGCACAACGAGGCCGATGCTTTTGCCTCCTTTGTTCTGAAAATCGTTGGCCGCCATACGGTTAGCACAGCCGGCGACCTTGAAAATCATTGTTCACCTGTGGCTGACCCCCGTAGGGGGTCAACCTCGGTCTCATGCCTCAACCACTGAGTTGAGAAGGTACGACGCTCTCGACCACCCATGGCCGACGTTCGTGACCTTCTGGTGGCTTGTGGGACCTGGCCGTCCCCCGAAGTGGTTCGGTTGCTGGCCGGTCAGGCCGGCCAGGTCATCGCCCTCGACGGGGCGTTGGTCCGTTGTGAAGACCACAACCTGCAAGTGGATGTCCTCTTGGGCGACATGGACAGCATCAAACCAGAGGCTCTTGCTGACTTTCTCGGACGAGACGGGAAGGTTGTTGAGCGCCCTGAACAAGACGCCAACGACCTCAGCAAAGGACTCGCCTACCTCGAAGCGTTAGGTGCCGATGCTTGCACGGTGCTGGGCGCCACCGGCGGCGACCCTCAACAGGAGTGGGCGAACCTGCTCTCATGCGCGGCTTCTTCACTCGAGATCACGTGCATTGCTCCCAGCCATGTTTATCGGTTTCTTCGCCCCGGAGTCAATTATTCTATAGAATTTCAAAAGGGAGCTGAATTCTCCCTGTTCGCGTTGCCTGAAGCCACTGGCATGCAACTCAAGGGCGCATCCTTTCCCCTCAAGGATGACAGATTGGAGATGGGGTCGAGAGGGCTTCACAACGTGGCCGTGGAACGCGTCGTTCACCTCTCCTACAGCAAAGGGCGTCTGATGCTCATGAAGCCGCTCACTGCGCCGGAGGAAGGAACGAGCGAAGCATAGCCGAGTAGTCCTCCTCGCCGTCCCAGTCCTGTGCTTTTTCGTCAATCCTCGCCTTGCGGAGGGTGTCCTCAAAACCGCCCCAATCCTCGATGAGTTGGAGCTTATACGCCGCCTTCGGAGTGTAGCCGGGCAGGAAATTGCGCCAAAGGAACGGGATTCGACCGGGCGTGACTTGATTGACGATTTGCACAATGGAGGTGTTGCAGGTCGTCAGCAAGGAATGGTACCATTCGGGGTTGACGGCAAGATCGTTCAATTTGTCAATCATGGCGAAGAGCAGTTCCTTGTTTTTCTCATGCGGTGTGTTGGCGCGGAACATGTAATCTCGGTTGCGACGACCGTGGGTTCGCAGACCGGTCACGTCGCGCTCAAACCCAACCAAGAGGTAGAGTTCGTAGGCTCGCCACAGGCCATCCCATGGATGGTAGCGCTCGCCTTTCTCTCGTCGAGATTCGAAGGAAAAGGAAAGGCATGTTCCACTTCCAAACTCAAAGGTCAGGTAGGTGTGAGCCAGTCCAGTGATGGAGTGGAAATGATCAACCATGAACCAGACAGCCTCAAGATCCTCGGCGTCGACCTTCACCTCCTCCACCCAATCCTCGTCGCGGTCCCTGGTGGTGCGCCACGTGAAGTTCCGAACCATCTGAAACGTGATGGCGGAACCGTCAACCTGGGCGGTGGTCAAGTGTTGACAATCAGCCGCCCATTCCAAATCCAACGAGGGTTGGAGGGGACGAATTCGCGTGTTCCAAACATACAGCAAGCGCAACACAACGACACCTGCAAGGACACCAAGGCCGATCAGCAACGCTTCTGTGAATTCCATCTACTCCCACCGGTGCCAGACGCTCCACTCTCGGTCCCACCAATCCAACGCCCCGGAAGGATGTTGGCGCCAAAGCGTCCCTTGGTCGTCCAAGGTGGTAGGAAGGCCTTCGGTATCGGGTGAACCGTCGGCCAACACTTGGGGCGTCGGGCCAAGCGAGGGCAGTTCGAGTGGTTCAGGTTCGGGATTTCGGACGAGAAGGAGGAAGACGAAGATGGAGACGATGAGGGCGAGAACACCGATGGACATCCATCCAACGGACTCGGTTGCCGTCTCAGGGCCCAGCGAGGTGGAGGGAAGGGAAGCCCGCTCATCCGCCGTCAAATCGGCGGCCGGAAGACGAATCAGGTTGATGGCTTGCGTGGACGTGATCTGCTTGTCCGTTTGCACCTCCAAGGCGATGAGGTAAGCACCAGCAGCGAGGTTAGAACAATCGAGCACGGTGGAGTTGGCACCTTCGACCACGTCGCCCTTGACGCGCCACACCATGGTGAGGCCGTCCAACGGACGACCATCGGTCAATTCCATTCGGACGCTGCACGGTGTTTCCGTGGTGTTCTCGTGCCCTGTTGGTAGAAGCTTGAAAGCTGGCGCTGGACGGTTCTGGATGGTGAAATTCAACGTGCTTTCGGCCGTCTGGCCCAAGCCGTTTCGATAGGTTTCTTTCAACTCGTAATCGCCCGCCGGCCATGATGCACAGTCCAGGGTTTCATGGGAATCCAGTACGCTAAACGGTGCCCCAGTGAAGGTTCGTACGCCGGTTTCACCATAACGAGGACCAGTTTCGTCGGCGAAAGTTCGTGTGATTTCACACAACTCGCCGGTCTGAAGCGAATCCCCTGCGTTGAGGGCCAATTGAACTCGAGGCACCTGAAGCGCTGGCGTCAACATAAAGGTTGGAAGAGGATAGGAGGCGATGAATTCACCGTTGGCATCGAGGAAATCCAATCGGAGGTCATGTTCACCTGTTGACCAGGCATCGTACACCACCGTAATGTTGGTTTGACCGGAAAAAGCGACCTCCTGCGTTTCGAGCACCTCTCGCTCTTTGTGCAATCCTCGCAGTTTAACGATGAGTTCATTCGACGCAGCGGTGGAGTTGAGAATCACGACCACGCGGACAGCGTCGATGTCACCGTCCTGGTTGGAATCGATGGTGTCGTTTCGCAAGGCCAAGACGGTCAAACCCTCGGCCTCCAGTCGCTCTTCGGTTGTCATTTCTGCACTCACCGAGCCTACGGGAAGCAGCAAGGCAGCCATCATCACGGCCAACACAAGGGCATGCCACCTGCTCTCAGCCATCGTGTTCACCTCCTTGAGGTTCCGGCAACGGCGGCAGTTGGTCCAACGGAATGAGGGCTGGAACAGGTTCACCGATGCCCGGGGAGTTCATCAGTTCGGTTTCCTTGTCCTGAATCAGTTGCTCGAGCAAGTCCTTTCGCCGTCGGGACCCTTTGACCAACAACGCCCCCAGCGCACCCAAGAGGAACCCAGCACCCATGACGGCGTACGTGAGCCACGAGGCAGCAGGGTCCTCGCCCATGATGGCGATGGCCGCGGCAAATTCACCGTATGCGTCCGACCATCCGTCCCCGTTCTGGTCAGGACATCCCTGAAGGTCCCGTTCGGAAGAGCCGGCTTGGTTGGGGCAATCGTCGCGGAACGCACCCAACGGAAGGTCACCGAAGCCGTCCTGATCGCTGTCCATCCACTGGAGCGCTTCTGTGGGGAAGGCGTCGGCCAAACCAAACGGATGAGCAGGCCAAGACTCGGTCGGGTCGGACCAACCATCACCATCGGTGTCTCGGCACCCCAAGCGATCGAGCAGCGAGGTCCCGCGGGTTTCCGGGCAAGCATCGCCCTGATGGCCGTCCATGCTGTCCCCGTATCCATCGCCGTCTGAATCGCGCCACTGGGTCGGTTCGTGGATGAACGCATCGCCCAAATCAGACCAACCGTCGCCGTCCGTGTCTTTGCAACCCCAGCGGTCGCCACCCGAGGAAGGACCAACTGATGTCCCCGCTATAGAAGGACAAACGTCGGCTGTGGTGCCTCGTGGGTTGTCGCCACGGCCATCACCATCGATGTCGTGCCATTGAGTGGGGTCTTCGGGCCATGCATCACCCGAGCCGCCCGGGCTGGCCAACCATGTCGAAGTGGGATCGGACCACCCGTCGCCGTCGCCGTCAGGACAGCCCCAGCGGTCGAAGGTGGACTCACCCTGTGTTGTGCGGCAGCCGTCAGGCCGGTACGATGAACGCCATGTTTGGCCGTCGAAGTACTCGAGGTTGTCGCCGTAACCATCATCGTCGGTGTCATGCCACTGAGAAGGATCGTTGGGGAAGGCATCAGCAAATCCGCCTGGATGCGCCGTCCACAAATCTGTAGGGTCGGAGAAGCCGTCTTTGTCAACGTCCCGGCAACCAAGTCGGTCGTAGCGGCTGATCCACCCTGAATCCACTTCTTCGGGTGTTGAAAGCATGCACACATCGCCCTCAAAGCCGGTCAAATTGTCACCGTAGCCATCACCGTCAGTGTCCCTGTATTGAGAGGGTACGAAGGGGAAATCGTCCACTTGCGTCGCACCGTAGGTTTGGTTATCACCCCAGCCGTCCCGGTCGGTGTCTCGCCACTGCGTCGGGTTGAACGGGAAGTCATCAATGCGCTGTGCGCCGATGGTTTGGTTGTCGCCCCAGCCGTCCCGGTCCGTGTCCAACCATTGCGTCGGTTCAAGCGGGAATGCATCCGAACCGTTGTCGATGGTCCAATTCTCATCGCCGTCCGAATACGTGTCCATGTCGGTGTCAACGCAACCAAAACGGTCGGAGAACGAACCACCACGAATGAACGGGCAAGCATCGGGTTGGGTGGCGTTGTCCACGAATTGACCAATGCCCCAAACCGCCCGAGTGGCGTTGAGGGAGGGGTCGTCCCAGTTGTCGCCGTAACCGTCCTCGTCCGTGTCGTTCCACTGCGAGGCATCGTAGGCAAAGGCGTCAGCTTGTCCAACGGGATGAGCGAACCAAGCTTCGTAGCCGTTCAAGCCGCCTGGGTCGGGGTCGGAGTACGAATCGCCGTCTGAATCAACGCAACCGAAGCGGTCGGATGAGGAGTAACCTCGGCTGAATTGGCAGTGGTCACCCTGGTAGCCATCGAGGTTGTCACCGTAGCCGTCGTTATCGGAGTCCAACCATTGTGAGGATTCACTTGCAAAGGCGTCTGCGCCGTTTTGAACACCCCAGCCGCTGTCGGGGTCGGACCAGCCATCTCCGTCGGAATCCGTGCAGCCTTTTCGGTCGTTGGTGGAGGCCCCGACCAAGTTGGTGCAGTCGTCCTCGGTGTCGACGAACCCGTCTTCATCCGAATCACGGTTGGTCTTGTCGATCGATGGCGTGAGCGTGTAGTCAAAGCCGTCGTTGCACCAGGAGTCTTTGCCTTCCACCTTGATGAGGATCTCACCTGCCGTTGAGAGGGTGGTTGAGAGGGTGGCGGTTGGCGAACCGTCATCGACGTTTTGCGAAACGGAGCCCATCGTGAACGTCCCTTCCCACCCGTCACCCGGGCACCACCACGCAGCATTGCTCATGCTGCCAGAAAACGTCACTTGGACGATGTCACCCATTTTTCCTTGAATTTTCCAGTAGTCTCGTTTGTCCGTTGGCGAACAACCGTTGGGATCGCACACGTACCCGCTGGACGACACGCCATCGGTCAATCCGTTGGCGCTAGCGGGGTCGTTGTCCGCACTCACCAGCGGCATGTGGAGCAGCGCGAGGCCGAGGACGAGGAGGATGGCAACTCGACCGGCCATGCCAAGGCATGGGCAAATGGATTATCAAAAGCACCCCTACGGGGTGACGGTGAACTTAGCGCAGTTTTTGCTTCCCTAAGCACTGACGCAGACACGGCTCCAACCGTTCATGACGGAAGACATAGCCGCTTTCTTGCAGGCGCGTTGGAAGCACTCGCTGGCCGTCAAGAACGAGGGCTTGGGCCAATTCTCCGAACATCAACTTCAGGGCGAACCCCGGGGCAGGAGCAAAGGCAGGGCGTCGCAAGACTTTCCCGAGGACCTTGGCGTATTGCTTCTGCGTGACCGGTTCCGGGGCGGTCAGGTTGTAGACGCCTTCACAATCCGGCGTCATCATCAAGTGATACGTGGCGTAGATCTGATCGTCCATGGAAATCCAAGAGTAGTATTGGCGGCCCCCCCCGGCAGGACCACCGGCGCCCATCAACGTGGGCAAGAGGAGTTTCTGCAAGGCACCGCCCATCGGGGTGGTGACAATGCCTGTGCGCATCCAAACCGTCCGAATGCCGGCCTCGCTGGCCGCTGCACCCGCCGCCTCCCATGCGATACAAGTCTTGGCGAGGAAATTGTCTCCAGCTGTGGAGGCCTCGTCCAAGACCTCCTCGCCACGGTTGCCGTAGAACCCGATGGCAGATCCGCAAAGGAAGGTCTTGGGGGGGTTCGACAGGCGAGTGAACAGTTGAACAAGTTGCTCGGTGGGCACGGTGCGGCTGGTTTCAATCAGCGCCTTGCGCTTGGCATTCCAGCGCTTGTCGCCGATGCCCGCCCCTGCAAGATGGATGACGGTATCGAACCCTTCCATGCTGCCTTCGAGCACCTCCCCGGTTTGGTCGTTCCAGACCACGCAGGGCTGGTCGGAGGCGTCAGGAGGGAGCGTGGTGGATGGACGGACAAGGCGAACAACCTCGTGACCTGCGGCTTGGAGGAAGGCACAGAGTTGCATCCCAATCAGGCCGGTTGAGCCGCTGACAAGCACGCGTTGCTTGGGGCGGTCGGCGTACATGGCGATGCGCTTGAGGTCCTCTTGGACTCGGACGGTTCGATAGGCAAACATCTGGTCCATCCGACCTTTCACCGTAAACGGGGCCGTCCAAAAGGTCAGCGGGTGAAGGGGAAGTTTCCACTGAATCGTGTCGTGAATTTCGCTGGATGTTGCGCCGGTTGAGACAAAGCGGTGCTCATGGTCCCACTTGCCGAAGGGACCCTTCTCCATTACGTCGTTGAAGACTTCACCCGGGACGACGCCGTAGTGGCGAGCGACCCACATGGGTCGAAGCGGTCCCAGCGACACACGGAACCGAGTGGTGGCGTTGTCCACCAGTCGCCCGGCTTCAAGGGGACGAATGCCTTCCCATTCAGGCATAATACGACGAAAAGCTCCCGGGCTGTCGTACCAAGCCCACACGTCTTCCACCGGGGCATCGTAGCCTGCGACATGAGCGTAGGTTGGCATGACAGTTCCTCATTGATGGGCTGAGTAAAACGAGGGGCCAGACCCCAACACCTTGGATGAGTCGCTGGGTGCCGTGTACTTCTCAACGTAGCCCTTGGTCTTGAATTTCCGAGCGGTCGAGGCGCTGGTCATGCACCGCACCTTACCGTAGACCGCACGCTCGGTCCATCCTCGGTCAAACTTCCCCATGACCCAGCCGATGCCGGTGTAGGAGTTGGGGTCGCGGCCGTCAAGGGCCCAGCGGTCGTTGAGAGCGATCATCCAATCCATGGCCGTTTGTGGGTCGGGCGACCATTCCAAGATTTTCTTGCCCCACAACATGCGGAGATAATTGTGGATGATGCCTTCCTGTCGGAGTTGGTGTTGGGCTGCGTTCCACAACGGGTCGTGGGTGTTGGCGGTTTCGAGTTCCTCAAACGTGTAGAGATACGGGCGTTCATCCGCTTCGTGCTCGGCGAGGGTGGTCTTTGCCCACTCGGGGAGGGAGTCGTATTCAGCGTGATTTTCCACCATGGCACAGTGAATGAAGCCGATGTCTCGCCAGGTGATGATTTGGTCGAGGAAGGCTTCAACGGGTTCTGGAAGACCCCACCAACCTTGCCGACGCCCGTCGTTGGGAGCGTTGACCATGCTGACATCCCAGCGGTGATGAGTGAAGATGTCGTGGAGAATGGCGTGAACGCTGATGTGGCCATAATGCAGCCACGGCGAGAGCCCGCTTGCTCCCCGCTCCTGAGGCTCATTTCGCTTTTCGTGATAGGTCTGAAGGCGTTCGGCAAAGAACTCCTTCCAGCGACGGCGGCCTTCAACGTAGCCACCTTTCTTGCCCATCACGGGTTGCACATCGTGGTCGATGGCCAGGGTGGAGAGGGCTTCCCTTCCGATGTCTCCGCCCTCGGACACACGCCAGAGGAATTCGTAAGGCGTCATGGGCGTATCGGTTTGCGCAAAGATAGCGTTCACCACAGCGGGGTCAACCTGTGGAAGGTCTGCAGCGGCTTCCAACGGACGTCGGTGCGGGAATTCATGCATGTGTTCTCGAATGGTTTTGTGGAGGTGGCGTCGAAGCGAGTAGGCCGTTGAGAAATCGCGGCCTTGGGCGCGCATGGCCATGAAGCCGTTGGAGTCAACGACGTGAATCTCGCAAGGGATCACCGTCAAGGCGACGTTGAGCACATGCTTTGGATAGTACGTCGGGTAGTCGTCAATGACGCAGGCTCGAGCGTGGTCGAGCCACCCTTTGAGCAGGCCGGCGGCCTCCTTTCGCTTGGTCTCAACATAGGGGATGTAGGTCACGCCGGACCCCTCAAACGCCGTTCGGTTGTCCACCATGCCTTGGAGCACGAAAGTGGAGATTCGGTCGTTCGCCCAACGGTGCTGGAGCGCAAGGCATTCAATGACGACCAGCGGCAAATTGTGTTGTTTGGCGAGGTCGATGGCGTGCTGGAGAGCGTGATTCCACTGACCTCGTCTCGCAGCTGTCATCCAATACACCACGACTTCGCCGTGCTCGTTGGGGACGCCGTGAATCTTGAGGCGGCTGCTCGGAATCATGAGGAGCCACCTCGGTGTAGTTGTTCCGTCTTGCTCGTCCGGTAGACGGCGTAGGGGTTCGAGCGGGCCGTCAGCCCTGCATGGTTGCGCATGAGGCTTCGGCGCGTGAGCCCGTCAACGGCCAGTTGATGCATGGTTTCAGACACCCATTCCAAACTGGAGCACTCCGAGAGGGAACACCACGCCGTGTTGGAAATCTCTTCGCTCGTGTGGTGGTCGACCTCGGTATTGACCTGCACATCATAGCACAAAAAGACGGCTGGTTGGCCTTTCCTCAGTGCCGTTCGCACACCAGCAAGGCCCAGCACCTGGCCGTCATGCCCAGATTCTTCAGCCAGTTCTCTGAGCGCCGCAGCCTCTGGACTTTCGCCGGGGTCTACCCTGCCTTTGGGGAATCCCCACTTCCCTTGGTGAGGCCCTGACGCTTCTTGGACGAGGAGAATTTTCTCCTCTCGAATGACCCGTGCGGCCACACCCAAATCACAAAGCAGGCTGGCCATCAGACAATATCTATCCAACCCAGTATATCAAACGCAGTTTAGCCTCCTGTAAGAAAAAGACGAGTGTTTATATACAAACTCAGCAAATTTTGTAACATGGAAGCCGCAGAATTTCGTCGAAAACAAAGCTCACCCGAAGCAGACGCTGTTTTGCCAACGGCCCACGGAGAATTTCGAATTCGAGCATTCCGAGACCCTACGGACGGCAAGGAACACGCTTTGCTTTACGTCGGCGACATATCAGAAGGCACACCGATGATTCGCATTCACTCTGAATGCCTGACCGGCGACGCCTTTGGATCGCTGCGCTGTGATTGCGGGCCACAACTCCAGTCATCGATGAAGGCCATTCAAGAACGTGGCCACGGCGCCATCGCCTACATGCGTCAGGAAGGCCGCGGCATTGGGCTGTACTCGAAAATGCAAGCCTACGCCCTGCAGGACACCGGTCTTGATACCCTCGATGCCAACCTTGCTTTGGGCCTTCCAGGCGACGCTCGCAAATACGACTTTGCCGCAGAAATGCTGTACAGCATGGGTGTCTCCTCGATTGAACTCGTGACCAACAACCCCGACAAGCGCAACCAGCTCCTTGAACAGGGCATCAACGTGGTCAACCGTGTCCCCATCATCGTTGGGCAGTGCGCTCACAACCGCTCGTACATGAAAACAAAAAGCGCAAGAATGGGGCACTTGCTTCCAAACTGAGTGATCTTCATGCGCACCAACATCGTCGGACAGGATGCCCCCCGCTTCGTTCTTGAAAACGAGCACGGCGAAGCCTTTGACAGCGCCACGCTCGATGGCACATGGCGCATCATTTTCTTCTACTCGAGGAACAATTCTCCCACCTGCAAGCGAGGATGTTTGACCTTCAAGGAACAACATGATTTGTTTGCCTCCGTCGGGTGCTCCATCGTTGGCATCGGGCCGGGCACCACCGAAGAACTGGCGGGCTTCAAGAGCAACCTTGGCGACCTCCCGTTCCCCCTCCTCGCCGATCCCGAGCGCGTGGTTGGAAAGATGTTCAACGTCCCCGTACACCTGGGACAATTCCCAGCGAAATCCTCGTTCCTCGTCGGCCCCGACAACACCATTCAGTACGTTTACGACTGGCTGTTCCGCCCACGACGACACGTTGCCAAAATCCTGGCCGACATCTCCCAAGTCCGGGGTGACGGCTGATGTGGGACGAGTTGCTCCTCGAGGCTGGTCTGAACGAGCGTGAAGTTCGGTCCATCATGATCCTCGGGTCCCGTCCGAAAATGAAAGCCTCTGAACTGGCCAAGGAATTGAACACAACACGTCTTGATGCGTACAACAGTCTCTCTCGTCTTCAGGAAATGGGCATCGTGACCGCCACCGCTGACCGCCCCATGTTGTTCTCCAGCCTTCGCATCAACGAGGCAATGGAGCACATCATCCAGTCCAGAAAACAACAACTCGACCGGCTCGTGGAAGGGTTTGATGAACTTTCCAAGGGCATCACCGAAACCGATGCTTCCTATGAGAAGCAACGCCGCGACATCGATGACCCACGCTTTGCCGTGCTCAAGGAGCGGAGCCACATCTACAACCGGTTGCAAAAGATGGCCAACGATGCAGAAGAGCGACTCATTCTCCTCTTGGGCCAATTTGGCATTCTCCATCTTTGCCGCAGCCCGGATGCTCTGGAAGCCGTGAACACGGCCGCCGTTCGAGGCGTTGTGGTGCAAATCATCACCCACTTGGACGGACGCACCCTGCGTTTCTTCGACCAACTCGACAAGGCCATCGATGTCCGGCATTCCGACGAACTTGATTCACTCGGTTTCGTCCAAGACCAATCCGAAGTCATCCAGTACCTCAACATCGAGGACAACCCCGTGGGTCGTGGGAAGGAAGACGCTGCGCTGATCATCGAATCGGGCCCGTTTTCACAAGCGCACCTGCACCTTATCGACGCCATCTGGGAAGGGGCTGTTCCCTTGGCGACCGCCCGTGCTCGATTTACGGAGAATCAAATCAACGACCCGCTTCGGCTCACCATCGGCGAAGGTTCGTTCCTGAAGAACGTCTCCGTCGCCCTCGGATTTGACGGTCAACTTCCCGAAGAAGACACGCCCTTTGACCCGGAGGCCTTCTTTGCTGCTGGCCACGAAGTCAACGAAGCTCGAAATCGGCTCACCGAGGGGAAACTCTCCAACCTCAAGGTACTGGGAATTGACATCAGCCGCATGCTGCGACAAATCGGCAACCGAGTCGGCCAAGAAATTGCCTTCTCTCTCCGTTCTATAGAAAATGACATTGAGTTTCTTGACGAGATGATGGACTGGTGGGAGCACGCTGGACTCGGCCTGCTCCAGTACGATGTGGACCCCCAATTCCACGTCGTTGTGGGTCTCAACCACCCACCCGTTGACGACCCTGACGCCCTGCCCATGTGGGAAATGGACGATGGCATCATTGAAGGCGCTCTTTCAACGCGATTTGCAAAAGAAGCCAACGTCGTCATTCAACGCGTTGAAGGCAGCGGCGATAAGGACGACCTCTGGCGCTACCTCATCCACCGACACGAACTCAGCACGATTGAACTCGTCGACTGAAGCGGGTGATTCGCATGAAGCTCGGCACGTTCCTCCGGTTCTATCGGCAAATCAGAGGAAAAAAACCCGTTGACATTGACGCCATTCAGTCAATGGGGTTGCTCGCGGTCAAACTTGGCCAAATCTTCGCCCTTCGTCCCGATTTGATCGACCCCGATCGATGCATCGAACTTCAACAGCTCTACAGCCGCGCCGCCACCATTCCTGAGGAAGACTCTCAGCGCCTCCTCGACCGCTTCGCTCCCGATGGATTCCTCGACAACTTCGAGCACCTTGACATGAAACCGTTTGCTGCAGCGAGCATTGGCCAAATCCATCGTGGTGTGCTCAAGGACGGCACCAAGGTGGTGGTGAAGGTCATCAAATCCGACTTCGAGGACGCCTTCAAGCGGGACGTCCAACGGATGAAGCGGTGGATTCGGATGGGGCTTTTCTTCAATCCGAGGCTGCGAAAAGTCGGGAATCCGATTGGACTGCTTGCCCACATTGAAGACTACACGCTTCGGGAACTTAACCTGCTCAACGAAATCGATGGACGCAACGAGCTTATTGCCAAGGCCAAGGCGATTGAGGAGCATTTTCCGATGCCGAAACTGAAGTTTCCGACCATGTGGGAGAACCTGTCCAACGAACGTGTCCTCGTCATGGAGGAGGTCACCCATCCGACACTGGAAGACCACCTGGAGGCTGGGAGCTTGACATGGCCGGATATGCTTGAACTGTTTCGAATCCACGGCGCCTTTATGTTCGGTTTGGGTACCTTCCACGGCGACCTACACCCTGGAAACGCGATGATGGACGACCAGGGGAATTTCTTTTTCATTGACACCGGTGCTATCTGCAACGCACCAGAGCACGTCCGAAATGCGCTTTTTGGATTCTTTTACTTCCTCGCCAGAGGGGAACTCAAGAACGCCTTTGACGCCATGTTAACCATGGCCGCCGTTCGTCCGACCGGTGAGACACTGCAGACCTATTACGACTCAATGAACGAACTGTACGACGGTTTCGTGGGCACCTCCGTGAGTGAAGTTTCGCTCACCGAGCAGATGATGAAGACGGTGAAAGCAGCCGTCCTCGCTGGGTGCGCCTTCGGAGAAGAAGCGTTTCCAATCATTCGCTCGCTGATGTACATGGACGGCATGGTGCTCAAGGGCCACCCCAACGTCGACCTCATCAGTTCGATGGGCCCTTACTTGGATGAATTCTCCATCCTCATTGACCCGAATTCCATCATCAAGACCGGCGAATAAAGTGTTATTTTTCATAAAATTTTTATGAACAAAAACCGCCATTTATATGCTCAAACCAACAGCGCAAGCCATGACTGGAAGTTCTCAACCTAAAGTGGCCATCATCGGTGCGGGTCCCGGCGGCTTGGCCTCGGCTCTGCTCCTCGCCAAGTCCGGTGTTGACGTGACCGTGTTTGAACGCTCCAGTGCGGTTGGTGGACGCAACAAAGTGTTTGACCGTGACGGGTTCAAATTTGACCTCGGCCCCACATTTTTCCACTATCCTGAAGTGATCGAGGACATTTTCAAAGCGCTCGGCCTTGACGCTCATGAGGAACTCAACCTCCACAAACTTGACCTCAACTATCGCCTTATCTTCGGGCAAGGTGGCCAGCTCGACTGCACGAGTGACCTCGACCAAATGACCGAGCGTATCCGAGAACTCTCCGGCGACAACAACGCCAACGCCTTCCGCCGCTACGTGGCCGACAACCGACTCAAACTTGAGAAGTCCAAGGCCTGCCTCCAAGAGCCATGGTATGGCCCGAGCGACCTGCTTTCCAAGCGAGCCATGCGTGTAGCCGGTGTCTTGCGACCCCAGCGATCGGTGGCCAAGGACCTCATGAAACTCTTCGACGATGACCGTCTCATGCTAGCGATGTCCTTCCAGACGAAGTATCTCGGCATGTCGCCGTTCAATTGCCCCAGCCTGTTCACCATGCTCGCCTTCCTCGAATACGAGTACGGCATCTTCCACCCCATCGGTGGACTCGGCAGCGTCAGCGAACGCATGGCCAGCATCGCCAAGGACCTCGGCGTCACCTTCCGAATGAACGAAGCCGTCGAATCGGTCATCATGGACGGGAAGACGATCAAAGGGGTTCGCACCGGCAAGGGCGAATTCTTTGCTGACAAGGTCGTGATGAACGCTGACTTTGCCAACGGCATGACCCAACTCTTCCCCGACAAGGTGCGAAAGAAGTGGAACGACAAGAAACTCGAGAGCAAGAAGTATTCCTGCTCGACCTTCATGGTCTACTTGGGCATTGACAAGACCTACGAAGACCTGCCACACCACCAAATCTACGCTTCAGCCAACTACGAGCAGAACCTCGAAGACATTGAGAAGCACCACAAATTGACGTGGGACGACCCGTCGGTCTACGTCCAAAACGCCTGTGTGGTTGACCCCAGTCTCGCTCCCGAAGGTTGCTCAACCGTCTACGCCCTGGTCCCCGTCTCTCACATCCACGAGAACATTGACTGGTCCAAGGAAAAGGACGCCTACCGAGACCGCGTGCTTGAGCAAATTGAGACCAAACTCGGGTTTGAAGGGCTCCGAGATCACATCGTCACCGAGATGATCATCACGCCCGAAGATTGGGGCGACCACTGCTACCGTGGGGCTGTGTTCAACCTCGCTCACGGCCTCGACCAAATGTTGTGGCGCCGACCAAAGAATCAGTTTGACGAGATCAACAACCTCTACCTGGTTGGCGGTGGCACCCACCCCGGCAGCGGTCTGCCGGTCATTTACGAGTCCGCCCGCATCAGCAGCAAACTCCTGCTTGACAGCCTGGGTATCATCCCCGATTGGAACGGTGTTGACACCTGGTTCGAGAGCCGAAAGCGCTCCAAGCAAGGCAGGGCTGCCCTCAACAAAACCTCAAAAGAACCGTCCAGCGGCACACCAACATCTGCTTGAGTGGTGACCATGGAACATCTTCGCCTTGAGGAGGCTTACTCGTTTTGTGAGACGGTGTGCAGAAATGCATCAACCACCTTCTACTCTTCGTTCAGCGCCCTCCAACCCGACAAGCGACGGGCCGTCCACGCCGTCTATGCTCTGTGCCGTTGGGTGGACGACATCGTCGACGGCGATGAGGAGCCCACCATCCTCGAGACGCAAGCCCTGCGCGAGGCGACGGAAGCCAGGCAAGCGGTGGTGAACGATCTCCATGCTGGCGCCGAGCCGTCCCTCTCCCCCGAAGAACACCGCCGCCGAATGATGGCGCTGGTCGACATTCGCCTGAAACTCCAGCAGGCGGAAGCGCAGACCCTGACCAACGACGACCACCCCATTTTCATCGCGCTGCAGGACGTGTTCAATCGCTACCCCATCAAGCTCGCTGACTTTGAAACCGTCATCGAAGGCATGGAGGATGACCTGTATCCTGTCCGCAACCAAACTTGGGACGAGCTCCGCTCCTACTGCTACAAAGTGGCGTCCGCTGTGGGGCTCATCCTCATCGAAATTTACGGCTATGAAGACCGAGCCGCTCGCCTCCATGCCATCGACCTTGGCATCCAGATGCAGCTCATCAACGTGCTTCGAGACATCAACGAAGACATGGAACGAGGCCGAATTTACCTTCCGCTCGAGGTGCTGGCTTCCCACGACATCACGCTTGAGATGCTGGAAAACGAAGCCATCGCCGAAACCCTGGCGTGGAAAGGCTTCGTCGTTGAATACGTCGACGTCATCAAGCGACACCAGACCTCAGCCAACCACCTCTTCGGTTACCTCGACGGCCGAGCCCGGGTTCAACCCGAGATCATGGCCGACGCCTACACATCCATCCTCCACGAAATCGTACGGCGCTCCGGCGATGTGTTCACCCAACCGGTCAAACTCTCGGCCTTGCGCAAGGGCTTGCTCGGTGTCCGTTTGAGCCTGCGTAAGCTCCGTGCACGGCTGTTTGCTTGAGCCCATCATTCCTCGATGAGCGGCATCAGGCGACCGAATTCTTCGATCAGACTGGGACCGTCAGCGAGGTAGTACACCGAACCGCGCCCGTCTCGAGAATCAGCGGCCGTGGCGTTCTCACTGTTGGCACACTCACCCGTGCATCCGTCGGCAAACGCAACGTAGACCCGGCCTTCACGGTCGATGTGAAGGTCGTTGAAGTCCAGCAGGTTACGGTTTGACCCGCCGATGTCTCGGCAGTCGCCAGAGTTCAGACAGATGGAGCCAACCTGAACAGGGTCGTCGGTGACCCGGTAGGTGTGGAAGACCGGTTCGTCGTCGAGCGCATTCAGGCTGTACGTGATGTAAAGGTGGTAGGTGGCGGTGTTGGGAGCGTAGTGAGCGTTGCCGTTCCACGGGTTGCCGTCGATGTCCGACTGGTTCAGCATCTCCGAGTTCTCACTGCCAAGGTAGGTGATGGCGATGCGCCCGGGGTCGCCGGCATCGGTTTGAGGGAACACGGAGGAAATCACCTCGACAGGAGAGATTCGGATGCTCTCCTGCTCCCATGTCTCGCCCGAATCCATGGACCGAGACATGTAGATGCCTTCGTCAGCGCCCGTCCACACGTGATAGGCGTTGGAGGCGCTGTCGGTGGAGACTTCGGAATTCTTGCGGGGGTTGGGGGTTCCGACGTCTTCGCCCATGTACCGCTCGGACCATGAGAACCCGTTGTCCTTTGACACGATAACCGTGGGGGTGGCCACCCGGGGGGTTACATAGACCGTACCGTCGGGGGCGGTGGAGATGGCGCCGTGAAGCCCGCCGTTCGTGGTGGCCAGACCGATGATTTGTCCTCCGGCTTCGAAGCTTGCACCACCATCAAAACTGGTGAAGCAGAAAATGCCGGCAAGTTTGTTGTAGCAATAGTACACCGCGGTCTCGTAAAAACTGCCCGTGAACTGACCGAGTGCCCCATAACCGCTGTCCGTCCACGGACCACTGGCGAGTTTGATGTGGTCGTTGAGCGGCGTCGTGCCCGAATCGTGGGGGTTGCCCATCCACGTCTCACCGTCGTCATCGCTCCAGCAAATCCACGAGGTCTCAAGCCCGATCATTTGGACACCAAACACGCGGTCGGTGATAGGGTCCACCCAACCGTAAGGGTCGCTGGTGGTGGGCGAACACATCACAGGGTCTTGGGTTTCGTCCCAGGTCAGACCCCCATCACACGAACGCATGACCTTCTCCATGGCAATGAAGAAGATGCAACCGCTTGAGGTGATGCCGATGCTGGGTTCTTTCCCAGTCTCCCCGACATCGCTGAACTGGAATGTCATCTCGAGCGGAGCGATGTCAATGGACTGACCGTACCGATCCGTGACAAAGATACTCGGCTGCTCCTTCACCTCGGGTTCAGGGGTCGCTACGGCCGCTTCCTCACCAAAACAACCGGAAAGCGAGAGGGTGATGACCAGCACTGAGAGGAAGACGGCGCGTCCCTGCATGGTGACTCGTCCATCCACACCAATGAGAACCTTACGGGACAGCGTGGTCACTCTTCAAACAGCGAAGTATAGATGCGTTCGTAGGCCTCAGCGTTGTGCTCGTACGTGAAGCGGTCAAGGACGCGTTGACGGCCACGTCGCATCTGTTCAGTGCGTTCATCGGGATGGTCCAGACAGTGGTTCACGGCCCTCGCTAAGTCCTCGTGATCGCCGCACGCAAAGAGGCCGCCTACCGTTTCGTCGATCATCTCGGTCAACGGCGGTTGGTCCACGGTGACCACCGGCGTTCCGCTGGCCAGGGCCTCCAGCGGGATCAAGCCCTGACCTTCGTAGTAAGACGGGTAGACGACCACATCGGCCGCCCGGAAGTGCAGCGCCAACTGTTCGAAACTCATGCCCGGCTGGATGTGAACGGCATGAGCAATGCCCAAGCGTTTGGCTTGGCGCATGAGCGTCTTCCGCATGTGGCCTCGCCCGATAATGACCAGTCGGGCCCCCGGATGTTGCTTGAGGATGGACGGCATTGAACGAAGCAGGGTTCGGTGGCCTTTGCGAGCCACGAGGCGGCCCACGGCCAGCAAGAGCGGTGTGGCCGTATCAGGACGGCCGCACAACGCCGCTTCATCGGCGGCATCGTAGGACTTGCGAAGCGCCTCGTACGCCAGTTGCTCCTCCTCATGGTCGTGATTCATGGGACGGAACACCTTGTGGTCCACCCCGTACAACACGGTTTCGCAGTACCAATCCTCGGGAGGATGGTACCACTGCTCGAATTCACGACGCGTCGATTCTGAAATAGCAACAGAGACGCTTGAATGTTCCATGCCCGCTTGTTCGTACTTGGCGTAGTAGCCGCCGGTGAGCAAAATGGCGAGGTCGTTGGGGTTCTTCCACGTGGCTGCTTCGTTATGCTTGGCGGCGAGTTTCATGCCCTCGCGCTCACCGATCCAACTCCCGTTGAGCGCCGACACCACAGGTGCGATGTGTTCCTCCACCCAGAGGTATTCCTTGGCGGTCCAACTCACGAGCGGCAGCAAGGTGTGGACAACGTCCACCGGTTTGACCTGATGAAGCCGACGGAGTTCGGTCAGCGCGTGTTTTCCGTAGGACCGCGTGAAGGCCATGGGCGCTTTGAGCCAGGGGACTTGGAGCACACTCACGCCGGGTTGTTGTGGCGTCGGTTGTTTGTGCGTGCGCGTGATGATGGTCACATCATGGCCTCGCTGGGCCAAATGACCGGCGAGGTGGTAGACCACGGAGCCGATGCCTCCCCACCGAGGAGGATACTCGCCCGAGACCATGGCGATGTGCATTGAAAGCACCACGAAGGGCCTGCATTTGAATGTCATTGACCGCTGAACGTTGAGAAGCACGCTTCCAGCCAAACCTTTGAAGGTCAATCCTCAGGTCGGTTGACCATGGGCGATGTCTTACCCGTCTCCGTCACGGTGATTTTGCCAACCCGAAACGAGGAAGAGGCGCTCGGCCCCACCATCGACGCCATCCCCCGTGGCTGGTGCAAGGACCTCGAAATCATGATCGTGGACGGCAACTCGTCCGACCGCACACGGGAAATTGCGCTGGAGAAGGACATTCGCGTCCATCTGGAACCTCGTAAGGGCTACGGGCGTGCGTACCGAACCGGCTTTGATGTCGCCAAGAACGACATCATCGTCACGATGGACGCGGATTGCACCTACCCTGCCGAACTGGTTCCCGAACTCGTCAAGCGCCTGCTCGACGACGACTTGGATTTCATTACCTGTGACCGTTTGTCCTTGGCCGAAGACGGGTCCATGTCGGGCCTGCACGGCTTTGGCAACTGGGTGCTCTCGTTCACCGCCCGCATGCTGTTCTGGTACGGTATCAAGGACTCTCAAACGGGCATGTGGGTGTTCCGCAAGTCGGTCTTTGACAACGAAAAAATGCGCCCCACCAACGATGGCATGCCACTCAGTGAGGAGATCAAAATCCTCGCCCGCCGCCACCTTGGCAAAAAGAAGGCCATCGAAATCTCCGTCCCCTACCGGCCTCGTGTTGGTGAAGCAGAAATTCACACCTGGGGCGACGGTTGGAAGAACCTGAAGTTCCTCTTTGCTCGTCGGTTTGGTCTTCACCGTACCCGCACACCGTGGGGTGGATTGGACAGCAATCCGGACTCTGACAACGGCGACTTGCCCGAACAGAAGAAGTGAGCAACTCACTCCAAGTCAAGGTCGACCTCTGTTTCAAGTTCGGCCTGCACCTCATCGGTTCCATCCATGGCATTGCCTTCGAGGGTTGGGACCGACTTTTGGTCGGATTCGGTTGCCTTTGATGGCGCCTTGAACGCGTCCCAAGACGTTAGCAAATCGATGTCTTCGAGGGCTCGGCGGCGGCGCGCCATCATGAAGGCCACGAGCCCTGCCACGGACACCAAGCCGAGCGCTCCGCCGGCCAGGAGCAGGCCTCGCATGTCATCTTCTGGGGCTTCGACCACCAGGTTTCGAGACATGAAGTCGATGTTGGCCTGGTCACCCTCACCGTCCTTGGCCACGACCTTGAGTAACGGACGACCGGTGGTTTCGGGTCGCCATTCAAGCGTGCCTTCCCAAACACCGTCACCGTCGTCATCGCTGAGGTTGGCTTCCCACTGTTGCACGCCGAGGGTGATGTTGACGCGTACGTCACCTGTTGTGCCGTCAGGGTCGCTCAGAGCGATGCGAACGGTCAGCACGTTGAGTTCGTTTTGGGTGAACGTCTCCGAACTCAGGCTGAGCGAATCCCGTTCAAGGGACGGCAAGCTCGATTGAATGGTGATGTTGACGTGCTGTTCAACCGAATTCCCACGAGCGTCTTCTACGTAGAGTGAGAGGTGGTATTCGCCGGGCAACAGGCCCCTGAGTTCGTCCTTCGACCGAGTGGACAGTACCTCGGGCTCGCTGAGTTCAGGAGCGTAGCGTCGCCATTCACGCACGGTCAGGTCGTTGTCAGCGTCGTAGGATGCTTCCTCGAGGACCAAGGCGCCACCAGGAACGATGGACTGGCGGTTTTCGGGTGCGATCAGCACCAACACTGGGGCAGATTCCACCACAGTCAGCGAAAAGCCCTCGTCTCGTGAGGCACCGGTATCGTCGATCAGCGTAACCGTCATTTGGTGTTCACCTGCGTTCAGCGTGAAGGCGTGTTGCTCGTTGGGGTCAACGTCAACCAGCAGCGGTTCGTTCAGTTGCGAAGACCGCAAGGTGATGGTGAAATCGTCGCCGTCGTAATCGACGCTCTCGGAAGCATCGAGCATGAACGTGGTCGATGAGGGGTGAACGGTATCCGGCTGCGGATTGACCAAACCGAGCACCGGTGCAGATGGCGTGACCGTGATGGTGCGGGTGGTCGTGATGGGTTCGTGGATGCCGTCGTCAACGCTCAGTGTGATCTCGTGTTCGCCGGCGCTCAATCGACCTTCAAACAACAACCAGTCTTCGCCTTCAGGCGTCAATCGGCCGTCCAGGTTGCTCGTCCAGGTAACCACGAGGAATTCCGAACCGGTGGCTGGTTCGACCGCTGCGCAGACCCAGTCGCCTTCCGTGGGGAAGGTGGAACAGGCGGCATCGTAGTCGCCTGAACCGTTGGCCGAGAAGGAAATCAACTCGGAGCTGTCAAATGTTTGGGCCGGCGGCGAAGCAATGACCGCCACGGGCTCGGCGTTGTCGACCGTGAGCAGGATGGCGTTGGATTTGCTTTGGTTGGCGTGCTCGGCACGGTCGTCGGTGACCTCCATCGTGATGGTGTGAACGCCGCGGGAAAGGTGGCCTTCCCAAACCAATTCCGAACCGACCTGAAGCACCCCGTCAAGCGATGACGTGTACGTGATCGAGAGCGCATCGCCCTCCGGGTCAACGGTTGCACTCCCGTCAAGGGTCACCAGCGCCTCGCTCGCACTGGACGAACGGTTCACCGTGAAGACCGGGTCGGGAATTTCGTTGTAGAGCATCACGGGGACGCTGTAAGTGGCGTTGTTGCCTACCGCGTCCCAGGCTTGCACCGTGAGGGTAAAGGACGCCGGAGGATCATCGTCGACGTGGTCGAAGGTGTAGGTGAGTTCCTCAGGACATCCCCACTGGTTGCTCCAGCCGGGGTCCGGACGGTTGTATCCGCTGAACGTGATCATGCAAGCAAAGTCGTCGCCCTCGGGATCGTAGGTTCCGGTGGTGTTGACGGTAACCGTGCCCGTTTGTGGCATGATGAGCTCGCTCCACGGGTTGAGGGCGGGTTCGAAATCAACCGCCAGCACCGGTGCAAAATTGACCAGCTCAATCGTCCGGATTTCTGCTACGCAATGCCCGTCGTCGCAGACCTGCAGCGTAATTTCGTGAATGCCGTCCGAGAGTTGACAGTACGGTGGCACCTGGGCGAAGGGGTCGCCGTTGGCGAGGAACGGGGCGCCGTCGGCAGGGTGGTCGCTACCGTGGAAGACACCGGCACAATTCGCAACGATATCGTCGTCCAGTGAACTTCGCCACTTGAAATTCATGCTGTCGTTGTCGAGGTCCCATGAATCGCTGGCGTTGAAGAAAACCTCAGCCCCTGACGGGTAGACCGCCCCGTCCACGGGGGACGTCCATCGGATGAATGGGGCCTGGTTGGCAAGCGGAAGGTGGCAGTACACCACGAGGTCGCCGCCGAAGGTCGCCGTGGTGGTGTTTTCCACGCTGAAATAGCCGCAATCGACTTCGGCAGTGTTGAGAGCGCTGGCACCTGAAGCCGTCCATCGCTGGCTAATGAAATCGGGCAAGAACAAGGTCCCGTCGTCGTTCGTCGGCAGCGTGACCGATGGCTCAAAGGACGAGAACGTGACGTTGACCGAGGCTCCGGGGATGCCGTTGGAGTTGTTGTTGATGACCCACACCGTCAAGTCCCATGCAACATCAAGCGTGGCACCGCTGGCCAGGGCCGCCGCGCTGGCAGAGACGTTGACGGGTTGGTGGAGGTGCAGGTTGGACGTCCCGTCCAGGTTGAGCACGGTTGGGCTGCCTGCCCCGGCACGGTCGTCGATGAGACCCGACCAGTTGACCTGGCTGTCCGTGAACGTGATGCTACCGGTACAGGCCGCCGAGATTCGGTTGCCGTGGCCGCTGAGCGAGGAATGCCCTTCGAAGAGTGCACACTGCGTCCCGGAGAGCACCGAGTTGTTCAGGATGGAAGCAAACTGGCCGTTGTTGTCGCCTCGCCATTCCAAACCGGTGTGATTGCCGGCCATGGTCAGGCCGTTGACCTCCACCGCCGCTCGATGGAATTTCACGGCGGGCTGACCGGGACTTTCCGCCTCAACATGAGCGCTGGTCACGTGGACCCGACCGCTGGCGCCGCCCGGCATGGTGTCGCCGTTGTCCACCTCAAAGGCAGGCAAGGACGGGTTGTTGCCTTCAAGGTGGATGCCCTCAAGCCAAAGGTCAACCGAATTGACGGCCAGAATGCCCTGACCCGTCGAGCCGCTGATGCTGCAGTTCCAGCATCGCACATCGCCTGAGGCCGATTCAACGTTGTTGGATTCAAAGTAGTAGAGCCCCGCCTGTTCCTCAGGCGATGCTGATGGCGAAGCACCGTTGTTTTCGGCGGAGAGGTTCCAGAAGTCAATGCGCCGTGCATCGAGCACGTGAGCCGCCGAGTAGCCGTTGTCGGCCATGTGCATGCCTTCGACCACCACCGTCGCACGGTCGACGATGATGCCTTGCTTCGTGTTGTTGTGCAAGACCCAATCGCTGCCCTGCATGGCACCGCCCGAGGTGGAGTGGACGCCGGGGCCGACCGACCCTGAGACCTCAAGCCCTTCGAAGGTCGGAGCGAAGAACGACGAACGAACCGCAACGCCCGCTTCGTGAGGCCCTTGGCCAGGATCGCCGGAGTTTCGGACGGTGAGGTTTCGGAACGTCGTGCTGGAATCCACGAAGTAGAGGCGGACGCCTACCGTGGTCGAGTCTTCGATGAGGGTGTCGTCAAACCAGGCGCCGGTGGCGTTGACTTCCAAGGCAGCGTAGCCGATGTTGGGCGTCTTGGCATCCGGTCCACCGGTGCCGGTGATGGTCAGGTTGGTGAAATCGGCGGTTTCGTAGTTGGTGTAATTCGTGTGGTTGTTCTTGTCCACGTAGACACCTCGGTACATGGAGTCGCTGATGTGGGCGTGGCGCACCACGGCGTGGGTGTAGCCACCGTCGTCGATGTGGCGAATGACGATACCCGTATCGGAGGATGAAATCGAGATGTTGGTGAGCAAGGGCTGGCTGTCCTCAACCCAAATACCGGCCGCCATGGCCCACGATGAACCCGTGCAGTTGTCGACGGTGATGCCTTGAATCAGGCCGCCCGAACCACCCCAAATGTTCACCGCTCGGGTGAGGATGTCCGAAAAGACGGCTCGCTTCACGATGGGCGTGGACCCTGAGCCGACGGAAAGGCCGAGCCCATAGCGCCAGTCGCCTTGGAAACCGAGGTCTCGCCCGGCCTGATCGACATACAGGTCGGTGATTCGAGGGGCAGCGGATGAAAACAAATCAACGGCCACGCGGTCGGGGTTGACCACGGTCAAGTTCTCCATGACAGGGTTGGAGCCGTACACAGTCACGCCGTAGATGGCGTCCTCGATGGTGAGGTTTTGCACCAAGGAACCGCGCCCCGATGAGGAAGCGTTGAATTGAATCCCTTCGTGATCACCGAGTCCCGATGCCTCAAGGATGACCGGGCAGGATTGTGTTCCCAGAACGGTGAGCCGACCGTCGACGATGATTCGCTCGTTCGCAGGGAGACGAACCACCGTACACGGTTGAATGATGACTTCATCTGCCACGCCGATGGTGTAGGTCCCGGTGAGGGTTTGCGTGCCCGACCATGTGGTTTGAGCGCGCCCTTGTGTGTGTTGGATTGAATCCTCAGCAACAGAGGTGAGTTGGGCTGGAGGAACGGCATGAAACGCCAAAGGAAGCAGGAACATCAGGATGAGGCACAGGGCCGTCCTCACGGTTGCTCCTTGGTTCATGCGTCCGAGCACACCCCTGTCCTTCTTCAAAGGTCCCCCCTGATGTGACCGGTCTGCTTGTGCAGGAACCCATAAGTCCCGATTTGAAATCCAACGATTGATGCCCGAAGCGTTTGTGCTGTTCAAGACCGAGCCGACCCACGAACGCGAGGTGTACCTCTCGCTGGCCGACCACGAAGGGGTGGCCGAGGTGCACGCACTCTACGGTGAATTTGATCTGCTGGCGCGCATCAGTTCACCCAGTTCCAAGGAACTCTCTCACCTCCTCATGGATTCCTTCCGCCGAATTGACGGCGTCAAGGAAACACAGACGCTGATCGCCGTGGAGGCCTGAACACATGGCCATCGGATTCGTGTTGATGACGACGTTGCCCGGAGAGGAAGCCAAGGTGCGGGAAGCGCTGAGTGGCGTTGACCTCGTCACGGACCACTGGATGCTGTTTGGGGAGTACGACCTTATCGCTCGGGTTCAAGCAGATGAGGAATACGCGCTCACGCGCTGCATCGTTGAGGAAATTCGCCAGCTTCCAGGCATCAAAGAGACGAAGACGCTCATCGGTGCCGAACTCTGAGTTCATAACACCCGATGCAAGCGCCGGGTAGCGGCCTTCGAAGCGTTCGTGCAACCTGCCTGACGGAACCAGCGTGAAGCCTCTCGCAAGGCCGAGGCCGACGAGGACGGGTCAAGGTGCCCCTTCAGGTACCACCACCGCGCAGCATAACGATGGTGAGGCGTGCCCATTTCGTTCCATGCATCAGGGAGCGGAAGACCACCGAACACGGATTGACCTTCGCTGTCACCTTGACGAACGAGATGCTCAACCAAGGTGAGCCCCACAACGGCACGATGGAACGCTGTTGGCTGTGCAGCAAGCGTGCGTTCGTAGGCCTTGTTGATGGCTTCGGACGTGGCGCCAAAGGCCACCATGGCCTTCAGACGGGCGTGGAGAACGATGGGGTCATCGGCGTGGCTCAAGGATTCGAGGCCGTCCACCAAGGCCTCGGCACGGTCCTGGTCCTGTTCGAGAAGTGCCATGGTGTGTTGAACAAGGCTCATGCTGACAGTGATGGAGGAGCGGACCTCAAGGCGGTCCGGAAGTTGAATACGGTGAAGCAAGCGTTGAACGTCGGCCATGTTGGGAGGTTCGGCTTGGTCGAACAATCGGTCTTCGAGCAAGGCGACGGCCGCCTTGAGCAACCAGCGAGCACCCTCTTCGGCACTGCCGTGGTCCAGCTGTTCGTTGAGGATTCGCTCCGCCGCTTCAGCATCGCCTTCGAGCACGGCAAGTCCGTGGGCGAGTTCATGCCGCCGTCCGTCGTGTTCAACCGCCTTGAGGTGGGCTCGGACTCGGGACGGTTCCTGACGATGCAGGGCAATGCGCCCGGCCCAGTAATGAAGGTCTTCGTCCTCGGATCGCTGTTGCGTTGCCCGGTCAAAAATCACGGCCATGGCACCGCTTTGGTCGACCATCAACTCCTCAAATCGCTCTTCAAGGGTTTTCTCAATGCTTTCATCCTCCAACGCAAGCTGGTGATAGAGATGAAGGACTGCAAACGCAGGATTGCCCGAACGCTCGGACCAATGCTTGACAGCCCGCCGGTGGAGCACACCCAGCCGCTCTTCGTCCAACATGGTTCGGCGAACGTTGCGAATCAAGTGTTGAACCTCAACCTCGGTGTTTCCCGTCGACCACCGCAGAAGTGCGCGCTCATCAAGTTCGCTAAGGCATTCGAAGCCCAAAGTGTCCGCCGAGGGGAGTGGACGCGGGAAGAGCACCATGTCGTCGAGTGCGTCTCTGGCGTCCTCGGACAGGTCCATCAGCATCGTTTGCTCGACAAAGGCCTGGATGTCAGCGCCGGCTTCAGGGAGCGGGTCACCCTCCCGGTAGAGATTGAGCGCCATCGGATGACCGTCAAGGGCCTTGGCGACATCACGTCGCTCCTCGTCCTCAAGATGATCGCCGAGCAGTTGGATAGCGTCCTTCGTCGGCAGCGTACCGAGACGAAGCAACGGCCAATCAAACGGTGCTGGCACCGGGAGACGACCGGCGAGCACCACCTGATGACCTCGGTCGCGAAGCGATCCAAGAAGATGGACCACAGCGTCCTGATGGCGTTCACTGAGCCGGTGAATGTCGTCAACGATCAGCACCCCCTCGGCAGCGTGGACGTGCTCAACCATGGCGTCGAGGTCCCTGGGGAGCGGGCCGGAGGCTGCCATCCACTGACCTGCAATGGCCTCAGCGTCGCTGAGTTCGTCCACCGTTGCCCAGCGAACGGCATCGCTCTGGTTGGTGCTCCACGCCCGCAGAAGGGTCGTCTTCCCGACGCCTGAAAGACCACCGAGGAGCGCATGACCGTGCTCCTTTACCAGGTTCGTGAGGTCCTCAAGCTCCTGTGTTCGTCCGATGATGGCATGACGTACGCGTTCCTCAACGGGAAGTGACGGGCGGCCTTCCATGGTGGCATCGGGATGCTCGTGAAGCCAAGCTCGCCCTTCTTCAGTGATGTGGTAGACCTGACGTCGACGAGCACCGCCACCAATAACGTGCGCCACCCGGACGGTGATGTATTTCTGGTCGAGCAAGACGTTCAGCGGTTGATTGAGTCCCGAGCGAACCACGCCCATGGCGTCGGAGAGCCCAGGCAGGGAGACCTCGCGGGGTACATCCCACGCCTCCGCAAGCGCGTCAGGGAACCCCCCGAGGTAGCGCAAGAGTTTCTCCTGGCTTCGGCTCAGCATGGCAACAGGAAAGGCTCGGCCGCCTCCTTCATCAAACATCCCTCACGTTGTGTTCCCCAGGAAACAGGGTTGGCCTTTTGAGTCATGGCAGGCGTGGTTGGAGCATGCCCGTGGACTTGGCTTCGGCTGACCTGCCACACGAACCGGGCGTCTACCTGTTCAAAAACGCGCAGGGCCGAGTCCTCTACGTCGGCAAGGCCACGCGCCTCAACGAGCGCATTCGCTCCTACTTTGCCAGCAACCCCGACCGCCACATGATTCCGGAACTGGTTTCACGGGCCGACGACATCGAATGCATTGTCACCCAAACCCCCCAAGCCGCCCTCATCCTCGAGCGGCAATTGATTCGAGAACACATGCCCCGATTCAATTCCATGCTCAAAGACGGGAAGTCCTTCCCCTACCTGGCGATGACCAACGAAGAATTTCCCCGCATCATGTACACTCGCCGTCCTCCCAAATCCGCTCAACAATGGGGGCCTTTCCCCAACGCCGGCGCGGCCAAACAAGTCATGCAGCTGCTTCGTCGGCAATTCGGCATTCGGGACTGCAAAGAACTGCTGCCCCAGGGTTGCCTCTCGATGCACATTGGTCTGTGCGCCGGCCCGTGCATCGACGGAACGGGCTACGACGAGCGCGTCAAAACCGTCCGTCGCGTGCTCAACGGTGATGCAGCACCGCTGCTCGAAGAATTGGTCGCCGACATGGAAGCGGCGTCGGAAGCGCAGGCCTACGAAGTGGCGGCCCAGCACCGAGACATGATTCGAGCCGTGCGGGCCACCACCAGCCAGCACGTCGTCTCCAGCAAGGTCTACCGGGACTGCGACGCCATCGGCATCGCCCACGAAGGGGACTTGGCAGCCCTGGTCGTTCTCCACGCCGACGAAGGCGTCGTGCAGGGGCAAGAAGCCTGGCCGGCCGTCCACCGCGGCGATCTTGGCGAAACCGTGTCCATGTTCATCTCCGAACACTACGCCCACCGTGCGCCGCCTCGCTTGCTGCTCTCGCCCGTCCCCATCTTTGACGGGCTCCAAACGTGGTTGGACGAACGACGAGGCTCATCGGTTGAAGTTCGCACACCCCAGCGCGGCGACCTCGAGAACCTCGCCACCCTCGCCCGCCAAAACGCCGAGATTCAACTGCAGCGCATGGCCAACAAATCCAGCGGCTCACTCGAACAGCGGGCAGCCGACGAAGGGGCAAAGACCCTGGGCATGAACCAACTCGACCATATCGTGTGCTTCGACATGGCCCAACTTCAGGGCGATGAACGGGTCGGTGCCAGCGTCGTGATGCGCAACGGCCGACCGGCCAAAAGCGAATACCGAAAATACATCGTGAAGGGCGAAGCGATGGACGACCTGCGCATGATGAAAGAAGTCGTCGTGCGCTGGGCCAAGCGACAGGAAGAATGGCCGGACCTGCTGCTCATCGACGGTGGCGAAACCCACCTCAGCACCATTCAGCAGGCGCTCGAAGAGCACGGCTGGGCCGACCGCTTCCCGCTGGCGGCCCTCGCCAAACGCGAGGAGACCATCTTCCGCTACGGCCACGACCCGCTGGTGCTCGACCGGGCCGGCCGGGTGCTCGTTCACGCCAGGGACGAAGCGCACCGATTCGTCAACACCTTCCACCGCAAACGACGCAGTCGGACCCGTCTGGCCGACCCGCTCGAGGGCGTGGAGGGGCTCGGCGCCAAGAAGTTGCAAACCTTGCTCCGTCATTTCGGTGGTCGCAAAGGCATCGAGCACGCAGCCGTGTCAGAATTGGTCACCGTGCCCGGCATCGGCCCGGCGCTGGCCGAGCGCATCTACGAAGCCCTCCGCTAACGGGACAACTCGTCGATGTAAGCCATGTCCTCGATGGTCTCGCCGTGTCGCAGAGCAGGGCTGGAGAATCCGGCCAGATCAGCGAACTCGTGGTCGCCGATCTGCGCTTTGTTGACCGCCGCTTGCCGATTCGCCAACGCCGACTTCTTGGCTTTCTTTTTCCGGCGACGACGGCGCACAAACATCACCAGGAGAATCAGCACAATGGTGGGGTAGACCCAGAACTGGATGAGGAAGTAGATCCAACCCACGCTGATTCTGTAGGAGATGTCGTCACTAAATTCGCCGGGAGGCAAGACGTAGGTGATGGTTTGACGCCCGCCGTCCTCGGTGATGATGAGGTTGCCAGCCGACGAGGAGGCGTCCTCCACCGTAATGCCGCGGGGCAGCGTGAAGGTGAGTGGTCCAGAGTATGCTCCTCCATCGATGGGGGAATCGACGCCTTCGTATTCCGTCGGGAGGCTGGTGTTTGCATTACGAATCCTGATGGTTTTGGTGTCTTGCTCGGTGGGCGGGAAGCTGACGCCGTCGGCGCCAACGTAAGACGAGCGCAAGGCCCGCGTCATGAGGTCAGCCGTCATTTGGAAGGGTTGGTGGAACACGGACTGAACACCGCTCGTGACGATGCTCAGGTCAATTTGTGTTGGGTCCCCACTGGTCAAGTCGCTGTAACCGTTGGCCGTTCCAATGGTGAACTTGACCTCGGGGATGCGAAGTGATAGCACGATGGGTTCGTCGTCGCTGACAATTTCATCAGGAGCTTCAATGCCTGAAATACCGGTGATGAGTTCAAACGCAGAGAGGTCAATCACGCTGAATGGATTGTTTTCGCCGCCGATTTCGGCGGCGATCGCCCCCATGCCGTGAATACCGTCGGTGGCCAGTTCGCCCATGCGCTTGGCGAGGTCCTTCATGCCCTGTCGGGTGGCTTCGAGTTCCAAATCATCGCAATCATCGAAGTAATCCCCGATTTCGGCGTCTTCACACCACGGTATTGGAACGGTGGCATCAAGGGGTTCCTCCATGCGGCTTGAGAGGTCAATGATGAGACGCAGAAGGTCGGACGGGAAGGCTTCCATTTGGCCGCATGCTTGGATATCGGTTTCTTCGAAGCAACGCTTACCGTCCACAAACCCAATGCGATAAATGCTGAGTTCGGCGTCAAGGGCCATCGTGAAACTGAACGAACCGCTCCATTCGTTGAAGTTCACCGAGGCGACATCGAACGCCACGTCGGACTCCACGCAGGTGCTCTGGTTGGCGTAGCAAACCACGCGGCCCTCTTCGTTGGTGATCTCGTGCTCCCAATCGTACGGGTCAAGGCCCGTCAGGGAAAGGTCGAGTGAGCTTGACGCCTCGAGCGACTTGGTCAGGGTGATGGTGGACGTCCCGTCAACCGTGGTGACCCAATCGGGGAGGATGATGTCGACGGTCAAATCTGCCGGCGGCAAGCCACTCAAATCGATGGCATTGAGGAAGGATTCACCGATGACGGCTTCAATGGAGAACCCGGCGTTCATCAACCGTTCCAAGTCGCTCGCTTGCACGTTTTCGAGGAAATCAACGACCGATGAATTCGAATCGTCGATCTGGGCGATGATGATGTCGATGAATCGCATGGAGAAGGGCTGACTGGTTGTTTGGAGGTAGATGGGGTAGGTCTCGTCCATGGCGTTGGGCCCTTCCAGGCAGTAGTGGAGCACCTGGCCGGCGGCGACCGGTTCGGTGCACCCCGTGGAATGGCTGTAGTTCAAGCCGCCCGCCGATTCAAAGATGCCCGTTCCGTCGGTGGTCGACACCCACTCCAGGTCGCTCATCGTGATGTCGCCAACACCGGCGATGGTGCTGCCAAGCCCCTCAACGATATCGCCCACCGGGAACTGGTCGGTGAATTGGGTCAGGTCAACGATGTCGTTGTGGTAGGCCAGTCGGATGCCGTCGGAGGTTACCACTGGGACGCTGGCGGAAGAGGAGACGTCAAACATGTTGATGCCCCAGTTACTGAGGGTCTCGGTGTCGAGGTAGTACAGGCCGGCAGCAAAGTCAATCGTCGCGGCGTATTCGTCGCTCAGGTCAATCACGAGGTTCAGGTCGATGGCTTTGGAGCCCTCTTCGATGTACACGGTGGGCGAGGCCGAGGAGTTTCGGTGCCCCATGCGCAGATCAACCGTTTGCACGAGGTCGCTGTCGGTTTCTGCTGCATCCATGTGGTCCATGGACCACTCCGCGGCCATGTAGTTGGGTGGGCCGGCTCGCGCCACCAGCGTACCGTTGGCGTCCGTGCCGAGCACCGTGGAGTAGGAGGAGGGGTTGATGACAAAGTCCGCCTTGTGCCCCGGTTGGGTGGTCAAATCGAAGCTGGTGTTCACTTCGGCACCCATCGTGAGGAGACCACGGTAGGTTCGCTCGAGGTCAAGGTTGTCCGAACCCACGAGGTTGAAATTGCTAGCAAGGAGGTCGACCGACGCCGTGGCTTGGAAACACAGCGGTGGTTCGAACACGTTGTCCTCCGTGGCGCCCTCGGCCTGGGAATCGGTGGAAGAATCGGTCGAACAGGTCGTGGTTTGACCGGCACTCGTGAAGGAAGTAATGTACTCCGTTGAGAGGCTCGTGACCGTGCCGAAGCCCGAAGTGAGCGCATCTTCAATGGCGCTGTGGACCTCGCTCTTGAGTTTCTGGCCCACGGTCGGGGAGCCAGCACCCGCCGTTTCGGCGTCAAATGTATGACGAATCAAATCCGCAGGTGCACCGTCGTTGGCGTCCAAGCCGTCGGTGCTCTCGAGCGTGTCACCCACCGTGGTACCTGAGCCCAAACCAAGCGAATCACGCTCGAATTCTCGCACAGCCCAAGTGAGTTCAAGTTCAATGGACGACGTTGAGACCAAGTCGAAGACGTAGGTGCCTTCCACCCAGTCTTGCCGGTGCGGCGTCATGTCGTCACTGTGGTCGTAGGTGTCACACGTACCGCCGCCGATGCACGACTGCATCCCGGTGGCGCTCACCACAGGAACGAGTAACTGGAGGGTGAACATCGTCACCAGCATGACCGAAATGCCGTGCTTTGACAGACCGTTGCCACCGTTGCCTGCTGACATATCCGCCGCTAAGGACGGGAACTTGAAAGGAGTTACCCTCCTCGTCCTTACATGGACCTCAGGGCCCCCACGACCTTTCTTGTCGTTGAGGCAAGCCAAGGTGAACGGGTGCATGGGCTCTTGAAAACCAACGGGTGGCTGGAGGCTCATGTCGAACCGCTGAGACAGGAAGCGGGGAGGATCGGTTTTCCACTCACTGCCGGGGCCGACAGCGAAACGGTTCGTGAAGTGGCGTGCTCTAAGCTTGGCGTCTCGTCGAAATGCATCGTGGCGGAGGTCGCTCGGAGGGATTCGGTTGACCCCCATCATCGGCTCACCAAGGCTGTCCAAGCCTGGCTTGACACCCACCAACCTTCGCTCAAGGCCGCCGCCCTCGTGCCCACAAAGTGGGAACGCTTGGGCGACTTGGCGCTGTTCCCCCAAGAATGGCGACACTCTGATGCATGGCCAACCGTTAGCCAGCACCCTAAGGCTAAAGCGTTGTGGGAGGCCATGGCGAAGGCCCTCAAGGTCACCTCCCTCGGCGTCCAAGCCCCCATCGCCGACGACACCTTTCGCTCATCCCAAGTTGAAATGCTGCTGGGCTCATCCGAGGTCGAATTCACCGACCACGGCCTCACCTACGCCTTTGACGCAGCCAAGGTCATGTTCTCATCAGGCAACGTCACCGAACGCCGTCGCATCGGTGCGATGAACATGCAAGGCGAAGTGGTGGTCGACGCGTATGCCGGCGTGGGCTACTACACCTTCCCCATGCTTGTTCACGCTGGTGCGGCCCACGTTCATGCCTGCGAAATCAACCCCGCCTCCATCGCTGGTCTCCGGGCTGGTGCAGCCGCGAACGACCTGCTGGACAGGTTGACCGTCCACGAAGGGGACAACCACGACACTCTCATTGAACTCAAAGGGGTGGCCGACCGGTGCCACCTCGGCTTGCTTCCCTCGAGCGAGCCCGTCTGGGAGGCGTGCCTGCTGGCCCTCAAGCCGAGCGGCGGTGTGCTTCACGTTCACATGAACGTCGAGGAAGAACGCATCGAGGCGTGGACGGCGGCCACCATCCACACGTTCGAGTCGCTCGTCGCCAAGCACGGGTCGGGGTTCAGTGTCCAAGCAGCGCACGTTGAACGCGTGAAATGGTTTGCCCCGAGGGTGCGCCACGTGGTGCTGGACCTCAGGTTCCGTCCGTGATCTCGTCGCCTTCCACGAGTTCGGCGACGATGAGCGCCTCGGCTTCGAGGATGCCTGGCTCTTCAGCGGTGAGCTTGGCCGAGGAGGCATCCTCGTCGTTGAAGCGTCGGTAGACGACCATCGTGATGCCAACGCCCACCAGCACGACCGCCAACGGGAGGCCGATGATGAGCACCATGTCCTCCAGAAGGGAACCGTCGCCCTGCGCTTCCACGACGGGGTTTCGGATGGTGCCGTCAGGGTCGGCGACGCCGATCATCTCCATGGAGTTGATGCGGGCTTCGAGCAAGGGTCGGCCACCAGAAGCGAACGGGTTGTCGAGGCCAGTGCCCGTCGGCTCATCGCTGGTGGGCACATCGGCGATGGCACGGATGTGCGTCATGCCGTGGCGGACGATGCCAAAGGTGGCGTAGCCTTCGTCGTCCCTGTTTTCGGGGTCAAGACCGTGTGCTTCTGTATCGGTGATGTACCATTGAGCGTCCGCTGAATCCGGGTCAACACTGCGGGCCATGGCCATGGCGCCGTCGACATGGGAGAGGTTGGCATCGTGCTCGAGTGGGATGGTCTCGCCCGTGCCGCCACTGCCACAAGATGGACTGGTGTTGGGGTAAACGCCAATCGTCTTGCAGGTGGGGTCGCCCGCTTGCGTGACGAAATCGTTGATGACACGATGGAAAAACACGCCGTCGTACAACCCCGATTCTATGTGTGCGATCATGTTGTTCGTGGTGATGGGCGCCCATTGCTCAAACAATTCGATGATGACGGTGCCCTCTTCTCGGGCCGATGTCCATCCGGCCTGGTAGGAGACGTTCATCGAGATGACGGCGTTGCCGGTGTAGGACGACATCATTTGCGGACGGGATTCGTTGACCGTTGGTCGGTCGGTCCATTCGGCCGGGTCAAGACCGACGCTTCGCCACGCCGGTTCGTCTGCTTGCACGCCAACGGTGGTGGAGCCCACGACGGGCGCCAAGAAGAGCATCACGAGGAATACCCCAAGGCCGCGCTGGTGCATGACCGGGGATGGTCCACCCCTCCATGAAAACTACGGCGGCGAGGTGGTTGTGACCTCAACACCAAAAAGGGGGAGCGACGAGGGTTTTGCATGGACGAAGAATCAACCTTCATGCCCAACCTGACGCTTGGCTACGGACTTTTTCTGATGGTGTGGGGCATCGTTGTCGGCGTGCTCTCCACCAGTGATTCTCTGACCCGCTTCATCCCATGTTTGCCCGGTCTAGGGCTGATGGTTAGCGGTGGCCTTGCCAAAAGCAACCCTGAGCAACGAAAACTCTGGATGCACGTGGCCGTTGTGCTCGGTCTCCTCAGCGCCATCTTGGGCACCCGCTTCTTCATGGTCATGGGCGACGGTATCGGCTACGCAAGCGGCTCCATGCTGATGTTGTTCCTCACGGGTTCAGCCTACACGGCGCTGTGCGTGCGCTCGTTCATCCAAGCCCGCAAAGCAAGCGAGTAAAGCGTCATCCTCTTGACGGAGGGCCTGCTCCTCAATTCATGGCCGAGGACGATGCACCCATCGAGGTGGAACTCAAGGCCGTTGACAACAACACACAGCGCCAGTTGAACTTCTCCGCAGCGGCGACCGTGGCCTTCGCCTTCTCATTCCTGATGCTCGCGATGGTGTTCTCCGGCCCAGCCGCTGAAATGGGAGAAGAGAAGCCCGATTACTCAGTGGAATGGTGGAAGACCCCGCTGAGCGACCGCCACCTCATGGACCTCCCGATGGACACGCTCCGAGCCCAACTCCCCGTGAACGGCTCGTACGAGGCACTGCCCTACGAGGAGCATTTCGTGGAAGTTGAACTACCAGCCAGCGAACAAGACGCCGGCTTCCCTGGCCCAGCGCTGATGCACGTGGCCCTTTGGCTGCCCGATGTTCCCGAAGGCACGAAGATCCCCGTCATCATGACCATCCACCCCTACTACGACTTCGGCGGTGAAGGCGTCGCTGGGGACGATTCCGCCCCCAACACCGTGCCCGACGGCGGCGTAGGCAAGTGGGTTTACGACACCTTCGTGCCTCACGGTTACGCCCTCGCCCAAGCCTCAACCTTTGGGACGGGGCAGTCCACCCACTGTCAGGACGTCAAGGGGCTCGGTGAGCAAACCGGCATTCAAGCCGTGGTGGACTGGCTGGGCGAGCAAGAGTGGTCGAACGGCAACGTCGGCCTGATGGGCAAGTCCTACGCAGGCACCACCAACTGGGAAGCCGCCCAACAGCCCTCGCCCTATCTCAAGACCATCGTGCCCATTTCCGGCTCGATTGGTGTCCAAGAAATGTTCTATAGAAACGGTTCCTCTGAAGCCAGAGCCATGCTCTATGACGCCCTCTACGAAGGGGCAACCACCGATGCCACCAGCGACGACTTGCGCATGTGCACCGACGACGTCATCGGCCCACTCAACCCACTCACCACCTGGGCCGGTGCTGAATTTGGCGGTGCAGAGTGGAACGACTATTGGGACGAGCGCCGCCACCTGCCCGACGTGCTCGCCAACTACGAGGGCAGCGTGTACCTGGTCTGGGGGATGCAGGACTGGAACGTTGACCCCTACCACGCCTTCCCGACCTACCAGCTGATGCGGGATGCTGGCATCAACGCACGAGCCATCGCCGGACAGTGGGCGCACAACTACCCCGACCAACCCGACCGCCACAGCGAGATGGGCAGCGGCTATGGTGCCGAAGCCTACCCCAACATGAGCCGCATGGACTGGGCGGTGGAACTCTATGGCTGGTTCAACTACTACCTCAAGGACATCGGTGAGGAGCCCGAGCCAATGGTTCAGATTCAAACCCACGACGGCAAGTGGCACGTCGAGGAGACGTGGCCGCCAGAAGACATGGAATGGATGCCCGTGACCTTGGACGCCGTTGAAGGCGATGGAGGAACCGTCAACAGCAACAATCAGCGCTCGTTCACGCTCCCCGCTCTCGAAGAAGACGCTCACATCTCCGGCATGCCAACCCTCCACCTTTCGGTGAACACGCTGGCCTGCAACGGCGG
>DAET01000014.1:0-5550 GCA_002497765.1 Euryarchaeota archaeon UBA486
TCGGGTCCATCAAACCAAATCGAATCTGGGCGATTCGCTTGGGGATCATTGTGCTCTTTCGACTCATCTTCGGTCCTCCAGTTCAAGACGCATGGCCACACCTAAACTCTTCATCTCGTCCAGAAGCAGCTTGAATGCATAAGAAGTCTGCACCTTGTAGACTTCAGCGCCATCGCCGTGGATGGGGCTGACGTAGGTGCCACGCTTGGGGTCGTACCAGGCGATGTGACCGGATTGGGCGCAGACGTACATGTCGATACCGTCCGACTCATCGAGCAGACGGTCCTTGATGACCATCGAAGCGCCGTGGGCGATGAGACAATCACGTTCCATCTCACCAAATCGCAGACCACCTTGTCGAGCACGACCTTCGGTCGGCTGACGGGTCAGAATCTGAACACGGCCACGGGAACGGGCGTGAATCTTCGAGCTGACCAAGTGGTGAAGTCGCTGGTAGAAGATGCAACCTACGAAGATCTCAGCGGGGTAGGACTCGCCGGTTTCGCCGTTGATCATCGTCTCACGGCCGGTGTGGGCCAGGCCGTTGCGGACGAGACCGTCTCGCAGGCTGGACTCTTTCTCACCACGGAAGGCGGTACCGTCGATGCGGCGACCTTCCATAGCACCGACTTTGCCACCGATCATTTCCAGAACGTGGGCGACGGTCATTCGCGATGGAATGGCGTGCGGGTTGATGATGAGGTCGGGCACGACACCGTCTTCGGTGAACGGCATGTCCTCTGGCTCAACAAGGCGTCCGATGACACCCTTTTGTCCGTGGCGGGAAGCGAACTTGTCGCCGACTTCAGGGACCTTGTGGCTTCGCACCATCACACGAACGAGACGGCCGGAGTCAAGGGATTCGGTCACGTAGACGTTGTCAACCCAGCCCTTTTCGCCGTGGCGGACGAGCATGGACGATTCACGTCGCTCCTGGGCCATCAAGAAGGAGCCACCTGAAGACTCCTCGAGGAATCGTGGTGGGCTGGTCTTGCCCACGAGAACGTTGCCGCCCTCGAGGGAGGTTTCGGGCACGGGGAGGCCGTCAGCTTCGAGGTGAAGGTAGGCATCAGGGGCCTTGAGGCCCTTGATCTCCTGCTTCGAGGTGCCGGGCTTCTCAATTTCTTCGACCTGTCCGCCAGGGAAGCGGCGTCGCTCAGCGTTGTAGGTGCGGTTGAAGGTCGAGCGGCCGAGGGCTCGGTCGATGGACCCCTTGTTCATGATGACAGCGTCCTGCATGTTGTAGCCGTGAAGCGACATGATGGCGACGATGAAATTCTGGCCACCGGGTCGGTCGTCGAAGTGCGTGGTTTCCATGGCGCGGGTGCGGGTGATGGAACGCTGCGGGTAGTGCAGGATGTGCGCACGGGTGTCCGGTCGCATACGGTAGTTGGCGCTGGGCAGACCCAAGGACTGCTTGACCATCGCCGTACCACCGGTAACACGGGGCGTCGAGTTGTGCTCGGGGTAAGGGATGAGCGAAGCGCAAACACCGAGAACGAGTTGTGGGTCAATCTCACAATGGGTGTGCTCGGCGGTGTAGAGCAACGGGACGTCAAATTCAGTGGTGGCGATTTCACCGTTGGGCATGGAGACGTTGGCCTTGAGGTGGGCCACTTCAGCACGGGGTTCACCCAGGTTCATCCATTCCACATCTTCGTACTTGACAACACGGCCAGCAAGGCCAGCGCTGTCGCCTTCAGGGATGGTCTCGGGGAGAACGAACGGACGAGGTGCGATGTAGAGGTCCTCTTCTTCTTCAGCGTCGACCCATTCCACGACACCCTCGATGATGAGGGAACGGAAGTTGATCTCGCCGTTGGAAAGTTTGGTCAAGTGGTCTTGCGTCAAGCGAGGCGCACCATCGTAAAGGATGAGCAGAGGTCGCAGGATTCGGCCCTTGTCCGTGTTGATGAAGATGTCTTTGTTTTCCACATCGTGGCGAATGGAGACCTCGGAAGGAATCACACCACGGCGGCGGGACGACTTGAAGTGGTCCACGAGTTTCTTTCCGCGCTTGTGGATGCCGTAGATGTCACCGTTGACGTGGACACGGTCGCCGTCGGTCCAGTCGTCGGGCTGGTAGACGTCGAGTTCGTCAAGGCGCTCTCGGATTTCGATTTCGTTGATGTCCTCGGAGATGTCGATCATCTGTGCGGCGTTCTTCACCAGGCCACAGTTTTGCCCTTCGGGCGTCTCGTTGGGGCACAGCCGGCCCCACTGGGTGGGGTGAAGGTCTCGAGCCTCAAAGTGAGGTTGGCTTCGAACCAACGGTGAGGTGACACGGCGCATGTGAGACAACGCTGCGAGGTACGTGGTTCGGTCGAGCAGTTGGCTCACGCCAGAGCGACCGCCGACCCAGTTGCCGGTGGCGAGTGCGTGCATGATCTTGCTCGTCAACACATCAGGACGAAGGCAGGAGGTGATCTTCAGCTCTCGCTTGCGGTTGTGGTGTCGCTCGAGTTGGTACTTCAAATCACGAGCGAGTTGTCCAGCAGACACACGGAACAGGTCTTCGATGAGGTCGCCAGCGAGGCGAACACGCTTGTTGGCATAGTGGTCCTTGTCGTTGGGGTCTCGGCCTTCGATGGCCATTTCCAAGACCTGGCGGACGATTCGGCCCATGTAGATGGCCTTCTTTTCTCGGTCTTCGACTTGGTCGCCCAGGTGAGGAAGGAGTTCTCGGTCGAGCAGTTGGCTCACTCGTGCTTCACGGTATTCCTTTTGCTGACCAGCAGCGAATTTCTTCTCAAGCCACTGGTGGCTCTCCTCCATCGTTTCGACGCTGTATTCTTCGTTGTCTTTGACTTCGTTGATGTTGGCAACGATGTACTTGAACGAGTCCGTGTTGCCGGCGATGGCCTGGAAGATGTGCTGGTCGTTCTCAACGCCGAGGGCGCGCATCAGCAGCACGACGGGAATGGCGGTGGTACCAGCGGTGGAAATCTTCACCATGAGCATACCGTCTCGGCGCTTTTCCACGGTGAGCGGCTTGCGCATACCGTCTTTCTGAGAGAAGATCTTGGCGACTTCAGTCTGCTTGGCGTAGCGCTTGTTGATTTCGACGGTGACTCGGTTGGGGGCGAGGTCTTCCATCGAGATAAGCACACGCTCGGTCCCGTTGATGATGAAGTAGCCACCGGGGTCGAGGGGGTCTTCGCCCTTCTTCTGCAACAGTTCGTGCCAAGTGGCTTTGTCCTCAGCGGAGGTTGTTGGCGTGAGCACGCGGTCGCCGGCGATGTGCTTGGGGTGCAGGTTACATCGCTCAGAGCGGACCATGATGGGCATGTTGCCAACAGCCACGCCGGACTCGGTTGGTGAGGGCACGCCGTTGCGCTTGATGGTGAAGTCGATGGTGACAGGGGACATGTAGGTTAGCTTGCGCAGGCGGCACTCCATCGGGGTGGATGGGTTGAGTGCACCGTTGGCTTCCTTGACCGTGGGTTGTCCGAGTTTGACGTTCTTGAGGCGAATGACAATGTCCTGGTCGTGCACGTCGAGTTTGATGTAGCCGCCTTCGTCGTCGTTGAAGTCCTCGTCGGTTCCAACACGGATGTTGCGGATGATGCGCTCCATGCGGGAGAGTGTGCTTTCGGAAGCGGGGATGCAGTCGTTGTACGAGGCCAGTTGGTGGTTGACAAGGCTGCGTTCTTTGAAAAATGCTTGAATGATTTCCTGCATGATGTTCTCCTCCTTCAGTTCCCCTCCACAATGAGTCGGTACGCCACGGTCTGTCCAGCCGACGGGGATTGGCGGACGACCTTCAGCACACGGTCAGCAATCCAACCGGCCGCCAGAGGGGTGTGGTCTGGGTTGGCCATGTGGGCTGCCGAATCTTCGGCTTCAGCGAGTTCTTTGATCACCTGAACAACAGGGTCGGTGATGAGGATTTTTGGAAGCAGTTCCTTGGCAAGGCGGTCTTCGCCAGTTTCGGGGTCGGGCAGGACCATCTTCCACGGAGCGAGGGCTTCCATCTCGATGGCGAGTTGGTCGGCCTCGGAGATGTTCGCCTCGCCAACGAGTTCCTGATGGGGGACCAGTACGTGGTTGAGGGCGTTGAACCGAGAGGTAATCTCCGGACGGTCCATGTCGTCAACGGCCTTGGCCCGGATGGTGATCTTGGTGCTTTTCTTCGCAGCACGGCGTCGGGAGCCCTGCTCAGCGATGATTTGCATGGTGTTGATGAATTCTTCAGCGTCCTTTGAGATGCCGAGGGTGGACGCCACGTCGTCGTGGGTCATGTTCTTGATGTCGGTCATGTTTCGGTCGGTGGCCAGTTTGTGGGCGTACTCCTCTGAGACACCCAGTTCCATCAACCGCTTTTTTGTTGCACTCTTTACGACCATTTTTACACCCCGGATCGCCCTCCCACACAAGACCGGTAGCGCAGTCAGGCGGGCCCGACGGGGTTCGAACCCGCGACCATCGGATTAAAAGTCCGACGCTCTACCTGACTGAGCTACAGGCCCAATGTAGCAACTTGGGCTTTTTGTCCGACCTGCATGGCCTTCTTATACATTTCGGGTTGGCCGTGACCGACGCGGCCACGAGGGAGGCTGAACGCACCATCAAGCCCCCCCTTCATAAATCTGCCTTTCTGGCAAAAATTCGCCGTTTTTCCCACGCACTGCCACGAATAGCCTCATCAAAGAGGGGCTTTTCCAAGGGGTCATGGGGGGCGACGAACCGTTCGATTCCACCCATGCCGAGCGAGAACTTGAGCGCATGAATGCTCAGCCCGTGCAGGTCCGATGGGCGGCACCCTCCGGGGAGCAACTGACCCTCATGCTGCCATCCACTGTTTATCCTCCCCGGGAAGACACCGATCTCCTCCTCTCCGCGTTGAGTCGGCAGCTGGTCAACTCGAAGACAATCTGGTTGGAAATTGGTTGTGGTTCGGGTGTTCTCTCTTGGTGGGCAGCAAAGCAGGGCTGTACGGTGTCTGCCTGCGACGTTAATCCGCTGGCGGTGGCGTGCACGAGAGCACTGTTGTCAGAGCACGGGCTCGTCGGGAACGTGTTTGAAGGCGGCCCGGGGCCTTCTGTGGACGGTGGTCTGAGCCAGTGGGGTGGTGACCGGTTGTACGATGTTGTGGTGTGGAACATGCCCTATCTTTCTTCTGATGTCCTTGACAGGGGTGCCCTCGGTCCAATGGAAGAAGCCGCCCTCACCGATACCGACGCCAGTGGACTCCTGTCACGGTTTCTCACCTTGCTGCAGAACGGGCGCCTCCTCACAAAATCTGGTGTAGCGTTCCTCACGGTTTCTTCAAACGGGATTGGAAATGAGGCTGAGGCCATCGCGTGGAGTCATGGTTTGGCTGGTCGAACCGTGGCGACCAGAACCTTTGATGACGGTGAAACATTGCGTGTATTGGCCGTGTGGAAGCCCTACTCAAACGCCTCCATTGAGCGAGTTGAATCGACCTTGAGCACGAACGACGACGTGATGAATCGTGGGGGGACCGAGGGTGATACGGTTCTGGCTGCCGAGCAAGAGGGCGGAAGGGGTCGTCTCGGGCGGCGATGGGAAACACAACCTGGCGCCATG
>DAET01000014.1:5937-16297 GCA_002497765.1 Euryarchaeota archaeon UBA486
GACCAACTCAGGGTGGGTGATGGTTTGGTCCGCTTGATGCGAGTGCTCTCTCCGCTTCGTCAAGACGCTGCAGTCCTTAAGTGGCCAAACGATCTCTACATTCTGCGCGCAGAGGGACGACTTTCCAAGGCGGGAGGTGTGTTGTTTGAGGCCACCACTCAGGGCACCAACACCCGAACAGTGTTGGGCATTGGACTGAACACCACCGTTCACCAAAACAGTCCTTGGTCCGGAGTCCAAGACTTGGGCATTGACCTTGGTGCGGCATCGCTTCATCGTCTCCTCCACGCCATGGTTGCCTCGTTGTTTGAAGATGTGCCCGGGCTCGCATCGGCGATGGTTTCGCTCCCCCGCCTTGAGGCGTCGGTCCTTGAAGGTGCGAGCCAATTTAGCCGCTTGGTCTATAGAGGGGACGAAACGACCATCCTCGGCCTAACGGAGAGTGGTGCAGTGCTGATGGACGGTGTCGACCAGGCCGTGGATGATCCAGAGGACATTGAATGGTCAATCGTCTAACACAGCGTCCATGACCTCAGTGGGAATTGATTCCTCCGCTTGTGTTTGCGGTGCGGCTGAACGTTGGTACAGCCCCATGGCGAGGATCAACGCCCCCACCGGAAAGGGAAGCATGTCGAGCATGAGTTTTCGTTCAATTTCGACGTAGATGATCGCCCCTGTCTCCTTGGTGTCAATTTCGTAGCTGTAGTACCCTGCATCCGGTGCAGCGAGCGTGTGCTGATGCAATTCACCCGCAGCGAGCACCACGGAATCGGCTGATAAGACGCCCCCAGTCTCGTTTTTGAACACGATGCGAATGATGGTTTCGTTTTCCACCGTGATGTCAAAATTAAATTGGTCGCCCCACATCAAGGAGGCTCCATTGGCGTAAGGTGGGTCGGTCGCTTTGTGGTTGATGGGTGTGACCCATGCGTGCATGAACAGGCCACCGAGGAGCAGGGTAAGTCCGGTGAGGATGAACGCATCGCTCATCTTCATCTTTGGCGCCGTCCCGCCTCCTCCCATGATGACGCCTTCCTGCGATGGCACTTGAGGCCTGCGGCGGAATGGAATGGTCTCATGTTGGGATGAATGACGGCCTTCATCGGCTGCGCTCAGGCTTTGGAAGGCCGAGTCGCTGCCGGACCAACCGTATTTTTCCACTCGTTGTCAGGCTACGAATGCCGTGTTGCTCGATGGCATCCTCCGCTTGAAACAAGGGACGGAGCGTTGGAGCATCCTTCAGATGGATACGCAAGATGGCGATTCCACCTTCTTCGGCGTTGAAGTCTGTCGGCGTGTTGAGTTCGTGCCGCTGCTTGGAATTGAAGAAATCCATCAACCGAACATCGGGGGTGGGTTCCAGCGTTGTTGTCAGTGCGGACAGACGTTCTTCGACGTCGCTGCGTGTCACGCACGCAGGCTCCACGAGGACGCCTAGCCAGCGCCTTTTTTCCCGCAAGGCCTTGGTTAGCCGCTTGGCCATCAACCTCGCCACTGCCTCCTTCTTCATCATGTTTGATGTTGCGAGGGGGGAATAGCCTCAAAACAGGTCGCCGTCAGGAATCGTCATGGGTGAGGAGGCACCGGAGGTTCCTCTCGAATCGAAATCCACGCCGCTGGACGACCTTCGACAAGAGGAATCCTCGTTGTTCGGCCTTCTTCGTGTTCTCTTGAGCGGAAAAACACTGCCTCATCTTGTCCTCATTGCCCTGCTTTCAGCTGTTTTCCAAGTTTTCGCAACAACTGGTAGCGATGTCGCCAGCGCCTTGGGGTTCCTTTCCCTCTCCGGTGGCTACCTCCTCACTGGCTTGATGGCGAGTGTTGGTCCTGTTCAGCGATGGATTCAGCTGCCGGAAGGGACAGAACAACCAACGTCAGGCCGCCTGAAAGGCCTCATCCTTTCGTTCCGAATCTGCGTGTTTCCCTTGGTGATGGCTGCGGTCGTGTTTGCCGTCCTCCAGGCCTTGGTTGGTCCTCAAGGGGCGTTGGGCGACTTGACGGATGCTTTGCCGCTGGTGTTGTCCTCCTGTTTTGTGATCTGGGCCGTTGTCCAAGGTCGGGGCTTTGGTCGTTGGCTTGCCTCGCTTGCAGCCTCCCGCCTCCCGGACGGTGAGTCCCGAAGCGAAGGTCTCTCGACCGGCTCCACCGTGGGGTCTCTTTCCGTCATCGTAATGTTGGTCTCGGTTCTCCTCTTCGGCTTTGAATGGCTGGCCGACACAGGCACGTCCCCCGCTGAGGGCCTGTCCAGTAACGCCGTGTTTTTCGCTGTCGTTCTCGTTGTGTTTGGACTGGCTTGGCGACGGTCGAGGACCGCTCGCCTTCAAGCGTCTTCAAGGGCTGACTTTCATCGTTTTTCGAACCGCTGGATGCTGCTCACCCAACTCATGATCACGTGGCACCTCCTCACCGTTTGGCGCCACTGGGCCATCGCTCCTGGCGGTACAATTCTGTTCGTGGAGGAATTCTTGTTGATGATTTTCACCGTGGTGATGGCGATTTGGGGGCTCACCTCGAAATCCTACCGTTCGTCCCTTCGCTTGGTAACCTCCCAAAACGCACTCCCAATGGGTCTGGCCTTCGGCTATGCCTACGCCGGGAGTGTGGCCATGTTGACCACCGTTCTCGATGATGTCAGAAACGTCATGATGGCGGGCCATCTTATCGTTGTCGTGACCTTCCTGTGGATGCAACCTCGCGTCCTCAAATCCACCATGGGGGGAATGGAGACCACCGAGCGAATCAAGCAGGTGGTCAGCGAAGCGACCCCAGCATCGGCGTCATCCACGTCGTCCGATAGCCTCCCCGGCTCGACGGTGGTGGAGCGCAACACCGACGGTGCTGTGCAAGAGGGTGCCGCTCACACCTCAGGTGCCGTTGCGCAATCCGGACCAACGAACACGGACGGAAAGGACGCTGCTGAGGACTCCAATGGTCTGGCTGGAGCCGAGATTCCTTCAACGACCGACCCTCAAGGCGATGCGATTGGCGAAGAGGTTTCGTGGTCGGCGCCCGAAGTGCTCGCTGACGATGTGGCGTGGGACGACGACGAGATCGAGCTGCTTGACTAACTCGGGCGAATGCCAGCGAGTAAGGTCACCACACGAATGGTGTCCACCAAATCCTCACTGACGCGTGCGCCCAGGATAACGATGGCATCCGTGTCAAGGGCACTTGTGAACAAATCCGCCACGGCATTGACTTGGCCGATGGTCATGCCAAGCCCGCCCTCAACCTGGATCAAACACCCTTTGGCACCCGCAACATCCATCGCTGCCAGCGGCGCTTTGAGGGCTGCTTCAAGGATGCCCCGTGGATCGTCTGGACGCCCAACGCCCACCAGCATCGTCGCCTCCCCGGTTTGATCCACAATCGCTCGCAAATCCATGAGATCAAGATTGAGCAGACCCATTCGCATCAGGGTTCTCACCAGTCCGTCGACGAGGTCTTCGATCCATTCGGCCCCCATCTGCCAGAGTTGTCCGCGTTCTCTCGCCTGGCGGGCGAGGCGGTCAAGGGAAAGGCGCACCGTGACGTGAGCGGTTTTCTCAAGCCGTTCCAGTCCCTCCATGGCGATCTCCATTCGGGTTGATTGGTGTTCAAAGGGCAGGGCTGCGACGGCCAAGACGATGGCTCCTGATTGCCGTGCCTGCCTCGCAAATTCGTGTGCCGCACCGGTGCCTACGCCTCCGCCAAGACCGGTGAGAAGAATCACGAGTTCGGTGGAACTCAGCATCTGGTTGGTGAGGGTGCTCAGGCCTCGCATGCGTTGTTCTGCCAGCGGCGGCAGCGCAGCACAGCCGACGCTGTCGAGGGCGTGCCCGAGCCGCAACACGTGGACGTCCTCGCCGGTGGTGAAACTTGAATCATCGGCGTCGATGAGGACCAAGTGAGCGCTTCCCCGGCATTTCACGTGCGCCTGCTTGGCCCACGAACAGCCGATGCCGCCGACTCCAGCCACGAGAATGTTGGAGGAGTCCATGGCGCCAACTGAATGATGCATCTCCATGAACTTTGGTGTGCATCAATCCTCGATGTAGCGGAGGTACCTCCGACGAGCGTCTCGGGCCCAGGCGTTGTCCGGTTCAATGCATAGCACTCGGTCATAGTATTCGACGGCCGTCTTGAATTCCGAGAGGTGTCGGCCGTAGAGGTGGCCGAGGTTTGACAACACCGGGATGCACTCTGTGTCTTCCTCAAGCATGGCGAGCAGCATGCTTTCTGCCTTGCCCAATGCGCCTTTGAGCATCAAATCCTCTGCTTCGTCCAACCGCTCCAACTGGTCGCTGGTGAGGTTGTAGGTGTTCTCAAAGGCGTAATTTCCCATGGTGCTCAGCATGTGGAACCGGCTGAAACACAAGAATCCTTCTCTCGAATGTTTGGCGAGGAAATCAGGTGATAATTCAGGGGGTCAAAATCTCTCAAAAAACGCAACACTGCGCCGCACCTGAAGTGGTGTTTTGCTGGCAATGTTTAAGGAGTCCTTACAGGTCGGATTAGATGTAAGGGTGAGGCCATGCACAAATCTTCTCTCACGTCCCGCACCGCGTTGCTGACGCTGGTGGGGATTTTGCTGCTTCTCCCCACCCTCGCCTCTTCCTATCACGGCGGCATTGGCGGCCCTCAATCTCATCAAGGCTCCACCGGTCAAGTCGACATTGACGATGTGGCCAAGTCCGGCTGCCTCTGCCACAACGAAGTGGCGGACAACGCTGTGCAGGTCATCCTCGTCGATGTTCCCTTTGCTTATGTCGCCGGCGAAACTTACCCGCTTCACCTGCAACTGATCGGCGGCCCACCTGCTACGGGCACCTACACGGCTGGTTTCTCGATGCGAGTTTCGCTCGGCACGCTGGCCAGTGATGTGGCGCAAAACTGGGAAATCGATGGAACGGTTGACGAACAAACGCTGACTCACACCGAGGCCTCTTCCGCCACCGAAGACCGCGCTTGGGTCTTCGAGTGGACGGCCCCAGAAACCGGTTCTGGCGCCGTGAACTTCTGGATTGTCGGCAACTCTGTCAACGGCGACCAAATTCCAGGGGTTGAAGATCGCTGGAATCAGCTCAACTTCGCCCTGAACGAAGGCGGTGAAGCCTCGGCTGCCATGGGCACCCGCACCCTGTTCGCTGGCGATGGTAATGTCGCTCCGCCCGAGCCTGCCCACCATGGCATCGATCTCCATCACATGGGAGCCAAACTCCGTGCCCACTGGTTGGGTCTTCTTGGCTTCGGCGCCGTGATTGGTGTGGTCATCTTTGCAGGTCTCCTGCTTCGCTACGGCTTCTCAACATCTTACAAAGGACGCAGCAATCAACTCCGATTGCGCTACAAACTCATGCGACGAGGTGATCAGTGATGGATGACACGATTACGACCCTGCTTCGAGGCGTGGCCGACGGCAGCATCCCCGTCGCTGACGCCCGCACGGCGCTCGAGGGCGCCGAATTGACCGAGGACGAAATGGCGAGTGCCATCGACCATGGTGTGTTCAACATCGCTGAGCCCGGCACCATCGTCAGCGCCTCCCTGGCACCTTCGGGAGCTTCGTACCTGACGATGTTCTTCTTGGCTTGGGGCCTGTTTTGGATCTGCTATTGGAGCTTCTCCATGATCTACGGTTTGGCCAACGGCTGGGACCAGCAACAACTCTCGTTCCACCTCGCCATGACGATGACCACTGTTATCATGATCGGCATCATCTACCTGAAGTACATCCTGCCTGACACCATCATCGTCAAGCACGCCCAGAACAAATTCATTCCAGAACACGCCAAGGACTGGCGGGAGTACAAGTGGTGATGCATCATGGCACGTGAATACGACCTCAAACCCGCACCTTCTGATATGGCGGACGCTGCTGGCGTCGGTACGACCTCCATCAATCGTCGACAGTTCCTTCGCTACGGGTTCAACACCGCCGCTGGTGTGTTGACCGCTTCCCTCGGTATGCTCGGCTTTGCCGCCATCCTCCTCCCGCCCGGCGGTGGCGGTGGTGGCGACCTCGCTGTCCAGTTTTGGGCCAAGGGTCGTGAAGACGAAGCATGGTACGGTGCCAAGCACCTTCAGCCCATGACCAAGGCCGACTTTGAAGCCGAAGCCGCTGCGTCTTCCACCGGTACGGCCGGTGCAGCCGGTGTGTGGAACGGTGTTCCAGTCGTGGTGAACTACGTTGCCCACTCCAAGTATGCCGGGACACCTGAGTCCAACGGCAAAGCCCGCTTCCAATTCATGGAAGGCTACGACGAGACCGGCAAGTACGTCGGCCACTTCGAAGATTTGGCCGAACTCGACCCCCGCTTGATGCCATCCGACGATCTCGTGATGGTGTTCGGCCGATGTACTCACTTGTGCTGCATTCCCGGCTGGCAACTCGTGTCCAACTCCTTTACCGAAGATTCCTGGACGCCCGGTGGTGGCGACGACGGTGGCACCAAGATGTTCTGCATCTGTCACTCCTCTCGCTTTGACCCCACGGCACTGGAGATGAACACCAACCGAAACCGGTCCAACGGTGCCACCTTCAACTACGCAGGTATTCGCCGAGCCGGCGGGCCTGCTCCGGTGGGTCTCCCCATCATTCCCATTCAACTGAACGGTGGCATCATTGAAGGCGTGCCCGATTACGTCGACTGGTACACGTATTGCGATTGAGGTGAACACATGACGACAATGTTCTGGATTCTTTGGTTCTTCATCGCCTTCCTCGTCTTGCTCGTGGCGTTCACGCTGCGCAAGGAAAACGAGGAAATGCCTCGACGCGACATCCTACGTGCGGTCGAATCGACCGGCAAGATGGGTGTGGCTGAACGCTCGTTCTTGTGGGTCTTTTCATGGCTCGACACCCGGTTCCGTCTTCAAGACTACTGGAACATGTCGAAGGGCGCCTACTACAACATGCACCGGCAAATGCCGCTCACCCACGCTGAGAAGTACAAACTCCGCATCATCTGGTATTGGTACCCGCTTTACTGCCTTGGTGGCATCTCCTTCCTTTCGTTCATCATCCTCGTGATCACGGGAACCGTGCTCGGCATCTACTACGTCCCTGGTGGCGAAGGCGATCCGTCTCCTGCCTACGCCAGCATGCAGTACATCATGACGCAATTGCCGTTTGGCTACATCCTGCGTGCCGTTCACCACTGGACAACCCACTTCATGGTTGCCAGCGTGTTCCTTCACATGTGCCGCGTCTACTTCACCGGTGCCTACCGCAACCCACGTGAGCTCAACTGGCTCATCGGTGTGGCCCTCATGGCCCTGACCATCGTGTTCGGTTACTCTGGCTACCTGTTGCCATGGGACAGCCTTGCCTACGGTGCTGCCATCATCGGCATCAACCTCGCCAACTCCAGTCCACTGGTCGGGAAGTACATCGCCACCTTGCTTTTCGCAGGGTCTGAATTGACGCCGTTGACGGTCACTCGAATGTACTTCATCCACGTGTTCATTCTGCCTGTCATCGTTACCACGCTCATCATCATTCACTTGTTCATCGTCTGGGTGCAAGGTATTGCGGAGCCGCATTGATACGGAGGGAAAAATATGGGACTGATTGACAACTTTGGAAGAGTCGCCTCCATGTACATGGAGGAAAAAGAAAACCTGCAGAAAGCAGAGGAGAAGCGAAAGCGAACGCGCACTGGTCACGGATTCTGGCCTCACGAAGTGCTGCGTGACAGCATCATCTTCGCCTCAATGCTCTCGATTCTGCTGTTCTACGCCTGGCTGATCCCCCCACCCCTCCACGGTGCAGCCGACCCCTACGCCCAAGCTGGGTTCGTGTTCCCTGACTGGTACGTGCTGTTCTCGTATGGTTACCTCCGCTGGGGTGAATACCTCCCACAATTCGTGGTGCCCACCGGTTTCATCGGCGACATCGTCGGCCAACCCATGTTCCCCTGGAACGCTGCTTGGTGGGGCGCTGCTCTGACCGGTATTCCCGTTGGCATTCTCGCTCTGCCACCCTTCCTCGGTGGCCGTGAGAAGCGTCCTGTGGAAGACCCGTGGTTTGCCGCAGCCGGTGCCGTGTATTTGGCGCACATCTGGTTCATCTCGGTCTTTTCCATCAACATCTTCTTGGAACTGTACGGGAAAAACCGGTCCGATTTCTGTAAGTTGGACTCGCACGGCGATTTGTTGTGCGGGACGAGAGAACCGTGGATAGCGGAAGTGTTCAACTCGATACCGTGGGTCATGACCGGCGTCCTGATGTGGATTTGTGTTTACTTCATCGGGCGAGTTTTGCTCATCAAGGCCTGGGGCACAGGTTTCACCGTGGCCAAGAGCCGCCAACTCCTCGTCGGTGCCCTCATCCTCTCTTCGGCAGCTACCGTGGCGACCTTCGACACCTACGACAAAGGGTTCTGGGACGCCAAGGGTCTGTTGACCATCAAGGATTACGGCGAGCTCGAAGCCATGCGCACGCAGCCCACGGATGTCCATGTTCACGACGTGAACGAATTCACCGATGACCGTGGTTGGTCGGAAAGCGGTGTGGTGCCGACGACAGCGTGGCTGGGTTGGAACATCTACCAGCCCGCTCGCTACATCATCACGGATTTCAACGATGCGAACGGCCATCAAGACCCGGCCAACGGCATCAACGCTGCAGCGGGCGGTACCACGTTCAACGGTGGCGAAGGCTTCACCACCAGCGGTTCCTTCACCATTACCGAAGACACGACACTGTTCCCTGAAGGCCACCCCGAAGAGGTGACCAGCGACGGCATCACGACCGACCTGGCGTGTGAGTTCCGTTCCAGCGAGCGAAAGATCAACGATGTCTCCACCCAAACCATGGTCGCCACGACCTTGACGGTCACCGATGCCAGCGGTAAGGAAATTGTGTCCTTTGCCAACTGCGAGGGTGCCACCGTTGAGATGGCCGTTGGCACCTACGACTACACCTACAACGTGGTCGTCAGCGGCGCTTTGGCGCTCAACGACAGCATCACGACCGAGACGGCGTTCACCATCGCCAGCTACCAGCCCTTGTTGGTCTGGGACGAGAACGCCCCTGCTGGCCTCGCAGGTCACACGGTCAACCTGAGCAACGCTGAGGAGATGGCGCTGGGCGGCTCGGCCTTCTCGTACATTGAGAACCCCACCTACCACCAGAACCCCAAGTCGCTCGACGCCAAACTGACGTATGCCATGTTCATTCCTTGTGTCACCTTCGGCGCCTTGGTCTTCGTCCTGCTTCGCTACATGGCCCGTGGCTATGAGTTTGAGATGAACAAGTGCTACGGCTGCGACCTGTGCGACGATGCCTGTCCTGTCCGCCTGTTCAACGGCGGCGACAAGCTCAACATCATCTACAACTCGTGGAACAACGAAGACGACGGTGTACCGCTCTACTCGTGTTTGACCTGTACGGCATGTACGAACGCTTGCCCGCAACTGGTGAACTACGACTCCTATGTGGACATTCGCCGCTCGCTCATCGTGGGCGGTCCGCAGGCTGAGATCCCTCACACCGTGCTTCAGGCCGTGCTCAACGCTGAGGCTGAGGAAGCCGCTGATGCTGACTTCATCGCCACCGAGGATTACCCCATCACCTCCAACATCGGCTACTACCCCGGCTGTGTCGACTACCTTGACCAGGAGATGGTCTTCTCCCACGTCAACGAGGGCACCATGAACCTCGGCGACACCACCACGGCTGCGTTCACCCTCTTCGAGGAAATGGGCAGCGACGTGGCCTACCTGGGTCGAGACTTCCTCAAGTGCTGTGGCCACGACCAGAAGTGGCAGGGCTTGGACGAGGTCTTTGAGAAGTTGAAGGCCTACAACCAACGCAAGATCAACGAGTCCGGCATCGACACCCTTGTTTCCTCCTGTGCCGAGTGTTTCAGAACCTTCGCTCGAGACTACGAACTCGAGGACGTCAAGGTCATGCACACGACGGAGTTCCTCATCGAGCAGGGCTTCGACATGAACCTCAAGTCCGACGACACGACGGTCACCTACCACGACCCGTGCCGACTCGGTCGCCAAATGGGCATCTATGACGAGCCTCGTGAACTCATCAACGCCGTTGAGGGTGTCGAGATCGTGGAGATGGAGCACAGCGGCGAGGACGCCATGTGCTGTGGTGTGTCCAGCATGATGTCGTGCAACGAGAACGCTCGCTCCCTCCGTGTCACCCGCATGGAAGAAGTCCGTGCCACCGGTGCCGACACGATGTTGACCTCCTGTCCCAAGTGTGTGTCTCACTTTGAGTGCCTGAAGTTCGAAGGCGACGAAGCCTACGCCGACATCGAGATTCTCGACGTCGTGTCCTTCCTCGCTCGCCAAATCAACGAGCAGAAGGCTCAACTCGGGGCCGAAACCACCGTGAGCGAGACTGCTGAAGCTTGAG
>DAET01000014.1:16690-22907 GCA_002497765.1 Euryarchaeota archaeon UBA486
AAGGGTGCATCAGTCGTTGTCGCCGTCTTCTTCGTTCATGCCAACGATCTCGTAGTTGGACGGGAACAGAGCCACGGCCACACCGAGCACGAGGGCGAGGAAGCCCCAGTTGAAACGCTGCTGAACGAAGAGCAGCTCGAGGGCAAGGACCACGAGGAGAAGGCCGCCAATGTTGGACGTCCACACGAGCGTCTTGAACGTCGAGAGCGTGACGCCCTGCGTCCCTTCCTTGCGGTAAGGTCCAAATTCGCCTCCAAAGCGTTGTGCGGTTGGGTCTTTTCCTTTCTTTGACATGGGGTTCACCTCATCGGTCGATCATCGTGATGGCGTCGGTCGGGCACGCAAGGACGCACAATCGGCAACCCGTGCAAGCGTCTCGGATGATCTTGGCCTTGCGGTTACTCTCCACCGACATGAGCGGGCTGAGCACGTCCACGTGATAGAGTTCGATGGCGTCGTCGTCGCACACGATGGTGCACTGGTCGCAGCCGATGCATTTGCGCTCTTCGACAAAGGCCACCGTTCCTTCACCACCTTTGGTGTTGGCACGCTGTTCACCTCGTTGTCGGTTGAGAGCGGTGCGAATCTTCAGCGCCTCTTGCTCACGGCGCTTACGCAACTCGTCAGCACCGGTCATGCTGAACCCTCGGGCGTAGGTTCCCCTTCAAACTTGGCAACGCACAAGTTAACCAGCAGGTCGCCAAAACAATAGAAGGCGCCCACGAGAAGAGGAGGGTTCCACGCCGTTAATCCCGTCCACGGGACGTCTGACGCCCAGGTCCAATTCCCGAGGTAGGTGCCCCAGAGTTCCATCGCCAGGGCGGCCCACGCCATGGCGGCGTAGAGGCGAGGTTGAGGCCCCCACTGCGTGAAGGCGAGCACGAGCACCAGCATGACCACACCTGAGGTGTCGCCGCCGGTCCATGCACCGTAGGCCACGAGGGGAACGAACGGCATGAGAGCAGGCATGGCCATGGATTCCCGCATCCTGTGGGCTGCACGTCGTCCGAGGTCAAACAGGAAGTAGTGGCCTGCGGGGACAAACAGCGGCATGAAGTCCCGCTGGTATTCGTAAATCAACCACACTTCCGAGAAAAACAGCTCCATCGGGGTGGCGAGGGCGACCACCGTCAGCATCTCGATGCGTTCCTTTCGGTCGGCCACTCGGTACACATAGGCAAAGACGCCCCAGCACCAAACGTTGACCGGCCATTCTGCCAGGCTGTCGGGAAGAAGGCCTGCAGCGCCTGTCGCTGAAATCCACAAACCAACGGCGATGGTGGTGATGTACAACCACACGCGCTGGCTCATGGGTCGGCCACGGCCCGCTGGCTTTCATTCTGTTGCATCAGGTTGGATTCCCTCATGCCTTCCATTCGGCGGCTTCGGCACCCATGGCGATCATGCTAAGTTCGGCCACAAGTGCGTGCCAGCTGTGTGCTTCCTTGCCGTAGGGGTTTTCGCTGCCTTCGTAGTTCTCAAAGCGAGCGCTGGGTGAATTGAGGTTGTCCATATCGGATTTCTTGGCGTTGATGCGGTAAAACCACGACGCAGCTTCACCGTCAACCAGGTACACCACCGGCTCGAGGGTCTCCCCTTCCTCGGTGGCCAGTGCGGTTGGAATCCCTTCTTGGATGAGGAAGTTATCCACCTTCGCACCTCCCTTCGCGTATCGAAGTTTGTTCGCTTTTCGGTTGGAGAGGTTGAGGATTTGCTCGCCTTTGGTCAACATCATCACGCCAAGACCGTAGGTCCCGCTGTCGTTCTTGATGACCACCGTCGGTTCCCGCTCAATGCCAAGGGACCGGTACTTCTCCCGAAGTCCGTTGAGGAAGTCGTCGATTTCGCCTGCCAGTTTGATGCGGCACGCCTCTTCGGTCAGGCATTTGTCTTCGGAGACAAACCAGTCCGGCATCAAATGCCACGGGTCAATGTCGATGAGTTCAGCCATCTCGAGAATGTACGGTCGCAGGGCTTCGTAGTGCTGAGACTTCCGCCTTCGGTACCAGCCCATGTGGGGCGGCGGGGTGATGTTGGTGCTCTGCACCCCGGGGATGTCGCCATCGGTCAGGTCGTTGTTGAGCAGGATGAGGTCGGGTTTGGTCCCGTTCACGGTCAATTCGTCATTTTCGTTCAGGGCGACGTCCGTCAACATCAACGGCCCGGAGATGCCGTGAACGGATTCCAACCCGTTGAGGTCGGGCGAACCCACCGTGCAGGTGTACCCTGCCGTTTCGATCATGGCCTTGATGGTGGCGATGTTCTCAACGTAGCCTTGGTTGCGGGTGTGACTTTCGGGGTAGATGTGGACCCATGAACAGTCCGGGTGGGTGCGGTTGATGTGGTCCTTGAACAGCGTCGAGAGTTCAGCGAGGTTCTCCTTGGAGACGTTGTTGAATCCGGCTGGGAAGTGGTTGGCGTCCACCACGCCAATTTTCCATCCTGCATCCCGGACGTCTACGCTGCCGTAGACCGGGATGGGGACCTCGCTCCGCTTCTGCTTCATCCAGGCAGTGATTTCGTCGCGCATTGATTCGAGTCGTTCGGTTTGTGTTCGCAAGTTCATGGAGAGATCACCTCAGCAATCAGGTCGTCAATGGAGTGGGAGGTTCGATGGTGGCCGTCCTCTCGCAGGTGGAGCGATTCGAACAAGCCCAAGCCCAGGGCCAATTCCTCTTGTCCTTTCAGGACGGGGGCCCACTGGCCGTAGTGTTCGAGCAATTCTTCGGTTTGCGAACGGCGATCGTTCAGGAATTGCTCGAGCATGGAGGGCGAGGTGGCCCGGCCTGCCGGGAGTTTTGGCCGGCGCACGATGTCTTTGGGCAGGCGGGTCAAGTCAGCCGCCTGTCGAAGGGCGGCTTTCTCTTCTCGGCCTGCACCACGCTTCCATTCCGCCGGCAAGGCGTAGGAAGCCGCTCGGTGGTCGCTGCCCAAGAACGGGACTCGGACCTCGAGGGAATGCGCCATCGAGTGGCGGTCGACCAGCCTGAGTTGGAAATTGCTTAATTGGCCGTGTTCCAACTCAAAGTTGAGCATGGTTTGCAGGTCGCCCGTGATGGTTTCAGGGTCGTGAGCATGGCCGTACCAGCCTTCTTCGCGAGGGAGACCGCCGTTGAGCAGGGCTGCGTTGAGGTGGGCAGGCAGGGCGTTCATGCGCTGCTTGAGCACTTGACCGTGGTCGGCCAGCGCTCCGTACCTTGGGTAGCCAGCATGGAGTTCGTCGGCGCCCTGCCCGCACAGGCCAACTTTGACGTGGTTGGCCATGTGTTCAAACAGCGGGTGGAAGAACATGACCGTCACGTCGGCGTCTTCCCCGTGCCAAGCGAGTTTGGGTAAGCGCTTTTCGAACGCAGACGCTTCAAGCAAGTGCTGGTGGTGAACCAGGTCGTGATGGGATGCCACCACTTCGGCCGCCTGCCAATCCGGGTTGTCTTCGCTCTCTGCCACGGTCCAGCATTCGGGGACGGGCTGGCCTGCGCGTTCGGCCGCCTCATGGGCCACGGCTGCAACCAAGCTTGAATCCAGGCCTCCTGAAAGCACAATGCCCACCGGCACATCGGCCATCAAGCGTTGCTGGACGCCGGAGACAAAACTCTCGAGCAGGTCGGCGGCGTTGGCGGTTGGGTCCCATGTCGGGGAGGGGTCCAACACCTGGCGTTCAATGTCGGCCACATCGAGCAACACCGGTTGGTGGTCTCCATTCAAGCCCCATCGTTCAACGGTGCCGGGCCGGACCTGGTGAACGCCCTTGAGAAGGGTCGTTCCGTCGAGTGGATATTCCCACACCAAACGAGCAGCCATCGCCAATTCGTCCAACTCGGGAACGTAGCGCTCATCCGCTCGGAAGGCTTTGACCTCACTGGCGAACATCAGCGAATCATCAACCATGGTTCTGCTCAACGGTTTGATGCCCATGGGGTCTCGGGCGAGAATGAGTTCCTGAGAAGCCGGATGCCAGAGGGCGATGGCATACATACCGTCCAGGGTTGACAACCAGGCTGCGTGGTCCTTCGCCGACAAATCACCCGTGGCCCTTTGCCTCGCTGCATGGTGAACGGCAAGAACGGCTTCGGTATCACCTGCTGTTTGGAACGGATAGCCCGAATGCTTGGCACGCAAATCACGATGATTGTAGATCTCGCCGTTGAGAATGACCACGGCGCCTTCCACACCTGTCATGGGTTGCTGACTTGACTGCAAATCAAGGATGGAGAGGCGTGCATGGGCGAAGCCAACATGCTCGTCATGCCAGACATCGTTTTCATCGGGTCCACGGTGTTGCTGGAGTCGATTCATGCGTTGCAGCACAGCGGCATCGGGGTGGCCAAGCACACCGGCAATGCCGCACATGAGTCATCTACGAGGACAGTCCCTTTTCAAGGGATGTTCAGAATCAGTGAAATTTCCTTACCAAAGTGGGTACTGGAACATCACCACGGCCAACAGGACAATGGCGACTGCAAAAGCCATTCCGTATGCGATTTGGGGAGGGTCCGAGTTCGTGGGTTCGTCGGCCATGTTCTTCACTGATTCCAACGAGCCGTGGCCACCCTTTCAACGTATTGAATCAAGCATGTGCCACTGGCCGATTTAGGCCATAACAAGCGCAAAGGGTTCGAGCAGGAGCACGAGCGCCAGAGGAATCAGCAACATGGTGGCGTTGTCGTCGATGTAGCGCAACCGAGGCCACTCTGAGATCATGCACACAGGGGCGAGCAGGATGCAGAGCCACACCGGCGTACCGAATTGGAAACTTGACACCAACCAAATGGCGAGGAGGAGCAAGGTGGCGTAGATCATCACCTGTCGGTCTGCGACGTCCTTTCGGCGAAGTTCTCCCATCAAGGGATCACCCAGTGCCAGTGAAGCAATGAGCGGCCACGCATAGGCTTCGTGAGGGGTCAAGAGGAGCACAAAGCCAACGCCGACGGCACCCCAAGCGAGGGCCGAGACTTGGTGAGCCTCGTAGTCCCGCTGGCCGAAGACCGTGAGGCCGAGCTTCAAACGCAACCCTTCAAGCAGGAGGGCGAGCAGCACCACGCCGGCGACGACTTGGGGCAGTTCGAGGCCAACCGCCTCAGCGACCGATTCTCCGTGAGCGAAGTAAAGGTAGGGAATACCAACCATGCCAAGGTGAACGCCCCTTCGAAGAACGTGGCCTCGCATTCCTCCAACGGAGGTGTCGACCGGATTGGTCATCTCAACTTGACCGTCCATTTCATTCCCCTTGAAGACGAATCAACGCCTCCTCAATATCAAGGGTCCCCTCACAGAGGGCGTCAAGGACGCTGTTGTATGATGGGTGGAGAACAAGCCGACGTTCGTGTTGGCCCAGCAAACGTTCACGCATTCGGGCGCGGCGTGCACGACCTGAACTGTTGAGGTTGAGCAACGCCGATGCGGCTTCAGGAATCCCGAGGCCTTTGAGGCCAGAGGTCAGCAACACCTCGGGTGCATCATCGCCGTCGAGGGCGTACGACTCACGCAACTCACCGGCGTGGCGTTCAGCACCGTCGAGGTCGGCTTTGTTGACGAGAACGATGTCGGCCAGTTCGAGGAGACCCGCCTTTTCCGCTTGGATGCCATCGCCACGGGCCGGTCCTTCGACCACCACGATGCGGTCGGCCACGGCTGCACATCGGAGCTCGGCCTGACCCGAGCCCACGGTTTCAATCAGCACACGGTCCCATCCACAAGCGAGAAGAAACCCAGCCATGTCTTCAACGATGAGGGGCACACTGCCCGATGAGGAACGCGTGGCGATCGAACGAACATACACGCGCTCACTGATGGTGGGGTTGTCAACCGAGGACATGCGAATGCGGTCGCCCAGAAGGGCGCCTCCGGTTCGGGGTGAACTCGGGTCGACCGCCAGCAAAGCCACCTTGTGGCCTTCGCTCGCCCACGCTGTCATCAAGGCGTCCACGAGGACGGATTTACCGACACCAGGCGCACCGGTAATGGCCATCGTGGTCCATCCATTCTCCGAGGATCCGGGGAGGGTTTCGATGAGTTGGCTGAGGGCAAGGGTGCCGTTTTCGATTTTGGAGAGCAAACGAGCCATGGCGCGTCGGTCGCCGCGCAAGGCTTGGTCGCGTTCCTCGTTCACGTTCGCAACCCCTTTCACGCCGAAGATTCCCAGTGCCATTCGCTGCCCTGTCCCACGCCGGCATCGGCTTTCTCTGAGGCCTGTTGGATGAAATCAAGGATTTCAGAG
>DAET01000077.1 GCA_002497765.1 Euryarchaeota archaeon UBA486
TTCGATTTGGTTTGATGGACCCGAGCGAAATCCGAAAGATGTCAGCTGTCGAAGTCAAGACTGCTGACACCTACAAGGACGACGGTCACGCCTACAAGCAAGGTCTGATGGACCCGCACATGGGTGTCATCGAACCTGGTCTCCTGTGTCCTACCGACAACTGCCAGTATCAGGACTCGCCTGGTCACTTTGGCCACATCCAGCTTGAACTTCCCGTCATCCACATCGGGTTCGTGAACCTGATCAAGACGGCTCTGAAGGCCACCTGCAACGACTGCAGCAACATCTTGCTCCACAGCGAACCCGGCACCTCGCCAGGTTCCAACCCCGAGCAAAGCGAGCAGGACTACTACCGAAACCGCATCCGAGACGTCATCACCAAGCACGGTGTTGGTTCGACCGAATTCTCGAAGATCATCAAGGAAGTCGAGAAGGTCACTTCAGGCACCAAGCGAAAGGTCTGCATGCACTGCGGTTCGTCCCAAGGCAAAATCATCCTCGACAAGCCAACGACCTTCAAGGAAAAGCACGACAACACCGAGCGCAAACTCAACCCACGCGACGTTCGTGAGTGGCTCAGCAGCATCCCGCCAGAGCACCTCATCTTCATCGGTATGGACAAGCAGAACCGCCCCGAGTGGGTCGTGCTCAAGGTGCTCCCGGTCCCACCCATCACCGTTCGTCCGTCCATCACCTTGGACAGCGGCGACCGGTCTGAAGACGACCTGACGCACAAACTCGTTGACGTGCTGCGTATCAACCAGCGCCTGCGAGAGAACCGTGACTCCGGTGCACCCCAACTCATCGTTGAGGACTTGTGGGAACTGTTGCAGTACCACATTACCACCTACTTTGACAACCAAACCTCCGGTATCCCGCCGGCTCGCCACCGCTCCGGTCGAACCCTCAAGACGCTCACGCAGCGCCTGAAGGGGAAGGAAGGTCGCTTCCGAAGCAACCTCTCCGGTAAGCGTGTCAACTTCTGTGCTCGCTCGGTGATTTCGCCCGACCCCTACCTCAGCGTCAACGAGGTTGGTGTCCCAACGAAGATCGCCAAGGAACTCACCGTTCCCATCCGTGTGACCACCCGAAATCGAGAGCAAATGCGCCAGATGATTCTGCGCGGGCCTGACGTCCACCCCGGTGTGAACTACATCGTCCGTGGCGACGGTCGCCGTGTCAAGATCAATGCCCGAAGCCGCCTCATCAACGCAGGGTTCCGCTGCCACAACCCCGAGTGCAACGAGGAGACCACCACGCGTCCCGACCTCCACTCGGTCATGCCAGCGCCCAACTTCCTGCCAGGTTTGGTCATTCAGAAGCAAATCGCCTTGACCGGCATGGGTGAAGAAGAGGTCAGCTACGTCGTCAACGACACCGCCACCCTCAACAACCTGCAGGGCCTTGACGAAAACGGCAAGAAACTCCCTGAAGACGACCCTCGCGCCATCCTCCACTACCGCTGGATGCACGAATTGGCACAGGCCGACAACCCCAACCCCGAACCCTTCCCCGAGCACCTCGAGGTGGCCTGCCCGCACTGTGGCAGTCCCTTTGACGAGTGGGGCGAAGAGCGCACCGGTGTTGAGGACCGCTTGTCCACCCTGGACCGCTACGGCAACCCGAAGCCAGGTCTTCAGGTTGAGCGCCACCTGATCGACGGCGATGTCGTCATCTTCAACCGACAACCATCGCTTCACCGCATGTCGATGATGGTGCACGAAGTTCGCGTCATGAAGGGCCACACCTTCCGCTTTAACTTGGCCGTTTGTACCCCGTACAACGCTGACTTTGACGGCGACGAGATGAACTTGCACGTCATCCAGTCCGAGGAAGCCCGTGCGGAAGCCAAGATTTTGATGCGTGTCCAGGAACACATCCTGACCCCTCGCTACGGCGGTGCGGTCATCGGCGGTATCCACGACCACATCTCCGGCGCCTACCTCCTGTCCCGACCCGGCACCATGATTCGCCAAGCCCACGGCTTGGAGATGCTGGGGAACATCGGCTACACTGGAGCGCTGCCCGAACTGGTGAAGGACGCCAACGGTGAACCTGCCTACCGAGGCCAAGACATCATCTCGCTGATCATCCCGGACAACATCCACCTGCGATTCCGAAGCCGCTCCAACGACATGGTCAACGTCAAAGACGGCCAGGTTGACGGAACGCTTGACAAGCGAGCCATCGGTGCTGAAGACGGTCGTCTTCTCGACGCCATCGTCCAAACCAATGGCCCAGAGCAAGGTGCTCGTTTCCTTGACGAATTTACCCGACTCTCGATCGCCGCCTGTACGTCGCTCGGTTTCACCACCGGTATCGATGACGAAGACCTCTCCGAGGAAGCCGTTGATGCCATCAATGCCGCCAACGCTCTGGCTCAAGAGGGTGTCACCCAAGAACTTGAGAAGTTCGGCAAGGACGGAAAGAAGTACGAAGCTCGACCAGGCCGTACGCCTCGTGAAACCCTCGAAGAGAACATCATGCAGATGCTCGACAAAGGAAAGCAAGAAGCCGGTGACATCGCAAAGGACGAACTCAACAAGTCGGGTTCGACCAACGCCGCCGTTAACATGGCCATCTCCGGTGCACGCGGTTCCATGGACAACCTGACCATGATGGCCGCTTCCATCGGTCAAGCCAAGGTCCGTGGTAAGCGTCTAGAGCGTGGCTATGACGACCGTGTCCTGCCTCACTTCAAGCGTGGCGGCCGAGGTGCCCTCGACCGTGGTTTCATCGCATCGTCGTTCAAGCGCGGCCTCGAGCCCACGGAGTTCTTCATGCTCTCCGTCTCCGGCCGTGAGTCTCTGGTCGACACCGCTGTTCGTACGGCCAAGTCCGGCTACATGCAGCGACGTCTGATCAACGCCATGGACGACCTGAAGGTCTACGACGACGACATGCTCTCGGTTCGCAACACCGCTAACCGTATCATCCAGTTCAGCTACGGTGAAGACGGCATTGACCCGTCCCGTGGTGTGCACGGTTCGCCGTTCAACATCGACGTCATCGTCGACGCTGCCCTCGGCACCGAAGGTGGCCTCGAAGACGACCGTGATTCCTACGAGTTCAGTGCTGAAGAAGAGGACATGGGCGCCTGGGAAGAATCCGCCGAACACGACGGAGGTGAAAACTGATGGTCGTCAAGAGTGCAACCAAGAAGAAGCTCATGGATTTGGGCATTGACGAAAACTTCGCTCATGCCTTGGCCGACGACCGCAAGTGGGACGACGTCAAGGTGATGACCCAAGCCGAAATCGCCAAGATTTGCGAAACCGACTCCGAAACGGCCGGAAACATTCACGCCACCATCGTTGCAGCCACGCAAAAAGGCCGCGACGGCGATGGAGAGACCACCGGTCCAGTGACCAAGGTCCGCCTGTCCGGACGCGCCAGCAAGCGCCGCACACGTGCCAAGACCGTGGCTGACATGGAACCTTACGACTACGACCGTAAGATGCAAGCCATGGAGAACGAACTCGCCAACGACCCGGTCTACCAGAAGTTGGAGGAAGCGGTCGAAGCCACCGGCTCCGGTCGCTTCACCAACCGAATTCTTGCTGACTTGACGATGGCTTGCCACAGCCGTGGCAAGAAGAAGTTGACCAAGCCGCAGGCCAAGAAAGTCATCGACGAGGCCATCGTTGCCCTCGACCGAGCCAGCATCGACCCGTACGAAGCGGCCGGCATCATCACGGCCCAGTCAATCGGTGAGCCCGGCACGCAGATGACCATGCGTACCTTCCACTATGCAGGTGTCGCCACCGTCAACGTCACCCAAGGTCTGCCACGTATCATTGAGATCGTGGACGCCCGAAAGGTGCCGCAAACGCCAACGATGACCATCCGCCTCAAGGGCGATGAGAAAACCGATGCCAACGCTGCCAAGAAACTGGCCGCTGCCATCGAAGTCACCACCACCGTGAACATCGCCACCTTGGAGACCGACGTCGCCCAGCGACGCTTGGTGTTGAACCTGAACAAAGGCAACCTCAAGCAAAAGCGTATGACGGCCATGGAGGTCAAGGACAAACTCGAGCGCGCAACTCGCCTCTATGTCCAAGCTGACAAGGACAAGAACCCGTCCACGTTGACGATGATTCCTGGCGTCCACTCCGAAGAGGACCTCGCCGACCTTGCCGAAAACCCACCGTCCTACACCATGCTCCTGCAGTTGGAGGAAAAGATTCGCGACATGCGACTCAAGGGCATTCCCGGCATCGAGCGAGCCAACCCTCAGTTGGACGACAAGACCGGCGAGTACTACCTCTCGACCATTGGCAGCAACCTGCCTCGTGTCAGCGAGTTGGAAAACATTGACCGCTCCCGCACCTACACCAACAACATCATCGAAATCTACGATTACCTCGGCATTGAGGCTGCTCGTCAGGCCATCGTCAACGAACTGCAGATGACTCTCGACGGCGCCCGCCTCGAAGTTGACGTTCGCCACCTGTTGATGGTCGCTGACGTGATGACTTCCGAGGGTGAAGTTCGTGCCATCGGCCGCCACGGTGTCTCGGGTACCAAGCACAGCATCCTCGCTCGTGCTGCGTTCGAAGTCACCGTCAACCACTTGCTCAAGGCCGGTATCATCGGCGAGAAAGACTACCTCACCGGTGTTGCAGAGAACATCATCGTCGGTCAACCCATCTCTTTGGGAACCGGCAGCGTGGCCCTG
>DAET01000023.1 GCA_002497765.1 Euryarchaeota archaeon UBA486
TACCACCATCACCGCACGGGGGAGGACAACGGGGATGCCCATCTGAAACGGCAACTGCTGGGTCAGCAGGTCACGATGCCGGTGCGCGACGGACGCTTGCATTTGGGGACGTGGGAGCAGATTCACTACGCCGAGTTTGACGGTCAGCGCAACAAACGCATTCTGGTGAAGGTCGTCGGGGTGATGGCTGAGTGACGCTCTCTTCACCGCCGGAGATGATCGGCTACATGGCGGAGTTGGGCGTGGAGCGCACCCTGTGGACACCAGGTGCCTCAAGGCTGGAGCTGACGCTGACGGAAGACCACCTCAACAAGGGCGGTGTGGCCCACGGGGGCATCCACATGATGCTGCTCGATTCAGCCTTGGGCAGTGCGCTCGTGGCGTCCCTGAAGGTGGAGGAATGGTGTGCGACGGCGCAACTCTCCACGAGTTTCCTCGCTGCTGCCCGACCCGGTGAACGCATGGTGGCGGAAGGGCGCGTCGTGCGACGCGGAAAGAACGTAGCCCACCTGGCGGGCGAGGTCAAGGTGGGCGAGCGGCTGGTGGCCAGTGCGACGGGTACATGGGCGATTTGGTCGAGCCGACCGCCTTCGCTCTCGAAGGACTGAGGCGAGCTATCCTCTGTCAGGGATGGATGGTCAGCATCAAAAACGACATCATGGCAAAAAAGGCAAAGGTCAGGACGCCCGAAATCTTGGCTCCAGCAAGGAGTTCACTGTCGTGATCGCCTGATCCGTCCAACCCCATGGTCGTGATGACCAAGACGGTCCCAAACGGGAGGAACAACATGAAAATGTACGCTCCGGTACCCACCTCGTTGCACTCCCTGAACGCAGGATGACGGCACCAATCAAGGACGGACGGGACGATGATCGAGACGGGCATCATGAGGAGCGGCAGCACGATGGCCAGGTAGAACTTGGTTCCGAACCCGGGCGCGACGTCGAAGGAAGAAGGGTCTGCCATTAAATCGAAGTCAGCGTCTGACTCGAGCGTCGAATTTGGATAGGCTTGGTCGCCAAACAGACGGCCTCGATTTCGAACGACGTCGGTCAAGGCCACCACCAAGATGCCCGCAAAGCACAACAGTTGGGCCAGCATGTCATACAAGTCGTTGACATCGAAGAGATGGTCCCGAAGCCAGCGATTGTTCGCCCACAACTGGTAGGCGAGGAACATCAAGAAGAACCCGAGTTTTTTGTTGAACCAACCGGGTGTATTCACGACGCGTGGTTCGAATTTCAGCGTGATAAGATTGTTGCATTTGGGGCATTCCACCTGTCCGTTTTTCCGTGGAACACTGAGTTTTTGTCCGCACTCGCCACACTCAATGACGATACGGACCATGAAAGAAATATCATCTCGGTTCTATTTATCCATTCTGCATTAACAAAGCAAGGTTCCTACAACGAGGTTGGTGGCCACCGAGCAAACATCACCAGAACTTTTCTTCCTGTGGTGCTTCGTCCCCAGTCTCTTCGCGTTTCTCATAGTGCCACCAAGGCGTGGGAGCCTCGATTCCTGCAAGACGTTGAACCTTGGCGTAGACGAACCAAACGGGGACGAACACGAAGAGATAACCGCCGAGGATGATTCCAGCGAAGAAAAACAAGACATACACACCTTCCAAAACGCCGTCCCATCCTTGGACGTGGACGGCCTGCGAGGGTTGGTCCGGATTGACATACAGTGCGACCGAAGCTTTCTCAAGCCAGTACCCTTCAGTCTCCGCCCAGTCGTCGTCGAGCACGCTGTAGTCTTTCGTTGTGTAATTCTGACCCTCGTAGGCATAGGCTACGGAGACGTATGTGTAGTGGCTGCAACTCGAATCTCCGTCAACACCGGAGCCCGAGCAATCGTCGACTTCTCTTGCATCAATGACGTTCCCTTGAACCTCATCCCAGTTCGCAGAATCAATTTGGGTCAGGACGGCGCTGAGATTGAACAAGATGAAGACCATCAAGAAAAGAACGGCAATGCCAACGATGCTGGCAGCTGAGAAGGCGATGATGCCAGGGCTTGGGTCGGCCACCGGCGTCCAGTTTGATCGTGGTGTTCGTGGTTTTTCCCGAAACGTGCCATCACCCAAGGACTCGTAGTGCTCATTCAATTCATCCATTCGCTTTTCTGGGTCCAAAAAAACAGCACCGAAGGGACCGGTAAGTTCCTGTCCATCCTCCGTGCGAACGGTGAACTGGTCGGCATCATCGTCGATACTGATGATGGTAGCGATGTACATGAGGTCGCCCGTTTGGAAACCGACGACCCTGCCGATGTCAGGGTCCACCTTCTCCTCCATGCGTCATCTTTCCGTGGATTCCTAGTTATGGCTTTCTCCGCCAAAGTCTTCCAAGCCGCTGGAGGCGCCGTTCCTCCATCAAGCCTCAAGGGTCGAGCGCACAACAAGAAGAAGCGATTGAACAAAGGCTTCAGGAGGAACATCGTAGCCGAGTTGTGCGAGCGAAGTTGTGGTATCGGCAGCCAGTCCACACCCGGCCACGCCTTCCACTCGCCCTGCTGGTGTGTTGAGGTTGACGGAGAACCCGTGGCGTGAAACCCAGCGAAGGAAGGAAAGGCCGATGCTGCAGACTTTGCGACCGTCGACCCAAACGCCCTGCATCCGGTTGTCTCGCTCACCTTTCACGCCGAACGTTGCCAGCGCCTCAATCAGCCAATCCTCGATGATGTGGATGATGTCGGCCACCGAGCCTTCGCCCTCACGTTCGCCCCACTTCACGATGGGGTAGCCCACCACTTGGCCGGGGCCGTGCCAGGTCAGACCGCCGCCTCGGTCCACGGCCACGGTTGTGTAGTCGCTTGGAGGCCGAACGCCATCGTTGCGGGCACGGGGTCCGACGGTGACCACTTCGGGGTGTGACAAAATGAGCAACGTATCCGGAATGGTTCCCTCAATGCGCTGGTGTTGCAGTTCTTTCATGAGCGCCTGCGCTTCCTCGTAGCGAACTTCGCCGAGGATGCGAACGTCCAACATTCCATCACGTCCTCAGAACTTGCCCGACGAACCAAAACCGCCCTCGCCCCGGACAGTTTGGTCCAGTCCTTCTATGGTGGTCTCTCTGAGGGTCACAAGAGGTACGGGGGCGAACAAGAGTTGGGCCACGCGCTCACCGGCTGCCACGGTGAACGAATCACCTTCGCCAATCCACGTGGCCAGGACCTTGAGTTCACCTCGGTAGTCCGAATCAATGGTGCCCAGGCCGTTGGGCATGATCATGCCCTTTTTTCCGAGGGATGAACGGCAGCGGATTTGGCCCTCCCAGCCTTCGGGAATGGCCGCCGCCCATCCCGTGGAAATCAGGACGCTCTTCCCTTTGGGGACGATCGTCTCCTCGATGGCATAGAGATCCCAGCCCGCCGCTTGGGCAGATCCTTGGGTCGGGAGCACGGCGCGTTCATCAAGCCGGGCAAATGGAATTTCAAGCGAAATCCGGTCCATGGAACCACTCATCATACAGCCCTTTTTGACTGTTGGGATAATGTAAGATTTCACCAACATTCGGTTCCAGTGGAAAAGAAGGTGATTTTGATATGAAAAATGCAATTTTACAGAAAAAAATAACATCGGTGTTCTTACACTTAAATCGTTGTACTGCGTCCATGCGTGAGTGCCCTCAAACGCTCCAAAAACCGTTCAGTTTAATCTCGCCGAGGGGGGATAGATTATAGGCGTCCTACGATGGAGGAGAAATTCCAGCGCGTCTGTAATTCACGGAGGGTATGAGTATGGTTATTGAGCACAGCAAGGACGACGGCCTCAACATTGACTTGACGAAGGAGCACGTTGAACCCATGCTTCAAGAGAACCTTGACCGTTTCGTTTTGTTCCCCATCGAACACGATGACATTTGGGCCATGTACAAACAGGAGCAAGCCTCGTTCTGGACCGCTGAAGAGATCGACCTGGCCGAGGACCTCAAGGACTGGAAGAACCTCAACAAGGACGAGAAGCACTTCATCAAGCACATCCTGGCGTTCTTTGCTGCCAGCGACGGCATCGTCAACGAAAACCTCGTGATGAACTTCTCCAACGAAGTGTGCTGGCCCGAAGCTCGTGCCTTCTACGGATTCCAAATCATGATGGAGAACATCCACGCTGAAACGTACTCCCTGCTCATCGACACCTACATTGAGGACGAGAAGGAGAAGGACCACTTGTTCAAGGCCCTCGAGACCGTCCCCTCGGTCCAGAAAAAGGGCGACTGGGCCCTCAAGTGGCTCTCTCGCAAGCGAGGCTCCTTCGCCGAGCGCTTGGTGGCCTTCGCAGCTGTTGAAGGCATCTTCTTCTCCGGCTCGTTCTGTGCCATCTTCTGGCTCAAGAAGCGAGGCTTGATGCCCGGTTTGACCTTCTCCAACGAACTCATTTCTCGCGACGAAGGGCTCCACTGCGACTTCGCCTGTTTGCTCCACAACAAGCTCCTTCGTGGTGCTGGTGAGAACGTCATCCGCCGTATCATCGCAGAAGCCGTTGATATTGAGATTGAATTCGTCACCAAGGCGCTGCCCGTGAATCTCATCGGCATGAACGCTGACCTGATGACGCAGTACATTCAGTTCGTTGCCGACCGTCTTTTGATCCAGTTGAACTGCTCCAAGATCTACAACGTTGGTAATCCGTTCCCGTGGATGGAGATGATCTCCATGCAGGGCAAGACCAACTTCTTCGAGAAGCGCGTCGCTGAATACCAGAAGGCCGGTGTCATGGACAGCGCCTCCCTTGGAAGTGTCCAACAGCGATTTTCTGTGGACGAAGACTTTTGAACCGTACGCGGACAAAGAAAGATATCACGCACTCAAATGAACATCGGAGGAGGATTGAATCATGGCTATGCAAGTTGTTAACCGAAAGGGCGAGCGAGAGGATGTGCGGTTTGATGCCATCCATGAGAAATTGGTGAAATTGGCTGAAGGTCTTGACCCCACATGGGTTGACCCGGGTCACGTTACCAAGTTGACCATCGAAGGCCTGTACGACGGTGTGACCACCCGCGAACTCGACCAACTCGCTGCTGAGACTGCTGCCTCCCTGGCTTCTCACCACCCCGACTACAGCCGTCTGGCCGCTCGCATCTGCGTGGACGATCTCCACCGGTCCACGAAGACCACCTTCACGGACGTCATCACCGACCTTCGAGAGTACATCGACCCCGAGTCCAACAAGCACGCTCCACTCATTTCTGAGGAAGTGTACGAGATCATCATGGCCAACGCTGACCTGCTCAACAACCACATCGACTACAGCCGAGACCACAACTACGACTACTTCGGTTTCAAGACCCTTGAGCGCTCCTACCTGCTCAAGCTCAACGGCGAAGTGGCCGAGCGCCCCCAGCACATGCTGATGCGTGTGGCCGTGGGAATTCACCACACCAACCTCGAGAAGGCCCTCCACACTTACGACTTGATGAGCCAGGGCTACTTCACTCACGCCACCCCCACGTTGTTCAACTCCGGCACCCCCATGCCGCAGATGTCCTCGTGTTTCTTGCTCACCATGCAGGACGATTCCCTCGACGGTATTTACGACACCCTGAAGCAGTGTGCGTTGATTTCCAAGTCGGCCGGTGGCATCGGTCTTTCCATCCACCACGTCCGCTCGAAGGGTTCCTACATCAAGGGCACCAACGGTACCTCCAACGGCATCGTCCCCATGCTTCGTGTCTTCAACGACACCGCTCGCTACGTCGACCAAGGTGGTGGCAAGCGCAAGGGTTCCATCGCTGTTTACCTCGAACCTTGGCACCCTGACATCCTTCAATTCCTCGACCTCAAGAAGAACCACGGCAAGGAAGAGATGCGTGCGCGCGACCTCTTCTACGCCATGTGGACGCCCGACTTGTTCATGCAGCGCGTGGAAGACAACGGCGACTGGTCGTTCTTCTGCCCCAACGAGTGCCCCGGTCTCCAGGACGTCTACGGTGCTGAATTCAAGGCCATGTACGAAGACTACGAACGCCGAGGCATGGCTCGTGAGACGGTGCCAGCTCGTGTGGTCTGGGACAAGATCGTCGAAGCCCAGATCGAAACCGGTACGCCCTACATGCTCTACAAGGACGCCGCCAACGAGAAGTCCAACCAGAAGAACCTCGGTACCATCCGTTCTTCCAACCTCTGCACGGAGATCATGGAGTACACCGCCAAGGACGAAGTGGCCGTCTGTAACTTGGCCTCCATCGCCCTCCCCAAGTTTGTGAACATGAGCGACGGCGTGTTCGACCACCAACTCCTCTACGACGTCACTTACCACGCCACGGGCAACCTGAACCGTGTCATCGACGTGAACTACTACCCCGTGGAGGAAGCTCGCAACTCTAACATGCGCCACCGCCCCATCGGGCTTGGCGTGCAGGGCTTGGCAGATGTCTTTGCTATGCTCAAGCTTCCTTTCGAGAGCCCGGCCGCCCGTTCTCTTAACAAGGAGATTTTCGAAACCATCTACTTCGCCGCCTGCACCGCTTCCAAGGATGCAGCCATCGCCGAAGGTCCCTACTCCACCTTCGAGGGCTCACCGGCCAGCGAAGGGCTGCTGCAGTTTGATCTCTGGGGCATGAACGAGCACAGCGGTCGCTGGGATTGGGATTCGCTCAAGGCTGAAATCATGGACAAGGGCATGCGCAACTCGCTCCTGCTCGCTCCCATGCCGACCGCTTCGACCTCCCAAATCTTGGGCAACAACGAGTGTTTCGAGGCCTTCACCTCGAACCTCTACGTCCGCCGCACCCTTTCGGGTGAGTTCGTCGTGCTGAACAAGCATCTCGTCCGCGACCTCATCGCCGAGGACATGTGGAGCCTCGAAATGAAGGACGACATCCTGCGTCACAAGGGTTCCATTCAGGGCATTCAGCGCATCCCCGAATACATTCGAGACCTCTACAAGACCACCTGGGAGATCAAGCAGCGCCACGTGCTTGACATGGCCGCCGACCGAGGCGCCTACATCGATCAGAGCCAATCGCTCAACATCCACATGGTGGACGCCAACCCCGCCAAGGTCACTTCGATGCACTTCTACGGCTGGAAGCAGGGCCTCAAGACGGGCATGTATTACCTACGAACCAAGGCTGCTGCCGACGCCATCCAGTTCACGGTTGAGGCTTCCACGAAGGAAGACCAAACCGTTGGCGGTCTCGCTGAGCGAGCTGACGACGCCGACAGCCTCGAAGCCATTGCATGCAGCCTTGACAGTCCCGACGACTGTCTGATGTGCGGTAGCTGATCAACATCATCTCGGTTGAGTCCCGAGCATCGTGATGGTGAGTTAAAATCCACCAAAGAACGCGAAAAAGATGAGGCCAATGGCAGCAAAGAACACCAATCCGATGATGGTGAAAATCAGCCCAAGAATTCCGAGGGTACTCATGACACCTCTGCGGTGATTGGTCTGATATGGCAGACCTGTTTGGTAAGAGCCGGCGAAACCCACTGGCGTATGTTGGAAAGAAGGGTTCGCTTTTGGCTTGGGTTCCTTGCCCAACATCCAATACAACAGTGGCATGAAGAAATACAACGCGAGGAACATTTGTGCAATGTAAAAAGGAACAAAGATCATTGGCGTCATGTCCTCTGGATTCGTCCATAATCGGTTAAACGCCCGAAGGGCACCTGTGGCGAAGAAACTGAAGACGAACAGGAATCCAATGCCCGTGAACGCGATGATTTGTCCCGTGTCATGCTTCGCCTCATCTTGGCGAACAACAGCAACGCCTTGATGCGGCTCAGGCGCCTTGAACCGGACCTGACAGCCCGGGCAACGAATGGTGCCCTTCACCAGCACCTTTGTTTTCATCTGCTTGCCGCAGTGCGGGCAGACAATGAGATGCATGGTCAACGCTCGTCTTTCGTTTCCTTAAGTGTTCACCCGATGGCTTCCAAGCCATCTTCCGTTCACCTGCCGTGTTCAACGAACGCCAATTCGGCCGCCAGAATCGGAGGAAACCTTAGATGCACATTGACCAAGGTGAGGGTCATGGACGTGAACGCAAAGATTGGCATTGATTCCAAGCGAACCACGGCGGCGAGCGTGGCCATCGTTGGTGTGGTGGTCTACCTTGGGCTGGTTCACTTGAAGCCGATTCTGATGCCGCTGGCCATGGCGGTCCTCCTCTACTTTCTCATCAAACCGCCCGAGCAGTACATTCACGCCAAGGTTGGCAACCGCTTTGTGTCCTACGGAACCGTGATTCTCACCTTCATCATCACGATGTATTTCCTTTCCATCTTCCTGTACGAACAACTGTCTCTGTTCGTTGAGGACGTGCCTGAAATCACCGCAGCGCTGGAGGAAAAGCGGGCCAAGTACGCTGCGTCCGACCTCTACGGTTTGGAAATCATCTTCTCCGACTCAACATGGGTGGAGGTCTTGGCTTCACCCAGCAACATCGAGACCTTCGTGCTGGCCATTCTGGGTTCACTCGGGGCGTTCGTCGGCACCATGGTCACCGTCCTGATTTTCCTGCTGTTCATCATCCTTGAGGAGCACACCATCGCCAAACGGTTTCGGGCGGCTTTCCCTGCCTCCACCGGACGTGCGGGCAACATCGTGCGAGATTCAACCGAATCCATCAGCGCCTATGTGGTTTCCAAAGTCACCTGCAGCGGCGGCCAGGCGATTGTGATGACCATCATCCTCTCGCCGGTCGGGTTCAACATCCCAGGCTGGTTCTTGTTCGGTGTCTTGTGCTTCTTGCTTGATTTCATTCCCATTTTGGGCGCCCTTTTCGCCACCATCCCGCCGGTCCTCATCGGCTTCATCATGATGGAGCCGCTGACCGCAGTGTTCATGCTCGCCTTGCTTATTGGCAATCAGCAGGTGTTTGGCTCGCTGGTGGAACCCAACCTTTCGGGTGCTAAAATCGGCATCTCGCCACTCGTGTTGTTGCTCACCGTCATGCTGTTTTCACAGGTGTGGGGCATCGCAGGGGCCATCATCGGCGCACCGATGATCATCATGATTCGCCTCATCCTGGACGAAAACGAGCGCACCCGTCCGGTCGCCGTGATGATGGCGAACGACGTTGAAGAGGAATAAGCGCCTTACCGGCTCCTTTCGAGCGCCGGGCGTTTCGGCGATGGGATTATGGAGGACAACTCCCCCTTACCATCATGCGAGCACCGCTTGCGGTCATGTGCTCCCTGCTTCTGCTCACGTTGACCATGAGCGGTTGCCTGTCCGCTTCTTCGGGCTCCACCTCGGCCGATGATTCGGAGGTGCCTGCTGAGGAAGATGACCTGCCACCGTATTTCATCGATGGAGATTACACCTGCATCGTGCATGAAGAGCGGGACCGGTGCTGGATCACCCATGTTCCAGAGAATTTGGACCCTGAGGCGGATGTCCCGCTCATCGTTGACATGCACGGCTTCGGCTCAACCTCGCTGGAACAGCGAGACCTCTCGTCGTTTGACCACATTGCTGAGGAAGAGGGGGCCATCGTCGTCTATCCTGACGGTGTGGGCTACTACAACGAACTTGACGGTCGTACCAATCAGGCTTGGAATGCGGGGTGGTGTTGCGCTGAATCCGCCACCGAAGGCGTGGACGACGTGGGCTTCATCGAGACGATGGTCGACATCGTCGTTGACCTTCATCCCGTCGACGAGCATCGCATCTACGCCTCTGGCTGGTCCAACGGCTGCGCCATGACCCAGCGATTGGCGATGGTATCCAGCGATGTCTTCGCCGCCGTGGGTTGCATGTCGATGTACTTCTTGACCGAGCCGGTGGACGATTATTCACCCATCCCCGTCATGGAGGTGCACGGCTTCTTTGACCAGGTTGTTCTTTACGAATCCACGGCGATGAGCGTCCCGTTCAACCCCGCGCTGTGGACCGAACCTGAAGCCTACGACACGGGAGCCATCGAGAACATCCACGAATGGGCTGAATACAACGGCTGTTCAGGTGGCATGGAGACCTTTGAAACCACAGCCCTGTACTCCACCGTGGGATTCAGCTCGTGTGAAAACGACGCACAAATCCGGCTGGTGACCATCTTCGCCGGTCAGCACAACCCCTACGAAAACGACCTTGAGCAAGACGGGCTGGGTCAGGTTTTTCAGGGCACCAAGGGCTTGGTTCAATCCACCCAGATGGTGTGGGAGTTCATCAGCGAGTACAGCAAGGACGACGTCCAACTCGAGGATTGAATTTCCGGGCTGATGAGAAGCGGTAAGATGGCGCAATGGGTCGGTAACAGACGCATGAGGTCCTTTTTCCTCTGCTTCGCGATGTACAACAACACCACGGCAAGCGCGGCCAACATGCACACATCAACCGAGGTCGGTAGCACCAAAGGAGGAGGGAGAAAAATTAAGTCGCAGGGTGGATGAACAACAACCATGAAGCCCATGCATGTCATCGTCGGTCTCTTGCTGGTGTCGTTTTCATTGAGCGGATGCCTCAGCAACTTTGGTGAAGGAAACACATCCCAAACACCCCCTACATGTCCAAACGGTGAGCCGTGTGTATGCATTGATGTCGACGGCAGCTGCGATGATGGGGACGATGATTGGGGATTCTATGAAGAAGGGTTCTTGCGATACTACTGCTCCAATGACGACCGTTCGTATGCCCAAGACATGGGCGGCATCTACTGCCCCGATGCAGGAACGAGCCGGGACAACTTCGAAGATATTGAGTTTACACCGCCTGTGCCACCGACCTGCCCGAACGGTGAACCATGCGTTTGCATCGATGTGGACGGCACGTGTGCCGATGGTGACGACGATTGGGGCTGGTACGAAGGCGGGGAAGAACGCTACTACTGCTCAAACGACGGCCGATACTACGCTGAGGCAATGGGCGGCATCTACTGCCCCGATGCCGCTCCAATCTCCCCGTGCGAGACCCATGAGGTGTTCACGATGAGCAACAACACCACTGAGTACGCTGCTGTTGATTTTTCCTGCATGGACCTCTCATCGCTTGATTTTTCAAACGCCAACATGACAGGGGCAAACCTGAGTTTTGCCCTGCTCTCGGACACCAACTTGACCGGTGCGGTGCTTGATTACGCCGACTTTACCGGGGCCACGTTTTCGAATACGGTGCTAGCGAACGTTTCCATCAAGGACACGTTGTGCCCGTCGGGCGATGAGATGCTTTGGGATGACGAGTTCAACGGCGTATGTGTTTGATCGCCACCACTTCTGAAGTGATGGTCGTTCGACCCGGGCGGTGGCCGCCGCTTCACATCTTGTGGATGGCGTGCCCCAGCGTATCGAGAACACCTTCGTGGGTCATCTCGGTCATCGTTGGGTGTGCGTGAATCGTGTGCGCGACGTCCTCGAGGACGGCGCCCATCTCGAGGGCAAGCGTCCATTCGCCGACCAGTTCGCTGATGTGCGTGCCGACGCCCTGAATGCCGAG
>DAET01000004.1 GCA_002497765.1 Euryarchaeota archaeon UBA486
GCGTGGATCGATGTCATGACCGGGATGAACGCTGTGTCCTCCATTCTCGCTGCCCTCTACCATCGTGAGAAGACCGGCAAGGGGGCTCGCATCGACATCTCGCTGTGGGACACAGCGCTGGCCTCGCTCGTGAACCAGGGGCATAACGCGCTGGCCGGTATCACGCCGGGCCGCATGGGCAGCGCGCATCCTAATCTCGTGCCCTACAAGGCGTTTGAAGCGAGCGATGGATGGTTCGCCATCGGTGTGGGCACCGAGAACCAGTGGCACAAGTTGGTGGCGGCGTTGACGTTGGACGTGCCCGAGCATTGGAAGGACAACAGCGCCCGAATTGAAGAGCGAACGGCGGTTGAAGCGACCGTACAAACGGCCGTTTCATCGTTGGACCGAGCCACCCTCGAGGGGTTGCTGAAGGGCATTCCGTGCGCGCCGGTCAACACGGTGAACGAAGCGTTGGCCGACGTGCAGACCGAGGCTCGAGGAGGACTCGTGGAGCATGAAGGCGTGATGACGCTGGCGAGTCCGCTGCGTTTCATTCAGCCGTCGAACGAAAACAGCGAGGTTTGACCGCCTTCCCGAAGGTAGCCGCCTTCCTTGAGCTTCTCGAACGCCTGGTCCATGCGACGCTGACTGAACTGGCGTTCTTCCTGAAGAAATTGAACGAGCCCCGCACGGTCGACTTGACCTTGCTTGAGGTCAGCTTCCTCCACGTCCACCGCAGGGTGATTGAGGAAAATTTCACGGATTTCAGCCAGCCGTTCTGGCACCTCCTTTTCTTTGGCCTCGCAAACCGCTTCGAGCGTGCCGTGTTTCTTGATGAGTTTCAAGCCGGTCTTGGGTCCGATGCCCTTGATGCCCGGGTGGTAGTCGGTGCCGATCATGATGGCGAGGTCCACCAGTTGCTCTCGACTGAGTTCGTTGCTCGCAAGCATCTCGCCCAAATTGATGGATTGGGCGTGGACCACGCGCCCGTAGCGCTTGGTGCCATCGTCCATGAGGTTGCGAACGAGGACGGGTGAACCGTAGAGCAGGGCGTCCCAGTCTTGGGTGGCGACCACGTCAAGTTGGCCTTTGGCGGCCATCACGGCGGCTTGGGCTTCTCCTTCGGCGGCGGCGGTGACCCACGGGACACCCAGTAGGTCGAGGAGGCGTTGCGTCTCTTCCACCATTTGCGGAGAATAGTGCATGATGCGGGCGGCCATCTTCTGCGCCAGGGCAAAATCACCGGCGGCCAAGGCCTCCTTGTGAACGGCTTCGGCTTCCAAGCGGCGAGCTCGACGGGCGGCCATTTCGTCGGCTTTCAGTTCGGGCGAGGTCCCATCAAAGATGTAGACGGGTTTGATGCCCATCGCCAACAGCGTGGCCGTTCGGTGAAGGAAGCCCATCAGGTGCGACACCGGGTTACCGTTGGCATCCCGAAGCGGCATACCGTCGCCCTGAGGTGAGCGGTCGCGCATCGTGGTGAGAAATTGAAAGGCGGTCAAGAAGGCGTCAATGCCGACCCGCTTGCCGGCCAACGCCTTGAGGCTGGTCTGCTCCGCTGGAGCGATGTCCTTGAGGTTGCAGCCCATGATTCAAACAACAGGTCACCGTATGTAGGCGTTCGCCTGCGATTCCATCAAGAAGGCTGAGCCACAGGACGGTTCATGGGCGACATGTTGGCGTGCTTGCGCGGTTGGCATCCCGGCTTGGCCAAAGCCGAGCTCGCCGCGCTCATGCCCGATGCTCGGCTGGAAATGGAGCGTTCAGCGCGCTGGGTGCGAGTTCACGGCGGGAGCGACGTCCGACGAAGCGAAGCCCTTCGCATCGCCAGCGGCCTGCAGTGCTTTCTGCTTGACGCCGTGGTCTCGACCACGGATGACGGCTCACCTGAGGCTTGGTTGGAGAGCATGGCCGCTTACGTTGACGCTTACCCCGTGGAAGGCACAGTGGCCGTGCGTGCTTGGAAGCAGGGCTCGAAGATTCCAGGATGGAGCACATCCGAACTTTCTCGGCAGCTCGGTGGGGTGCTGTTTGAGCGAGGTTACAGCGTTGATCTCGAAGCCCCCGATCATGTGCTGGCGCTGGTGGCCGATGGGCCGACCGCTTCGCTGGCTTGTGGCTGGATGGAAGGGGACGGGCAAGCCGCCTTTTCCAACGGTGAGCGGAAAGCTGGAGAACGTCCGTTCTTCAAACCGGTCAGCCTTGACCCCATGCTGGCTCGTTTGGCCGTCAACATGGCAGCAGGGCCGCTTGAACGTGGACCGGTGGTGGACCCGATGACGGGCACCGGCGGCTTTCTCATCGAGGCCTCGCTGAGCGGACGGAACGCCATCGGCATCGACATTCACTCCGAAATGGTGCAGGGTGCCAACGCCAACCTGCTTTGGGCACACGGTGGTAATGACCCCGAACATGCCGCCGTCAAACGCGGCGACGCCACCAGGCTCCCGGATGTTCTCCCCGGCGAGTGGAGTGGGAAGGTCGCAGGCTTTGTCCTCGACCCACCCTACGGTCGGAACTCCCACGGCAGCATGGCCAACGACCCGCTGCTGGAAGCCTCCCTTCGCAGTGCTCGCGCAGTGGCCCATCCCGAGGCAGGTTTTGTCCTCATTCTCCCCCTTCATCCGCTGGCCGAGCACACGACAGACGGTCTGCCTCTTGACCACCCCTTTGCGTTGCTCAACGGTGAATGGCCGGACGTGCAACGGTTGGTGACATCGTGTGGTTGGGCCCCGCAATCGGTGCACGTGGAACGGGTCCACCGGAGCCTCAGTCGGCTGATCCTTCACGCACGATGCGCTCCTCAAGATTGAGCAAGACCATGTCCATTCCTTCGGGTGGCGTAGGGAACTGGGAACGGTGCGGACAACCTTCGTCCAAAACGGCACGGTCCTCATGATTGAGCACGTATGGGTACGTCCGGCAGCCCTTGGGGCGAATTTCGTACACCGAGCACATCCCCTCAGCGTTGAGGTCAGCAGAGTCGGTCAGCAGAAAGACGCAGGCACGGGTTTGCGCGTTGTTGAGCAGCGTCAATGCGCCGTCATTCATCACGGCGAATTCCTCCTGCTTCATGCCCGTTCGGCGAGCCAGGCGCGAAGCCTCAGCCTGCGTGATGGGCATCGTGGTCTCCCTGCAACAAGCCGAACATCCGCTGGGAATGCACGGGAGGGAGCGCGCCATGGACGAGCCATGCCACCCGCCTTCTTCAAGAAGGGGGGGCCTCTCGCAAGGTCAACGGGCGATTAGGGTAGTCTGGATATCCTTCCGGCCTTCGGAGCCGGAGACGGGGGTTCGAATCCTCCATCGCCCGCCATTCAACCCAACGAGCGCAGCCTTCGCAGGGGTCAAGCGAAGCGTTAGAAAAAACGAACACTTATTTCCGGATGGACGACCTTGAGGCCATGGTCATTGCCAACAACGCGCCGCTTGCGACGTTGAGTCGGGCAAAGGCCAACCTTCGCTCCTTGCCCCTCGGTGATGCGCAACTCCCTCAGGCCCCCGTGGTGAGCATCCGGGGAGCAGGAACACGAGCCCCTGCACAATTCCGCTCGTTCAACCTGACAGGAGCTGACGTCCAAGCGTTCTGTGCCCGCGTTGATGTACCGGACCCGCTGCTGCTTTTCGTTGAGGAAGACGACGGTGTGCCTCACATCGTCATCGGCGTGGTGGGGCCAGACAACTACTGTTCCGAGCGGGATTGCGAGATCGTCTACGGCCGCCGATGGCGGGTTGAAGCATATCTCTCGTACTCAGAACTCTTGCAGACGGTTCTCTTGGCGTGCAAAACCGCGCTGGAGCATGAACTTCGTGAACGGTTGTCGGTGGGTGGAACCACACCGCTCAACGCCCATCAGGACCACGAACTGATGGCAGACTTCCTCAATGCCGGCGTTGAACTGCCTGGCCACGACGTGATGTTGAGTGCGATTTCCATCAATGGCAACGCCATCGAGGTGAGCGCTTGCCATACCGTTGAGGGCGTGGGCCAAATCCTCTGCATGGACTTGGGCGAGGCCGACCCCAGCCTTCCGTTCATCAGCGGGTCGCTCAAGGCCGTGATGCTCGAAGATGACCAGCCGCTTGAGGCCGTGTGGGAAGCGCTCCTGCGCCGTTCGCATCGCTGGTTGCACGAGCGATTGCTGCTCGACGGCCAGCCCGTGTTCAGCCCAGACTTGACCGTTGGTCAACGAATGGCCTTCTCGAGGCTTCACCGCAACGACGGTCGCCTTGGCTCCCACACAACGGCCATCGAAGGGCGCAACAGCATGAACCACGACATCGACACCGTTCGAGCCCCGGTCCTCCGTCGGGGTCCGTGCAACACACCCTCGCTGGGACGACTCAGTGCGATGAACCCCGAGCACGGCGTATGGCCTCACGTCATCCGCTAACCATGGGGTCCCACGGACATCCCAACCGGCGTTTATTATCCACCGAAGCCTACTCTATCATGAGAACACCATGAGAGGAAAAGGTTCCCAGAAAAAAGCCCGCTTGGAGCGGTTAAAGAACGAAATTGTCGACTACGTCGCCACAGCTCCCGGAGCATCAGCGGCTGACATCGTTGCCTTCTTGTCGAACGAGCGCAAGATGCGCAACCACGGTTTGACCACCCGAAAGGTCGGCTTGTTCATCCCACGCTACCTTTCCGAGATGATCAACTTCCGACTTGACGCTTCAACGGGCAAGCGAATCTACCACCTGGCGTCCTGAGCCATCACCACATTGATGCCCAAGCACCGTTTCGACGGGGCATGGACTGGGGCGGTTTGGCTGACGCTGCAACCCTCTTCCCCTCCTTTTCCGGGGCGGAAGACGGGCACCTCCCTGCTCTCCCCGTTGACGGGCCTGTGTGGCAGCTGCTCAACCCGAAGCATTCCAGTGGCTTGAAAGCCCAAATGGGCGGCATCACCGGTGAGATTGCTTGTGACGATGCGGACTTCTTCACCCGTGGCGAAGGCATCGTCGTTGACGCCACGGCCACCGTTGAAGCAGGAGCCTACCTCATCGGTCCGTGCTACATTGGACCCCGAGCCGTCGTTCGGAGCGGCGCTTATGTTCGAGAATATTCGTGGATCTGCGCCGATGCTGTGGTCGGTCACGCAACAGAAGTCAAGCATTCCATCCTCTTGCCCGGTGCCAAAGCACCGCACTTCAACTACGTAGGCGATTCCATTCTCGGGAAGGATGTCAACTTAGGAGCGGGGACCAAACTCAGCAACCTTCGCAACGACGGAGGTGAAGTTCACGTGCGCCTGAACGGCGAACGCCTTCCAAGCGGCTTGCGAAAGTTCGGTGCGGTGCTGGGCGAAGGTGTGGCGACAGGATGTAACAGCGTCACCAACCCCGGCGTGGTGCTGGGGTGCAACAGCACGGTGTGGCCCAACGCGACCGTTACCGGTATCCACGGACCCGACAGTCAACACCGGTGAGGGATGACCGTGAGCGCCTCGTTCTTCGGCACCGACGGCATTCGAGGCTCCGTCAGTCTCGAAGCCGTTGACGAAGAGGAAGCCATTCGTCTCATTCAGCACGAACGAACCTTGACGCCAGCCTTCATGCGACTGGTAGGCGAAGCCCTGTCCTACACCCGGCCCGCCCTTCCAGGCGAGGGCGAGGTGGTCGTGGTGGGCTGGGACCGGCGTCCGGGAAATGCAGCGCTGGTTGCGGCCCTCACCCTCGGACTCCGGCTGACCGGCAGCCATGTCATCCACATTGGCGAGTGCGCTACACCGACCCTCCACCGCGCCGTGTTGGCCTTCAGTGCACGTGCGGGATGCATGATCACCGCCAGTCACAACCCTGTCGCAGATTCGGGCATCAAGGTCTTCGACAGCTTCGGCTACAAATCCAACCGAACCTACGAGGCCGACGTTAGCCAGACCGTTCGACAACTTGCTGAGGAAGATCGAGACGTCGACGCTGTCGACCGCGAAACCCTCGCGCTTCCAGATGAAGCCCACCACGATTGGAGCGAAGGCGCACACCGCACGTGGTTGGCCCAGCGATGGTCACAGTTCGAAAGCGTGTTTGGTGTGTGGAACAGCGCAGCTTCGGACCGGTTCGCCTCTCCCTTGCTGATCGATGGTGCCAACGGCTTTGGTGCCTCATGGCTGGCGGAATTCTTGCGTGAACGCGGCGTAAGCTGCCGTGAAGTGAGCTCACCTTCGGGCATACTCAACGAAGGATGCGGTGCTGGCGACCTTTCCCCAACGGCGACTTGGACCCATCAAGAAGTCGAGGCGTCATCTCACATGCTACTCAAGGCCCTGAAGCCAGCCCCAGAGGGTCAACTTGTGGGCGCTGCACTTGACGGCGACGGCGATCGATGCCTCTTCATTCAAGCCACTGGAACCGGCTTTGCCGTCGTGGACGGTGACGCCATGGCGGCCATGCTGCTGGGCGCTGCAGCAGACCACTCCTGGTCGTTCGCTGCCAGCATTGAGTCCGACGTGGCCCTGTTCGGCCATGTACAATCACTGAACGCTGAAACCGAATGCATCGAGACAGCGGTCGGCGACCGATGGTTGTCCTACGCCCTGCGACCGAGTGAAGGTGGTTGGCTCCACGACGCCACCATGCCAGCGAGCTGCGGCATCGAAGATTCGGGGCACGTCGTTCTCCCAGCGCCCCACCCCACGGTGGACGATGCATGGAGTTTGGTCGGCGATGGTGCCGCCACCCTGTGCGCCGTTCTTCTTGCCGCTGCCCAACAAACGGATGCCGTCTTTGACCGCGGATGGAAAAAACGTGTCTCCATCAAAGACAGTCACCGCGAGCGCTGGCAGGCATCCAGCGAGCTCTTTTCGTCAACAGAGGAGAACCTCCGAACCGCCTTGGAGGGGTTGGGTTTTGAGGCACAGCGACGGCGGATTGAGGGCGAACCTGACCTGTTGCTGATGCACGGCCATTCGATGGAGGGCGTGGCTTCCTTTGGGGTCCGCAACAGCGGAACGCAAGCGAAGACCAGCCTTTCCGTCCGGCTTTCAAAAGACCTCGATTCATCACCGTTCGAGAAGTTATTGGACGCCGTAACCGCCGACCTTGCCGCCGTGTTAACCGCGGATTAATCGTCCATCAACGCCGCTTCGTTGGCTTGCGTGAGCGTGGTCACGGCAAACAACAACGCAGCCGATGCCACGAGGAGCATCAGCACGTAGGAGGCTCCGATGCCTGCCACCAGGGCCACGGCCGCCACCATCCAGGCGACGACCAAATCGGCGGCACCGACGATTCTCCACGACTTACGCTGGGTCAAAATGCCGCTGACCCAAGCGGTGCTGGACACCACCAAGGCCACGAACGAAAGCCCCACCAGCGAAGCGGAGAGAACAGCCGACGACAGGAGCAGCCCGTGTGCTGACCACAAGGCGGCGGAAAGCCAGAGGCCTTCTTGCCGAGCGACGACCACGGCCACCCATGCAACGCTGACTGCACCAAAGGCTGCGGCCACGTTGGTCGGCGTGAGGATGGACGAAGCTGGAGCGAGCGCCCAAGCCACAAGCGCTTGAACGGCGAACGGTGCGAGCAACACCACGGTCATCGCCACGGCGGGCTGCTTCCAACCGAGGCTCCGACGAAGCCCGAAGACCAAAGCAAGCACACTCACCGGCCCGAGGGACAGCGCCACGGCGCCGGCTACCCAGCCGCTTCGACCCATGGCCGTGCGATGGTCGTCCAGCCCTCGTCGGAGACGTTCACCCTCTACCCAATCAAACAGCAGGACCATGCCGAGGAGGAGAATTTCGATGCCAAACAGCGGGAGTGCACCGGTGGTGAGCGCCAGTGCGGTCGGGTCGGTAGCCAACGGAAGCGGGACCTCGCCCCCAATAAGAACGCATACCATTCGGTCGATGACCATCAGTCCGAGCAACGCCTCCAAGGCGCTTGGAATCCGCAAACCGAGGTCGTTGCGACCGATCAGCCCCATACCGACCAACAACACAAGGGTCAAACTGAGCGCCGCCAAATGGACGGTGGATTCGGTAAGCACCCCGGTTGTCATTCGACCGGCCACATGGACCAGGACCATGCCAACCATGGCCACGGCGATGGGCAGTTCAACGCCCGCCACGTCCGGAAGGCGCAAACCGATGGCGTTGGCACGCAATCGAGCCAGTCCCACCAGCACCACGGCAAATCCAGCACTGAACAACAGCGCCAGCAGGGCGTACGGCGTAGCGTAGGCAAACCACATCGACCCGATGAACGCGACAGCAAGGAACAACAACAACACGACCGGTTTGTAGTGGATGTCGCCCACGATAACGTCGTCTTGGCCGGCCGTACCGCTTCGCTTGGCGCGGCGTTTCTGACGCTGAGCGAGTTCGAGAAGTTCAGCGTCCAATTCCCGCAACCCCACCGTGGTGGAACCGTCGGCCGACACCGAGGAGACCAGCGTCTGCATGCGTTCGCGCTTGGCTGCAAAGGACGCTTCACGCTCTTCTTTGGTCGCCAGCGCTCGCAAACCCGAACGGACATCGCCCTGGAAGGCAAGGTAAGCCCCGACCAGCACAAACATGACGAGCGCTGAGAGTTGCATGGTGTCGGATTCAACGCTCTGCCCGGCGAGCGCCATGCTCACCAGCAAACCGATGGCGGCCAAGGTGGGGGGGAGCAGGGCGTCGACGATCCGCAGCCGTTGCATGTAGACCACCAGCGAAACCGCCGCCATGACCGAAAGCACGTCGAGGCTCAACACGTTCGTGATGGCCGATGTGCCCGTGAGCGATGCGGTTCGTTGAGGGCCGAGCGCCACCACCAGAAACAAGGCCGTCATCATCCCGAGGTGGACAGTCAACAAGCGACCGGGGAGCGTGCGTACGGTGGGGTCGCCTTGCGTTGCTTCCATGTCGTCAACGCGCCGCGCTGCTGCAGCGATGAGCACAGCGCTCCCTGCGGTCAGGGCGGCGGCCCATCCGGCCTCAAGCCCGTAATTCCATGAAATCGAGAGCGCTGCGATGGACCACACGATGACCAGGGTTTGCGGGCGGCCACGATGGAGGCCCAGCCGGGTCATGCCCGCATGGGCCAAGAGCAGGGCCGTCATGCCGCCAAGCGCCCCCAACGCCGTTACGCCATCGGGGCGAGTGGTGGCGACGAAAGTCAGACAAGCCAACACGAAACCCAAGTTCCACAAGGTAAGCATCTCTGAATCTCGTAGGCGAGAACTCATTTCGGAAAAGCCAGCCAATCCACCGGCGAGGTTGAGGTTGGCATCACCCAGTCGGTGATTCACGGCCATCTGTTGAACGACGAGCAGCACCATCCACAGACCCAGGTCGACTTCGGACAGCACGATGGGGACGAGGTCGGCATTGACCAAACGCTGCTCCAGATTGGTCGCAAAGGCGAGCAACCAGAGGTAGGGAGCCAGCACGGCGACACCTGCGATGGCCGGCGAATGCCGCAGCACAGCGATGGTCCCCAAACCCACCCAGACGGTGGCCTGTGCCACCAAGAGCAAACGACCCTGCCGACCACCATCCTCGGCGGGAATCAGGAGCGTCAACAAGACGACGATAACCAAGGCGCCCATCCACAGCACGTGGTCAGACACGTTGGCCTGATGGGTCAACAAGACCCCGATGCACAGGGCCGTTGTGGCGATGGCGAACACCGAATATTCGCTCAATTCGAGGGGGAAGGTGAGGTTCACGACGCCCGCATTGAGCAAGGCCAACCCGGCGATGAGGAACGGCATGGGAGCCAGCACAAACGGCATCAGTTTGGTCCAAGGAACGCCGCGAACCACCAGGTAGGAGGATGTAAACGCCAACGTGAGGAGCATCAGTTGAGCAAGCGCATAGCCGGTCTCGGTTCGATGGGCAGCGATGGTCATGAGGGCGCCCACCATCCCGAGGGAAACCGACACCGCCCACAAACCGGGTTTGCCAAGTCCAACGGCGTGAACGCCTTGGCTGAGCCAGTTTTCGTGGTGAACAAAGGCCGCAGCCATGGACGCGTTGGCGGCGGTAACCACGCTCAGAAGGAGGAAGAGCGTGAGGTCGTTTTCGATGGGGAGCAAGGTCAGTGAGAGGATGGTCCAGTCGTTGGAGAGGGCGTGGACGCCGACCCACAGGTAGGACATCGAGATGCCGAGGCTGGCCAGGTTGCCAGAGGAACGAACGAGGGCCAACCCGTGCATGAGCGCCATGGCCATGACGATCAAGACGGCAATCCCGACTTCACCGTACACCGCACCGGCTGAACTGCCCACGGCAAACAGAACCAGCGCTGATTGCGCGGCGATAGCGTCCTCGTCGTGGCGGAAGGCCAGCGCCACGTTCATGCCGACCAACGCCAACATCAAGCCACCGAGCACTTGGCTTTCCGGAGCGCCGAACCCGTCCAACCACCCCCAACGCCAGGCGTCAAGGGCTAAGCCGTAGAGGAGTTTCATCGAAATGATGACCCACGTGATGCCCAGCAAATGCATGGCGTCGCGCCGAATCCAACGTTCACCCAGCCAGAGCCCGATCATGGCCATGGCGAACAGCCCCAATCCACCCAGCAGCGGAGGGAGCACCGTTCCGACCAGTGCGCCGATGGCCGTCCAAACCACCACCATGGCGACGGCCAAGCCTTTGCCAATCGTTTGTTCACCGTGGATGGCCATTTGCGTGGTGGAATCCAAAGGACGTTCTCTGCTCACGTCCATCGTGAAGAGCGATTTGACATCACCCACCGCAGCATCCTTGTTGGCAGCTTGGCTGGTGGGGTCCAACGCCTCGTGTGGATCGTTGACCTCGTGCGGATGTTCAACGGCGAGTGTTGCGCCGTCAGCCCCCTCGCTCTCCGGGCCGGCATCCCGGGGTAGGCCATCATCGGTAGCGACATCATCGGAGGACGATGTGGCGACCATGAACGAGTCAAGGTTGAGGCCTTGCGGGCGCTTGAACGACTGTTCTCGAAGGACATCGTCATCCGTGGGAGGCGTGGTGGATTCGGCCCCCTCGTCCCCTTCCATGTCCTTCTCCACGGCTTGCTGAACATGAAGTTGTCCGCCTCAGGCCGCCATCGTTCCCGATTTTTGGTTGGTTTTCAATTTCTGCAAGCGGTTGTACTCGCACGCTCCGGGAACGACGGCAGCCACTTGTTGTCGAGCCAAAAGGGACAAAGAGGGGCGGCGGAAACGGCCGACATGGGCGGCACCCACGGCACCCCTTCCGGCAGCCTCGAAACGCACGGCATCTCCCCCAGCGGAGACGTCTATTGGAACCTCGAAGCCAAAGCACTCATCGACCTCGCTGTCGAGCGCGGTGAAGGATTCCTGAGCGCACATGGAGCGCTCGTGACCGAGACCGGAGAGCGAACCGGCCGTTCTCCCAACGACAAATACATCGTCGACGAACCGTCGGTCTCTGACGACATCAACTGGGGCGATGTCAATGTCTCCACCGACCTCGACACCTTCACCCGCATGCGAGCCAAGGTCGTTGATTTCCTGTCCCAGCAGGACGCTCTCTTCGTTCAGGACTTGTACTGCGGCGCCGACTTTTCGGAAGCCCTGCCCATCCGCGTGGTCAACCACAACGCCTGGCACAACACCTTCGCCCGCAACATGTTCATTCGACCCGGCGCCGAACAACTGGCCAAGCATGAGCCGGAATTCACCGTTCTTCACGCACCGCACTTTGAGGCCGATGCCGAGAGCGACGGTCTGAACTCCCAGTGCTTTGTGATCGTCAACTACGCCGCCAAAGAAGTCATCATCGGCGGTACTCGCTACGCTGGTGAAATCAAGAAATCCATCTTCTCCGTGATGAACCTCATTCTGCCAAAGAAGGGTATCCTCCCCATGCACTGCTCAGCCAACACCACCGGTGAAAACACGGCCATCTTCTTCGGCCTCTCCGGCACGGGGAAGACCACGCTTTCCGCCGACCCGAAGCGCGCCCTCATCGGCGACGACGAACACGGCTGGGGCGCCAACGGTGTGTTCAACTTCGAAGGCGGTTGCTAC
>DAET01000008.1:0-1764 GCA_002497765.1 Euryarchaeota archaeon UBA486
CGCCTCGTGGGACAATCAATCCCGCCATCTGTGGACCGGACTTTCAGACCACGCAGAGGAAGGTCAGTACCGCTGGCATGACGGAACCCCGTTCCTGTACCGTGCTTGGGGTGAGGACCAACCTTCGGAAGGCGGTGACGAAGACTTTGTTCACATCGCCAGCACCAACATGGGAAACATTGACCCAGGCTTGTGGAACGATCTTGAAAACGACCCGCAGTATTTCCCTGTTTACGGCGTGGTTGAACTTGGTCCGGGTGCCGATTATGCCCTGCGCTTCGACGGGCAAAGCGACCATGTCGTGTTTGAACACGACAACGCCTTGGACATGACCGACCAAACCCATCTTGAACTCTCAGCGTGGGTTCACCCGTACAGTGTCGAAGGAAACCAATTCGTCATGATGAAAGGTGATTACGGCTGGGGGCTTTACCTCAACGATGGTCATGTCGCCTTCGCATCTGAATACAGCCTGTCTCGCCATCCGACCTCCAACGGGACGGTGGCCGTCGACACGTGGTCGTTCATTCAAGTCCTTGCCGTTGCCGGTGAGGGCTACACCTTCTTCATCAACGGCGAGGAAGCAGGCGTTGTCCTCGACGAAGATGCTTCCATTCCGCTTGGTGATTTTGGCTCAAACGATTGCTATGAGAACGAACTCGCTTGCGATGAACTCTACATCGCTCGGATGGGCGCAGGTTGTGACTGCAATCATTTCGAGGGTGTCCTCGACAACATGACGGTTCGTTCGGGAATGGACGAGAGCAGCATGGAAACGCGACTCCATCTTGATTTCCCGGAGGGTGAAGGCGGACAAACCGCCGATGCCTCCGATGAGCGAACGGGCTTCATTGAAGGTGCTGATTGGGTCATGCCCGACGGAAGCATTGTTGCTCAAGCCGTTGAGTTGTTCATCGGTGATGGCTTTGAACTGGAATTTGCAGGGGAGGGCGATACCCTCCTGTTCTTTGTTGAAATTGAGGAATACACTCGGTCGCTTTACTGGTATTCCTACTCACTCAAATATGTGGACTTCGAAGAGATGACTGAATACACCGTCTACGCTCAATCGAATGAAATTCCTGACGAGTGGAACCACGACACCGAATCCTTTGGCGAGTTCGGATTCCTCTACGAAGCATGGTCGTGGCCTGCCGAGGGCGTGATGTGGTTCACGATGGTGCTGCACAGCGATGTTGAGGATCTCTACATCGAATTGGATGCTGACATCGCAGACCCACCCCCTACGCTTGACGACATGACGGAACTCAAGGAGAGCATTCCTGTTACCAATCAAGAAGTCACTTGGGATTCCTTCACGAGCGGGGACTTCAATGCGAATTACTACTACGTGAACGTCACCGAACCGCTGGCTGATTTGCGCATCAAAACCTACAGCGGCCGGGGCAACGTGAACATTGGTATTTCCTACTACAGTCCACCAACGCCCGAGGATTTCTGGTGGGGTGAACCCGGGTTTGAAGAGGACGGCAACGAAGGGAAGGAAACCACTGTGGAGATGGAAGCGTGGTCCACCGGCCCTGGTAACGATGAAGAAGTGCACCTCTTCGATGTTGAGCCAGGCCTGTACTACATCACGGCTTACAGTTTCCGAGAAGCCCGTGGATTCACCATCGTGGCAGATTTCGTTTATCCACCGGAGAACGTGGATCCCGATGACGCCATCACGCTCACACCCGGTGTTGAGTACGGCTTGCTGAGCGGCTACGACGGCCTGAATCAATACTTCAAGGTCGAAGTTCC
>DAET01000008.1:2113-32906 GCA_002497765.1 Euryarchaeota archaeon UBA486
CACCGAGCGCTTGGTCGTCGAGCTCAACGACGGTGCTGGCGAAGCCTCCTTGTTCATGCGACTTGACCAAGCCCCCACCTCCGGAACGTATGATCATCACTCCACAGCCGATGGCGCCAACGACCGCATCGCTTTCAACGACCCAACGCCCGGTTGGTGGTACATTCTTCTCACCTCGGAGTCGGCCTTCACAGGTGTGAACATCGTGGCCGAATTTGCCGACCGCTACGTATGGGATTACGACGGCACGCCCATCGAACTCTTTGACGACGAACCCCTTGACGGCATCGCCGTTGGAAAGGGAGGCGACATCAACTTCTACGCCGTCCTTGAAGAGCCTGGCAACATGTTCTGGTTGGAAACCTACGGTGGTTCGGGCGACATCATGCTCACCATTGAAGGCATGCAATACGAGATTGAGTTCACCGACGGTGGAGGTCGGCCAGGCACTGGCTTTGGTTTTGAAACCGTACCTCGAGAGGTCGAATTGACGAGCGGGAAAGACGGTACGAACCACCAGGTGAGTTTGGAATTCCCGTTGAACGGTCGCTTTGACATCACCATGACAGGACTTTCCGACGCCGAGGAAATTTCAATCGTCGTCCGCTGGGATGAAAGCGACTTCCCGGTCGACCCCATTGAGCCCATTGAGCCCGTTGATCCGAGTGAGGTTCTGACCTGCCAGGAGCGTGCCGAGGATGCGTTCACCGAGGCAGACGTGAACGGCGACGGCCTTGTTGATGGTCGAGAATTGATGCAGGCCGACGTCGAAGAGGATGATGTTTCAGACATTGATCTCAACGACGACGGGACGCTGGAATACCGAGAAGTGCTCCAGGCTTTCTGCACCTGTGATGTTGAACTGAACGATGCCTTTGATGACCTGAGCGGTGGTGGCGACTCGATCCCCTACACGGTTTTGGTCAACCATGATTGGGTCAACATCTACGATTTCAAATCCGTCAGCTTGGACAAGGACGATGCCCTCTCCAACGAGGAACTTGACCTGTTGATGGTGTTGTGTGAAACCACGTTTGACGCTTTTGACGGTGATGGCGACGGTGTGCCTGACGAACAGGATGCTTTCCCCGAAGATCCGACCGAAACCAAGGACACAGACGGCGACGGCGTGGGCGACAACTCAGACATTGTGGCCAGCGTCTCAAACGACATCATCTACGCCTCAGCCGGCATGGTCTTCCTCATTCTCGCTGGGTTGCTGGTTGGTTTCCTTCGCACCACCCGCACCCCAACTGAAGACGGGATGTGGGACGGACAGGATGCCATGAGCGAGGCGGCTTTCGGCGATGGCGAGAACAGCAACAACCTGTACCGAAAGGAAGCCGTCGCACTTCCAGACACATCGTATGCTGTTGAATCCTCCTTTGAACCATCTGGGTTGACCAACGAATCAACCAACTTGGTTGAATCACTGCTGGAGACGCCCTCCATGCAGGCGCCCTCTCCAGAGTTGATGGGCATGATGCTGGACGGTGTTGAGACCATCGAATTCCCAACGGGCAGCAGCCAAATATGGATTCGGCCAACGCCAGAGAGCCCGTGGCAACCAAAGCCTTGAGGTCAGAAGACATCATACGGGTGGAGCATGAGGGCGTTGTGCCCCTGTAGTGTAGTGGATATCACCCCGGCCTCCGGAGCCAGGAACCCGCGTTCGAATCGCGGCAGGGGCGCTCAATCCTCAACAAAGCCGTCCCAACGACGCATGTAGTCGATGAAGGTAGGACTCAAGGCAGCCGTTTCCAAATGGTTGAAGCTAAACGGTGGGCGCAACGGCTCGGGGACGTCATTGGCGAGGTAGTGCGGCCAGTCAGGATGGCCGATCCCCGCTCGCCCTACACCGATGAAATCGCCACCTTGTTCCACCGCCATTCCTGCTTCCTCGGCGCTCCACACACCGCCGGTGGTGATGAGAGGGAGATGCTCGGGAAGGTTCTCTCGAAACACCGTGGTGTAGTGCATTTCCTGTCCTTGATGAACGCCCATGGCTTGAATGTCCCAGCACGAGACATGAATGAAATCGAGCTCCATGGATGAGCATAGACGGAGTGTTTCGAGGGAATCCTCCAGGTTCATGCCGCAGGCCTTGAGTTCAGGGGATAGACGCACACCAACCAGGAAGTTCGGACCCGTTTGTCGTCGGACTTCCGATATGATTTCAGCGAGGAGTTGCGTTCGCTTTTGTTGAGAACCGCCCCATGCATCGGTCCTGCGGTTTGTTCCTGCACCGAGAAATTGAGCGATAAGGTAGCCATGGGCTCCGTGGAGTTCAACCCCTTGAAATCCGGCTAGCTCACAACGCCGTGCCGCTGCTCCAAATCCATCGATCACCTCTCGGACATCCTGCTCGCTCATCGCTCGACTCGTACCGAGGTCGCGTCCCAATTCGTTGACGGAGGCCGACCTTGGTTGCAACCCCGTCAAGGCCTCAGGCGCCCGCATACCGCCGTGAAACAACTGGGCGAGACCGATGGCACCGTGTCGGGTGATGGCGTTGGCCATGGCTGCCAACCCATCGATGTGATGGTCGGACCAGGTCCCGAATTCACCCTCCCAGCCTTGTCCGTGCTCCAGTACGTGGGTGGCAGCGGTGGTGATGATGCCAAATCCACCGATGCTTCTGGCTTCAAGCCAGTTGATTTCATCCGCTGAGACGGTGCCGTCGGCGTGGCTTTGTTTGTTGGTCATCGCCGCGAGCACCGTCCGATTTCGAACGGTGATGCCGCCCCTCGCAAAGGTGTAGGGGGCGAGAGCGGGGTGCATGAGGGCAGGTCTCGCCTGACCATCATCATCCTTTCTCACCACAGGTCTCATGAATTCAGATGGGTTAGCGATGTTGTCGCAGACGTGATCTAGTGGTTATGATGGGAGGTTCCCAACCTCTCCACCCGGGTTCGACTCCCGGCGTCTGCATTGTCTAACGCCGTTTTTTGGGTTCTGTGCCCGTCAAGGCCAGGATGTTTCTGTGCATGCTCGGCAGCATCTCAAACATGATCAGCGCCAGCAAAAACATGGCAAACAAACTCACGAAACGTGCGACATAACTGTGGCCAAATTCAAAGACACTCAAGCCCCAAAATGTCCATTCCGTGTAGGTCATGTGCATCCAAATCAGACCTGCATTTCGGAACAGGTTGAGCACGTGGATGGTGGGCAGAATCAGCAGCAAGGCTCGTGCTCGCTTTTTCCATGAGAGGTCCAAGACGGCGATGGCTCCGATGAAGAGCACCATCGATTGGATGGCCGTGCAGGCGAGAACGAAATTTATGCCAATGGCTTCACCGTTGGCGAGCAGAAGTTCGGATTGGAAGGCGTATTCGCCGGTGAAATCGGTTGCAAACCATCGGTTTCCATCCCAATCCTCCCAGGCAACCCGTCCGCTGGTGTCGTTGACCCAGGTGGTACCGATTTGGATGTCTGTTCCCGTTGCGAAGCCAAGGAACATGGCTGACTGCGACGCCACGAACCAAATGGCGAGGACGCTGAGGTAGGGCACGTAAGCGATCAGCAGGTAGGGTCCTCCAGCAAATGCCACCGTCCCCCTGGCCCACACAATGGCCTCTTTTTTTCGCCCCTCAGCCTGTCCTTCCCACCATGCGGCCCAACAGCTCAACGGCAGCGTCATTGCAGCCATGACTGTCAGGATGGGGTCGTCATGGTCCATGTAGGTCCAGGCTTGCGTGAAAAAGTAAAACCCGACGAGGACCCAGCCAAGTTGGGTGAGGCGGAGAACATCACGTGCCTTCCACCACCACGAGGCAGCCAGCAACAACATGCCGATGGCTCCCAGCAGGGTGGCTGTCTCCTTCTCAACGAGCACGCTCCCACCCAGAAGGCCCGGGGGTATCAACCTGTTCAACGCAACAAAGGCCATGAGTTGGGTTGACAACCCCGCTGCATGGAGGGGCCTTACGTCCAGCGGACCGGGCCGCCACGGGAGGGTGTGCATGACCGCATGCCCATTGCGTTCTTGGACAGGGACGGCGTCATCAACAAGGGCAAGCCGGGGTACGTCAACGGACCGGAGGAAGTCCATTTGCTCGATGGGGCAGCCAAGGTGATTGGTGACCTCAACCGAGCAGGCTACCTCGTGTGTGTGGTCACCAACCAATCGCCAATTTCACGGGGTCTATGGGGGCCTGATACCTTGCAGTCCATCCACGAAGCCGTGCAAGCCTTGCTTCTTTCGGAGGATACCATGGCGCATATCGACCTGTTTTTGACATGCCCACATCGTTTTGAAGACCGCTGTCCCTGTCGAAAACCATCGCCGGGCATGCTCTTTTTGGGTCATCGTCTTCTGCGAGAAGAATCCGCATCTGATGTTGATTGGCGCCCTGTTCTTTGCCCCATTGAACATCCCGAAGTTGACTGGTGGGGAGCTTCCCCTTCGGCTCCTCATCCTTTGGACCTCATGGTTGGTGATCGACGGTCTGACATGGGTGCCGGATGGGCATTTGGTGCTCGGCTCTTTCGTGTTCATGCCGCCGTTGGTTTGCAGGCTGTGGGCTTGCGTTTGATTGACGAGGACGACCCGGGTGATGGGTTCCAACCTTAGGTGATGGCATGGGGTGGTTGGGACTCGACGATACGGACTCGTTGGCAGGCGGGTGTACCACCGAGGTGTTCGACACCTTGCTTCGCCATCTGCCGGTCGGTGCATCCACGGGGGTTCCTCGACTCGTGAGGCTCTGGCCGTTTGCACAGCGGCGAACGCGTGGAAATGCAGCCCTTGCGGTCGAGATTCATACAAACGACGTCGATGGCCTGCTCGGTCATTTGGACGCCTGGTGGACCGAACATCTCGCACCGCTTCGTGGGAGCATGGAGTCTTCGCTGGTTTCCGACCGTGATCAGTTTCCTGCCAGTCCCGGGATGGTTTGGTTTGACCTGCCACCCCCACCGTCGGTGTACTTTGATGCGGTACGGTCCCACGTTTCCATCGACAGCCTCCCTGAACCCGCCCGGGCTTGGGGAGGTCATGGGCGAATCGGAGCGACAGCGGCCGTAGCGTGGCCCGCTTTGGACTTCACGTGGGAAGCCATTGCCTGGCGGCTCGAGGGTGAAGACCATCGTCCCCGCCATGTGGATGATGCCTCCCTTGATGTGGTGGATGCGTGGCCCGATACCTTCCTGTCCCGAGACCCTCGTAAGGGGACAAGCCTCATTGCGCCTCGGGGAAAATCGCCTGTGTTGTTTGGTCTGCGAGCGACCTCGCGTGAAACAGCCGAACGTGGTTGCCAACGTTTGCTCGAGGGCAGTGGAACCGAACAGGTGGACCGATGGCGAGTGTTTCAGACCAATCAAGCCAGCGGCGACCATTTGGGTCCTGAATTGACCTTAACGGTTGAACGGGTTGAGGTTCATCCGACCCGTAAACACGCTACGGTGCTGTGCGGGGATGTCTCGGTCCGTGCCTACGCCGAAGGGGGTCCGATCAACGCTCTTGCTCGCTGGCTTATGCCTGGTGATGAAATCTCAGTCGCAGGCCTCACGGATGCCGACGGTCTGGTTCATGCGGAACGACTGAAAGTCGAGACATGGGTACCTCGGGCCCGCCAGCGACCCTGTTGCCCCGAATGTGATGTTCGCCTGAAGAGCATGGGCACAAATCAGGGGCTTCGTTGTCCGAAGTGCAAGCTTCGCTCGGAGGACGCTTGGGTTGATGTTGAGGTCCATCCGCCCTACGCATCCTGGGTCGAACCTCCAGCCAGCGCCCGGCGTCATCTCGCCCGTCCATTGGCGTGGGATGAATCCCACTGAGCATGGGCCAATCTGCAAAACGATGAAGAACAACGCATCACAAGACACCGGCATGGAGCCGGAGACGCAGATGAACCTCGCCTATGCTGTTGCAGGGCTCACCTTGCTTGGAATGGTGTGGTTCATCACGCAGCGAGCCAAGTCAAACCGGTCGGCCATGTTGGCTTCCAATGCGCCGAAAGTTGCTGGCGACGACGAACTCGATGGTGGAGCACGAAACCCACAGCAATTTGACGAACCGGACGAGGATGCGCTTGAAGAAATGGCCAAACTCCTCGGCGAGGACGAAGGTTCAGCCGATGAAGCCTGAATCCTCGATGGTCAGCGATACACGGTCACCTGCTCGGTCAAGCACGCGTTGGGGGCCGTTTTTTCCACGCCACATTCGCCAAACGGTGAAGCCTTTTCCAACCATGGCCTCGGCACCCCTGGCAACGATGGGGTCATCGGAGGCTCCGCTGGCATCCACGCTTCCCTTCGAAATCAGGAGGACGGTGATGTGTTCGGGGCATTCATCGGCGACACGCTGAATGTGTTCGAGTCGGTCCGATGGAATTCGGCCACTTCCTGGGCACCAGTCGTCCATCACGACCAAGCCCACACTGGGCAAGGACGTGGCTGCCTCGAGGAGTGCATCGATGGCTCGGTCAAAACGTCCTCCAAAGTTCATGGCGTGAAATCGTGAGCTCTCGACCAGGGAAAGATGTTGAAAAAGTTGGGAAAACCGCGCGGGGTCTGGCATTTCAACCGAAGCCCACAGGACACGCTGGCCGCTGTTGATCACGTCAGCTGCAAGATGAAGACCGAGTGATGTCCCACCTGTGCTACCCTCAATCGCAAGGTGAATCCGTTCACCTGCCAAACCGAAGTCATACCGCTCCATGGGTGGGAGATAATGGCATCAGTGAATGAGGGTTGCGGCATCCCCACCTTCGCAAGGGCTATGACCCTCATCCTGCTCGTAGTGGCATGAGTGGCGAAGTCCGAGAGGGCGAGCGCATCCCGCGAAGGGAGCCTCCACAGTTTGAGGAAGCTGGAAGTTTTGCCGAAGCCATCACCCGAGACGGCCTCTTTGGCACCGCGCTTGATGACAAAAATCAGTATGGACCCGTTGCCATGATGGTGCTTCTTTTGATCGTGGCTGCCATCACCGGCACGGTGATTCGCCTCCTTGGCTGAATTCGTATTCTTGGCCAAAGAAGGACGGGAAACATCAAACACTCCGTCAGCAACTCTGCACCTCATGAGTGATGGTTCGGTCAATGTTGAGAGCAGAACCTCTTCACAAGACAAACGATGGACCATCATGGCGGCGTTGCTCGGAACCAACACGGCGCTGCTACTCTTTCAGGGGATTGAGCAGGCCAAATCACCGGACAATGTTCGTGAACTTGCGCTCGCCATCATTGCAGCGGCTTTGCCGTTTCAGGCCATCTATTTCCTGATCTATACCTTTGTCCTCGAACACGAACCACAACTCCCACCGGAACGAATGCGGAAACTCGACCTTGCATCTGCCCTGTGCCAGGTGGTCTCCTATGCCTCGCTGGGTGGTGTTGCGCTGATGTGGTACAACATGTCGTCATGGGTCGGCCTCTCGTTCGGCGTTTCGTCCATTTTTGCCATTGTGTTGATACGTAACGTGATGGCGCCGGTGGATGCGCTCAGTGAAGATGCCGGCACACCTCAAAACCCGCCCTCATGAACATGAGTGGGAAGGTTGATGAAGCGAGCCGTATGCCTTAGAGCATGGCCTTTTGTCCACTTGATTATCGGTACGGTTGTGAGGATTTCAAACGTATTTGGTCCGAGCTCGGGCGACACGAGCGCCAACTGGAAGTGGAACGTGCCCTGATTTGGGCGCACTGGCAACTCGGTCGTGTGACGGAAGAAGACTACAATGCCGTGGCTGCGATTGCGAACCCTGAATCCGTCACCAAAGAACGCGTCAGCGAAATTGAAGCCGAAACTCGACACGACATCATGGCCTTGACCAAGGCCATGGCTGAGGCGGCTGGTGAGGCCGGCTGGTGCATTCATCTCGGCGCGACCTCCAACGATATCGTTGACACAGCCGTCGGCCTCCAGCTGCGCGACAGCATCGTCCTGCTGCGCAAGCAACTCTGTCACCTGATCGCTGTTTGTGCTGATGTGGCCGAGCGTGAGCGAGACACGGTGATGCTCGGCCGAACGCACGGTCAGGCTGCAGTCCCCATCACGTTCGGACTCAAGGCTGCGGTTTGGCTTGACGAACTTCGCCGCCAACTCATTCGACTCGACGAGGCTGCACCGCGTGTGGCCGTGGGCAAGTTCCTCGGGGCGGTTGGAACGGGAGCAGCACAAGGTGAGCACGCACGTGAACTTCAACGCCTCATCATGACTCACCTCGGTCTTGGTGTTCCGTTGGCGACCACCCAAGTCGTAGGCCGAGATCGCTACGTGGAGTACATGTCGTGGCTGGCGAACGTCGCGACCACCTGTGAAAAGGTGCTTCAAGAAATTCGAAACCTGCAGCGTTCTGAACTGGCTGAGGCCGGTGAAGGGTTTGACGTCAAGAAGCAAGTGGGGTCCTCAACCATGGCCCACAAGAAGAACCCCATCAAGTCGGAGAACGCCTCCGGGCTTGCTCGCATTGTGCGGTCGTTCATCATCCCAACCTACGAAAACGCGTTGCTCTGGCACGAGCGAGACCTCGCCAACTCCAGCAGCGAACGCTTCACGCTTTCCCACGCCTCGGCGCTTGCCGAAGACGTGATGGCCAAAACCGCTGATGTTCTCACCAACATGTGGGTCGACAAAGACCGGTGCTTGGCGAACATTCACGCTCAGAAGGGACTCGTCATGGCCGAGAAAGTCATGATTGAACTGGTCGACCACGGCGTGCCTCGCGATGAAGCCCACGAAGTTCTTCGAGAAGCTTCCTTCACGGCCCTTGCGAAGGGTGAGGAACTGATTGATGTTTGCAGTCGTACGCCTGCCATCTCGGCCGCCTTTTCGGCTGAAGAACTCGAGGCCATGTTTGATCCCATGAATCACGTGGGTGTCGCAGGTGAAATTGTCGACGAGTGCGTCGTGCTCGCACGGCAAGCCATTCAGTGAATGGCGTAATGCCCTCGAACTCCGTCCCAATGGACGGTGCCTTCCACCGAGAGTCGCTGGTCCATGTGGGGTCCTCCAACGACGAGTGTTTCGTATTCCCCACCTTCGCCTTCCACGTGGAATCGATGCTTGCTTGCCAGCGCTGCAAGTTCCTCGAACGATTCTTTGGTCAAGATACGGCCTAACCACGCCTCGGTTAAACCCTCAGCTGAAACGCCGGTGATCATGATTTCAAAGCCGTGTTCAATCATCCCCCTGAGATGCTCATGTCCCGATTGGTGCCAAAGGGGCGTCCAACTCACGATTCCCAGTTCCTCTGCCATGCGCTCGAGCCTTGATTTCTGATAATCGGAACGGAGGGCTCCGGATACGAAGCCGTCAATCGCTCGCCCTCGGAGGGCTTCGGCAAGGGCAACAAGGTCATCGGGCACTTCGCCGTTGGTGCGAACTTCGACCCATGGTACGTCGGCAAGGGCGGCTTGGCGCTCCACCAAGTGGGTGCTCGGTATCTGAAACATGGGTGAATCATCACCGGTGATGGTGACCGTGACGAGGCAATCCACCGTCCAACCTTTGCAGCGTGCCCACCACCATGCTGCAGCGGAGTCTTTCCCGCCCGAAGACAGCACTGCGACTCGCATGAATCGCTCACGTTCTCTCCCTTGATGAGCATGTTGCCCTCGTAGGGTTGATACGGGACGGCGTTGAGGTGGAAATGGTCCGGTCGACGCTCATGCCATTCAACCCGCATCCTCATAAAGTGTCAACCGGAGCAAGAAACTGAGGTCATTACATGCAACCAAGTGGAAGAGGATACGATCACGGCATCACAACGTTTAGCCCAGACGGACGACTGTTTCAGGTTGAATACGCTCGCGAATCCGTCAAGCGAGGTACGACCACGGCCGCTTTGAAGTTCAAGGACGGTGTGGTGTTGGTCTGCGACAAGCGCATCATCAGCCGCCTCATCATCCCAGAATCCATTGAGAAGATGTTCAAGATCGACGGGCACATCGGCATCGCTACTTCTGGACTTGTTGCGGATGCTCGTCAACTCGTCGCCCGGGCTCGTGTTGAGGCCCAAATCAACCGCATCACTTACGGTGCCACCGTGCCTGTTGACGTCCTTGTGAAGAAAATTTGCGATTTCAAGCAATCCTTCACCCAGTACGGTGGTTCTCGCCCGTTCGGCACTGCCCTTCTTATCGGTGGCGTGGACGACAACGGCATTCATCTGTACGAAACCGACCCGTCCGGGGCCTACCAATCGTACCATGCCGGTGCTATCGGAAGCGGCCGCAACACCGTGATTGAATTCTTTGAAGACAACTGGAAGGAGAACATGACCTTGAACGCCGCCATGAAACTCGGCCTTGAGGCGCTCCGTTCGGCCAACGATGCAGAATTGAACCGTGAGGCTGTCGAGGTCACCGTTGTTGATTCCAACGGTTACCGTGTTCTTGACCGTGGCGAAGTCAACAAACAAATTGACCGCCTCAAGCCTCTGGAAGACTGAAGAGGTAGGTTGAAGCGTCGCCCCGTGCTTGGAGCGAATGAGTGATACCATGGTCAGTCTCGACGATGCCGTTCTCGCCCGTTTGGAAAAAGGCGGGAAGCGCTACGAAGTGCTGGTCGACCCATCCATGGTTGAAGCCTTCAAAGAGGACCCTGAATCGGTGAACATCAACGATTTCCTGGCCATGGATGAGGTCTTTCACGATGCACGTGGTGGTGAGCGTCCGACCGAGGACGCCATCGACAAGGTGTTCGGCACGCAAGACATTGAAGTCATCACCGCCACCATCCTTGAGAAAGGTTCCATTCAACTGACCACCGCCCAACGGAAACAGATGGTTGAGAACATGCGCCAGCAAATCATCCATCGCATCCATTCGGCGGCGGTCGACCCGAAAACCAAGTCCCCGCATCCCAAGACTCGAATTGAGTTGGCATTGGAAGAGTCGCGCTACTCGGTCGACCCGTTCAAGCGACTCGAGGAACAGGTGAAGGACGCCATTGCCAAACTCAAACCACTGATCCCGCTGTCCTTTGAAACCGTGAGATTAGCGTTCAAAGTCCCTGGCTCTGCCTACGGTTCCGTGTCTCAACTTTTGCGTTCCCATCAGCAAAAAGAGGGATGGCTTGAGGACGGTTCTTGGGCTTGCGTTATTGAGTGCCCCGCTGGCATGAAAGGCGAAATCATCGGGCAAGTCATGCGCCGAAGCTCCGATGCAGAAGTGAAAGAACTCGGTTCCTGAGCGCCGTGGGCTTAGGGTGGCCTTTATCATGGGTTGGCGAGTGGCCGCCAACGGAGAGAAAAGAATGTCCCAAGGTCAAGTCGGCGCCGAGCAGCGCCTAGTGACCCCGGGAATGGCCGTTGGGCCATCCACCGGGAAGCGAGCAGGCAGCGGAATCATCGCTGCTGAAGATACCTTCGTGGCTACTCAACTGGGGTGGCTGCGAGAACGAAACAACACGGTGTCGGTCGACCCCATCAACGCCGCCTACATGCCCCGTTCCGGTGACTTGGTCGTCGGCATTGTGGCCGAGGTGCGCAACAACTTGTGGTTCATGAACATCAACGGTTCGTTCCAAGGCTTGCTCCCCATGTCCCTTGCTCCCTGGAAAGTGGAGTTTGGAGCAGCCCGTCAACACATGGACGTTGGCGACGTTGTTCTTGCCCGTGTCCAAGAGGTTGATGAGTGCCACAACGTGGTGCTGACCATGAAAGGCGTTGGCCTGCGACGACTCAACCAAGGAGCGGTTGAATCCATTCCTGTGCAGCACATTGACCGTGTGCGAGGCGAGAACAATTCGCTGCTCCAGCGCATGCGTGATGCATTCGACTGTCGGATCATGGTCGGTGAAAACGGCCGTGTGTGGATTGACGGTTCTTCTGAAGGGACTTCAGGGGCACGCTCAGCGCTCCATCGCTTGGTCCGTGAAGGTCATACGACGGCCTTTGAAACAATTCTTAGTGAAATGGAAAACAAAACGAAAGGTGATGCTTGATGGGTGGATATGGAGATGTACAATTGCTCAACGACGACGGCAGTCGTCTTGATGGACGAAAAGTGGACGAAATGCGACCGGTGAGCATTGAAGCCGGTGTGTTGCCAGCAGCTGACGGTTCAGCCATGGTGACCCACGGGCTGAACGTTGCGGTCGCTGCTGTCTACGGGCCTATGGAGGCTCACCCTCGCAAGATTCAGCGCCAAGACCGAGCGGTCATCGACGTCCGTTACAACATGGCCCCGTTCTCAACCTCCGACCGAATTCGACCTGGATTTAACCGCCGCTCCCGAGAGATTTCGAAGGTCACGGCCGAAGCCCTCGAATCCGTGGTGCTCGTTGAGCGCTACCCACGTTCGAAGATTCGTGTTGAGATTGAGATTCTCGCTGCCGAAGCAGGTACTCGCTGCGCCGGTATCACGGCAGCTGCTGTGGCTCTGGCCGATGCGGGTATCCCGATGCGAGACATGATTGTGGGCGTGGCCTCCGGGAAGATCGAAGACACCGTGGTTCTCGACCTCGATAAGGCCGAGGACAACTACGGTCAAGCCGATTTGCCTGTTGGCATCTTGCCCAATACCGGTGAGATTGCCTTCTTGCAAATGGACGGCGATTTGTCTCCCGCAGAGTACGAACTTGCGATGGAGTACAACTTCAAAGCGGCCCGAGAGATTCACGACATCATGGTCGATGCTCTTCAGCGACGCTACGAAGGAGGTGAGGCCTGATGGTCGAACTCGTTCCTTCCTTGCTTCGTCAAGAACTCGCCCGCCTCGCCGAGGAAAACCAACGCATTGACGGTCGTGGTCGCTGGGACTCCCGAGACGTTTCGCTCGAAACCGACTGTCTCTACAACGCCGAAGGCTCCGCCAAGGTCGTCATCGGTGGAACGGTCGTCTACGCCGGTGTAAAGTTCGAACTCCGAACGCCATGGCCCGACCGACCCACGCAAGGTTCCTTGATGTGCGGTGCGGAACTCCGTCCCGTGGCCGGCCGAAAGTACGAACCCGGTCCTCCATCTCCCGAATCGATTGAACTCAGCCGTGTGGTTGACCGCGGAATTCGTGAGTCAGGTTGTATCGACATGGAAAGTCTCTGCATTGTTCCCGGCGAGAAGGTCTGGGGCGTCATGATCGACATTCACGTCCTCTCCGACCAAGGCAACATCTTCGACGCCTGCGGCTTGGCAGCCATCGCAGCTCTACGAACTGCTGTGGTGCCCGCTGAGCGCTTTGACGTCGGTGAAGACCACACCTTGCAGGTGAACGGCACCCCCATCATGGCATCATTCACACGGGTCGGCGGCCGATTCGTTCTTGACGCCAACGAGCAAGAAGAGTTGGGAGGCGACGAGCGCATCCACATCACTCTCGGTGATGAGGGGCACCTCCACTCCCTACAGAAGGGGCTAAAAGGGGTGTTCACTCCCGCCGAGTTTGCCGAGATCTTCGATGTGGCACAAAAGCGATGCGTGGAACTTCGAGAACTTGTAGCAGAAAAGGAGGGGAACTGATTGGCAAAGCGAACCCAGAAAGCAGGCGCCACCGCACGATTCGGAGCACGCTACGGTGTGTCCGTCCGCCGAAACGCCGGCTCGGCCATGGCCAAGCGATCCCGCAAGTACACCTGCCCCGTTTGCCAGTACCAAAAGGTCGAGCGACAATCCGTCGGCATTTGGTCGTGCAAGAAGTGCGGCCACACCTTTGCCGGTGGCGCATGGGAACCGTTTACTCGAGCGTCCGACGCCAACAACCGCATTCTTCGTCGTTCCGTTGACGGTGCTACCACCGCTGACATGGCGTTCATCGCACAAGAGGCTGCCATGAACTACGAGCGAGAATTGGCGAACCGCCCAACGCTCGAAGAAGAAGAGTGAACCCATCTCGGTGTTGCCGATGTGGGCGCTGACGCTTCAGGTTCAATCCCGGAGTTTGACCGATACCAAGGCCCTCGCAGCATGCTTGGCGACGGATTGTGAGACAACCTGGCAGGATGAACAGTCGTTCACGATTGAACTCAACGAAGCGGCCTGCAAAGACCTGCGAGCCATGTGGAACACCCGCCTCCGGGGTCTCATCGCTACCGACTCCGTCCTGCAGGTCTTCGGAAAGCATTCTTGAACCTCGGGCCTCGTCTTCGCACCGGTGAGCCCATGGCACAACTCGACCAACTCCAACTCGTCGTCGCAGAAGTCCAATCGGCGCGTCAGCAAGTGAGCAGCGTCCGTGCTCAAGTTCAGGAACTTGAGGGCACCATTGCTGCTGTTGAATCTCAACCCGACGGGTTGGCCCTCCACCGACAAATGGGCGGTGTGCTCATCGAAGTGGCCGATCGTGCAGCACTTCTTGCAGATCTCAACGAAACTTTGGCATCGCTCAAGGTTCACCTCGAACGGTTCACAGAACGTGAACAGCAGCTGATCAAGACCTACGACGAGCTGAAACAATCATTGCAGGGTGCGCAGGAATGAGCGCACGCATCAACGCCATGGAGGATGACCTTCAGCGGCTCCATGCTTGGTTGACCAACCACACGGGCAAGGGTCCCGTCGCCGTCGTCACCGGAAAAAACGGGGACATGGACACCGTCGGTTCAGCTATTGCGCTCGCTGCAACCCATCCCAATATGCTGGCTTGTGGTCTCCACATCGGCCGGGTGGCGGCACGGTATGTCGCCAAGCACCAGGCGCCGTTTCGAATCTTGGAGGATGGGCACACGTCGTGGCCCAAACAACTGGCTGCTGTGGTGGTCGTTGATGCAGCAGCACCCGACCAGACCGGTTTATCCCTGCCCAGCGTACCGTTGTGTGTGATTGACCATCATGCCACCGATGCTTGGGAATTGGGCGAGGATGATCTTGGGTTGAAGTGGGACACTCGCTCCACGACCGAGGTGGTGGCTGCCTATCTTGAACAACATGCACGTTCAGCCCTCAGTTTACCCGTGTGTGAATTTCTTCTCGCAGGACTCGTGACCGACACCGCTCGGTTTCGTCATGCCAATGGTCGTTCGTTCAACACGGCTGCCCGTTTGATTGAACGAAGCGGTTTGGACTATCAGGCGTTCATCCAGGAGATGGAAGATGCACCGACCACACCCAGCGACCGTGGAGCCATTTTGAGAGGCCTTCAGCGAGCGGAAACCACGGAAGCAGGACCATGGACGATTCTCAGGACCACGGCCGGAACGCTCGAAGGGCGGGTTGCGTCCATCCTCAATGGCCTGGGAGCCGATGCGGTCGTGGTGACACGTTCGAGAAATGGTTCCACTCGCCTCACCGTTCGTGCTCCACGTTCCAGCGTGCTTGCAGGATTGCACATGGGTCATCTCATGGAGGAAGTGGCCCAGTCCATTGGGGGTGAGGGTGGTGGCCACGACGGGGCTGCGGGTTGGTCCGGTGATGCCCATCCGATCGCTGCCGAAACCGCCTTTATCGATGCTGTTGCCCGAACGGCAAGGAATGAGGTGAATTCATGACCGTCATCGAGCCCCCGAAAGGACCCGGCACCTTCGTTTCACGCTGGCGGACAGAGGGGCCCGTTGATTCAGACACGCTTGTAGTGTGGAAGGATGAATTGGAGTGGCCTTCTTGGCTTTCCTTGGCCGAAGCAGCCTTGTTCATGGATGCACCTGAACTCCTCGATGCGATGGAGCCTCATTTGAGTCCTGGAGAGCACGCCGTTCTCGGGTTGATTCGACGGCGATGGCTGGGTGATACCCACCTCGGAGAAGCCATTGAATCGGCACTTGCCGTGGTGCGTACACCGGAAACACGGGACCTGGCTCTGGAAGGTCGCTTGCGCATGGAACGCGGCTTGGTTCGCTTTGAAGCGGGTGACGCTGAGGGTGCTGAAGAGGATTTGACCTGGGCTGAAACTCGTCTCAAATCGGTTGCGAAGGCAAGCCGAGATCACGACCTTTCGCTGCTGAACAAAGCAGCCTTCCACATGGCACAAGGCGAGGCGTTGATGGCGCTCCAAGTGTACGGTGATATCTCAAGAAGCGCAGGACACGCCCACGAAACCATTGCGATCTCTCGACTCGGAGCCAGTCGGATTCGCCACGGTTTGGGCCATGTTTTTGATGCAGGCCGACACGCTTGGAACGCCCACAAACACGCGATCATGGCCGCCCAGCACCAGATGGCCATCGAGGCCGGGTCGATGTTTCTTGATTTGGCCATCGGCCATCAATCTGAGGACGCAAAGCCGATGCACGTTCAGGTTGAGGGAGCACAGCCACTTGATCTCGAGCAAGAGCCACCTGTGCTCACCGTCCATCCCGATGACATTCACGGGGTGTTTGAATGGTGCGTGAAGCACCTTGAGAAGGGATGGGGCGGCCCTGAACGCCCGGCGGTTCGTGCCATGCTTACCCTTGCCCACCGACTCGAAAACATGGAGCATTTTGCCGAATTGATGGCTTCGCCTGAGGCCGTTGAAGATCCCATGTTGGCAGCGGTGGCACAAGCCTGTGCTTCAACACCCGAAGAAACGGCAGCCTGGGGCAAGCGGTTGAGCGAACTGACCATGCTGTAAGGGCGTTGGCGGCGGCGTGCTGGCGTTCAATCAGAAAAGATGACGGCCAGTTCCTCAAATTCCTCAACCGTCCATGCTTTGACCGGTGGCACGGTGTCCCACCAGCGAACGGCATGAACGTTCTCGTCATCGACGGTCCATGCAGGGCTGTGTTCAGCTGGCACCACGACATGAGCAACCCACCCTTCTGGGTAGTAGGTTTTGTTCCAAGAAACGAGGGTTCCTGTCAATCCCGTTTCCTCGAGAAGCTCACGATGGAGGGCTTCCTCAGGATGTTCTCCTGCCTCCAAGTGGCCACCTGGGATTTCCCAACCCCGCTCAGGATGCTCAACAAACAGCACGCTTCCACCTTCTCCCATTGTTGTACAACGCTCCCCTTCACGGGTGACCCACGCCAAGACAAACCTGGGATCGGAAGATACCATGGAATCACTCCATGACGGCTTGAATTCGCGCAAGCCAAGGCTCAGCCCAATCTTCACCTGCGGCCAGCAACCGGCGTGCGAGGAAGAACGCCGACTGCACGTCGCCTTGTTCGATCAAGGCTTCCAGTTGATGTTCGTCGGGATGGCGTTGAATGACATCTTCTTCGGCTTCGATCGAGGCTGGGGCGGGTGTCGGCGCGGAGATTCTTTCCGTGAGTGATCGCATGCCTTCAAGGAAGGCCGAACGATGTTCAACCGAAGGCCCAGACCACGGCTGCTTTTGCTCACCATCCATGTCACCTTTGAGGCGCTGGAGGAAGCGGTCACGCTCCTTGAGATGGGGTCGTAATTGCTGAACTTGGTCGTAACACGACCACGCTTCATCCATTTCCCGACGACGTTCGTGCAATCTTCCCATTTCCAACCACAATTCGTGGTTGATGGGTCGGTGCGCCAACAAATGCCTCGCAAGGTCGATGAAGACGTCTTCGTGACCCGCTTTGCGAATCCGTTCAAGGCGTCGACCAAACACGATGTTGGCTCGTTGGTCGCGAAAATCCAAGCGACGGCACCTCGTTGAAAATTCTTCAAGCCCTGCCTCCGTTTCATCGGCAACCATCGCATCCCACCATGCGTCGGGGTCGAGCGGGTCTCTGGCAAACGCCGCCTCAAGCAGTTCTCTTCCCACCATGAGGTAGTCGATGTTGACGAGTTGGTCAAGGTTCTCGGGGTCGCGCCCCAGCACGACAAACACGTCCTCCAAGACCGCTTGAAGGCCACCAGAATCATGGTTCAGAGTTTTGAGTTCAGCGAGGTAGCGCCAGTTTCGTTCATCCGTGAAATCGTGAAGGATGGCTTGACGTGCATTTTGCTCGGCCCAATCCATGTTTTCTTTGGCCCGTTCCGGATCGGCTTTGGCGAGATTGGCGAACTTTTGTGCGGTTGAGCGGTACCTGTTTCCCAAGTTCCTGCGTGGATGTTGCAGGAGATCTTGGCTTTCTGTCATGGTTCTCCCTCACTGCACGGACATAAATCCGGATTTGTCAACCCCAAAATCAATGGTTGCATCATAACCGATTTTCGATGTTTTCCCGTCGTTGTAGCGGGACGGATCGAGTGAACTTCCTCGTTGGTCACTCAAAATCAGCGTGTCCTTGTCGGGTTGCCAACGGGTCATCATGGCCCACTCCACGCGCACGGGGTCGGTGATGTCGATGTCTTCGTCCACGACGGTGACGATCTTCATGCTCTTGTGGCCGTCAAACGCTGCTTGGATGGCCTTCATGCCGTCGTTGGCCTCGGCTTTTCGAATTTTCAACACGGCACCCAGCCATCCACAACCACCCTCGGTCATGTGGACATCAAGGCACTCAACGACCTCGTTCACCGCCGCCTTGATGGTCGGCGCTCGAGGAAGACCCATCAGGGTTTTGTGTTCGGCCTCACCAGGAATCAAGGCGTGGAAGATGGGTTCGTTGCGGTGGGTGAGACCATCGATGGAAATCACAGGTTCTTGCCGTACATCGTCCACGGTTCCCGTGATGTCGACATAGGGCCCCTCATCGTCGTCCTCAAGGGTGATTCGCCCCCACCAGACGTATTCTGCATCGGCGGGAACGTGGACGCCGTTGGGCACTTCCACGAGGTTAAGCGGTGTGCCGTACAATTTCTCGTGAAGCGCAGCTGCGATGGTCAACTCATCGATGTTGTCGTTGAACGACATAGCAGCCGCCAGCAGGACCACGGGGTCAGGAGCATTGACGATGGCCACGTTGACTTCGCGACCTTCTTTCCGTGCATTCATCACCATGGTTCGAAGGTGCCGTGGAACCAAGCGAACCACGAGGTGGTTTTCATCTCGCAAAAACTGACGATGGAAGGAGACGTTTCGGATCCCGTTGTCTTGGGCGATGATGATGCTTGCAGAAGAATATCGACCTCGGTCTTGGGGCCAATGGTGCGGGATCGGGATGGTGCGTAGGTCGACGTCTGATGCGACGTTTTCAAAGCACGCCGCTTCGTTTTTTGAGACAACGACGGGCTCGCTGGGATGGTCCATCGCCCATCCCAGGGTATCGATGTATTCTTCGGGCTCGATACCAATCGCTGCGCAGAGGCGATCTCGAGTCAGCATGTTCACGGCCGCACGGTGCCCGGGGCATTCGGGAATGTTGGTGTAGACGGTCATGGCGTGGCCGCTGGCTTGAGAGTGCTTCAGCATCCCGTGAATGAGGCTGACTTCAGCGGATTCTTCGGTCGCTGCACCAAGGTGGTCACGGAAGGCCATATTCACGCCAGCGGTCGGCGTTGTTTCAATGTTGTTCATGGATGAAAGTGGCCGTCATTTTCATCATGGAAATCAAACGACGCCGCCCATGATGCGCACGCTCAAAGGGATTTGATTAAATAGGGGCGGCAAGTCGGCGAAATGCTTCAATGAGGTGAACATGATGGGCAGAGGACTCTTCGCAGGTGCAAAGATGGCCAAAGACCGACAAAAATTCCGTTGGTCCGACCGCCGGTACAAGAAGCGCATGCTCAAGTCCCGCGCCAAGCACGACCCGCTTGCTGGGTCCACCCAAGCCAAGGGTATCGTTGTCGAAAAGGTCGGCATCGAAGCGAAGCAACCCAACTCCGGCATCCGAAAGGCCGTGAAGATCTCCCTCATTAAGAACGGCAACAAGTTGACCGCCTTCGCCCCTGGCGACGGTGCTATCAACTTCATCGACGAGCACGACGAAGTCATGGTCGAAGGTATCGGCGGACGCATGGGTCGTTCGTACGGTGATATTCCTGGTGTCCGCTACAAGGTCATCCAAGTGAACGGCGTCTCGCTTGACGAGATGGTCCGTGGCCGAAAGGAGAAGCCTGTCCGCTGAGGTGTTGATGATGAGCGATTCAGAATCAGATGTTGTTGAAGTCAAGCCCATTGCCGGTATCGGCACCAAGGTGTTTGGTAAGTGGGACGCAAGCGAAGTGACCTGCCGAGACCCCGGTCTTGCCCCTTACATCAACCTCACCACCGTGGGTGTCCCCCACACCGGTGGCCGCCACGCCAACGCTTGGTTCGGAAAATCAAAGCTCTCCGTCGTTGAGCGCTACATCAACAAACTCATGCGCACCGGTTCTTACACCGGCAAGAAAATGGGCGCCATGAAGGCGTTCGAAGGTGCTTTGGACCAAATCGCAGAGCGCTCCGGCAACAACCCTCTCCAGGTGTTCGTTGACGCTATTTGCTCTGCTGCGCCCATGGAAGAGATCACCCGAATCAAGTTCGGTGCCGTCTCCCAACCAAAGGCCGTTGATTCCTCGCCATCCCGTCGACTCGACGTCGCCCTTGCTAACTTGGCCAAAGGCGCACAGCAAGGAACGCACAAGTCCAAGCGAACCCTTCAAAACTGCATCATCAACGAGCTGACCAAAGCCAGCGAAGGCGACGTAACTTCCTACGCCGTTGGCAAGAAGGAAGAACTCGAGCGCATTGCTGCCTCGGCCCGTTGAGCCAGAAGATTCGTTGGCCCGCTTGAGTGGGCAATGTTCTTGATTTGCCTGCTATCATGCACCGACATGCCAACGAAGGTGTTCGTCAAGTTTGTCTCCGACCCTGCCCACGACCGAATGAAGTCCATTGTCGGGCTCGCATGTGCTGCTCAGGCCGTGAACGACGGCCATGACGTTAGCGTTTTCTTCGCTGCCGCCGGGGTTCGATTGCTCGACCCTCAATTCCTGGGGGATCTGGAATCACAAATGGGGGCCGATTCCACGATGGTTCACGGCTTCATGGATGCGTTGCTTGACGGCGCTGATTTGCACTGTTCCTTTGGGTCCGTGAAAGCGACCCTCGGTCATTCGGAAGGGGACGGTGCACTCTACGTTCCAGACGACAAGATCGCATGGAGCGGACCGCCCGGCGTTGTTGCGCTGTCAACGGCTTCGGACGTGCAACTCGTGTACTGATTCACCCCTCTCCTGCGAGGCACTTAAGAACCCCTTTTCAGTGGGCGAAGCAACGAGAACACGGTGGTTACCATGGGACGCAAAGAAGACAACATCAAGAAGGCCACAGAAGTCATGCACGTTCTTCCTCAAATCAGGAACTTGTGCATCGCTGCTCACATTGACCACGGCAAGACCACGCTCTCGGACAACCTCATCGCCGGTGCAGGCATGATGTCCAACGAACTCGCTGGTGCAGCCCGTGTGTTGGACTTTGACGAGCAAGAATCGGCTCGTGGTATCACCATCAACGCTGCTTCGGCTTCCATGGTCCACGCCGTGGAAGGCACGGACTACCTCATCAACCTCATCGACACCCCTGGCCACGTTGACTTCGGTGGCGACGTCACCCGCGCCATGCGTGCTGTCGACGGTTGTTTCATTCTCGCCTGTGCAGTTGAGGGCCCGATGCCCCAAACCGAAACCGTGGTTCGCCAAGCGCTGAAGGAGAAGGTCAAGCCGGTTCTCTTCATCAACAAGGTCGACCGCCTCATCAATGAATTGCAGGTCACGCCTGAAGACATGATGGCTCGCTTTACGGAGACCATCAAGAAGGTCAACAAGCTGATCAAGCAGTTCGCCCCCGAAGGCATGGGCAAGGCCTGGCAGGTGTCCGTCCAAGACGGCACAGTCGCATTCGGTTCGGCCTACCACAACTGGGGCATCACCGTCCCTTACATGGCCAAGTCTGGTATTTCCTTCAAGGAGATTTTCGAGTACTGTAACAACGAAGACCAGAAGACGCTCGCTCAGAAAGCACCCGTTCACGAAGTGCTGCTGGACATGGCGGTCACCAAGCTTCCCGGCCCCATTGACGCCCAGAAGTATCGTATTCCGAACATTTGGACGGGCGACCTTGAGTCGGACATCGGTCAAGCCATGATCAACTGCGACCCCGAAGCCGAGCTCGCCATGATGGTCACCAAGATTTGGATGGACCCGCACGCCGGTGAAGTCGCTGTGGGTCGTGTGTATTCCGGTGCCATCAACCAAGGTGAATCGGTCTACGCCATTGGCGCTGCCAAGCCTGAGCGTGTTCAGCAAGTGGCCATGATGGTCGGTGGCGACCGTATCACCGTGCCCAAGGTCGTTGCAGGCAACATCGCTGCCGTCACTGGTATCCGCTCTGCTGCAGCTGGTGTTACCTTGTCTCGCGACAAGGACTTCACGCCCTTTGAAGCCATTCGCCACTATTCCGACCCGGTCGTTACCGTCGCTGTCGAACCCAAGAGCATGAAGGACTTGCCCAAGTTCATTGATGCTCTTCGCTCGTTGGCCAAGGCCGACGCTTCGCTACAGGTTACCACCAACCAAGAGACCGGTGAAGCACTGCTCGCTGGTATGGGTGAACTCCACTTGGAAATTACCGTCTACCGCATCGAAGAGGAACAGAACATCAAGGTCAAGGTGAGCCCACCCATTGTTGTCTACCGAGAAGGTATTCAGGGCTCGAACCGAGGTAACTCGTTTGAGGGCAAGTCCCCCAACCGCCACAACCGATTCATGTTTGAGATCGAAGCGCTCCCCGCTGAAGTCGTCGCAGCTCTGCGAGCAGGTGAACTCGGTGATGGCTCGGTCCGAAGCAGCGATGCCAAGGAAGTCGGCAACAAGTTCGGCGAGTACGGCATGGACAAGGACACGATGCGCAAAATCTACGCCATCAACGGCACCAACGTGCTCGTGAACGACACCAAGGGTATTCAGAACCTTCACGAAACCCGTGAACTCATCATTGAAGCCTTCAACGAAGTGTGTGTCAAGGGACCCATCGCTGACGAACCCGTTCAGGGAATGTACGTGCGACTCGTCGACGCTAAACTCCACGAAGACGCCATTCACCGTGGACCTGCTCAGACCATCCCTGCCGTGCGAAACGGCATCAAGGGTGCCATGATGCGAGCCAAGACGGTGCTTCTCGAACCCATGCAGAAGGCCTTCATCTCGGTGCCCAACGACTGGTTGGGACAAGTGACACGTGAAGTCACCACCCGCCGCGGTATCATCGAAGACATGCCTTCGGAAGGCGCTGTCACCACCGTTGTTGGCGTCATCCCCATCGCTGAAACCTTCGGGTTCTCAAACGACATCCGTGCAGCATCGCAGGGACGAGCTGTTTGGAACACGGAAAACCTTGGATTCGAGATTCTCCCACCGCAACTCTTTGACAAGGTCGTCGGGGAAATCCGTCAGCGCAAGGGTCTGAAGCCCGAGCCTAACCCCGAATCGTACTACGCCGATTGAGGTTGACCCATGACGGGAGTCGTTCTTGGGCTCCACGTGAACCCCGAGGGGGGTGTTCCGAAGCACCCAGTTCATACACTGGAGGTTCACCGAGAGGGTTGCATTGGGGACAAACAGAACGATCGCAAGCACCATGGTGGGCCGCTCAAGGCCGTCTCCATCCTTGAACAACACGTGTTGGAATTCCTTCAAGCCGAAGGCCACCCGATCTCAGCCGGGAGCACCGGCGAGAATGTGTTGCTCGGCGGCACCCATCCTGGCGATTTGATGGTGGGTACGGTGCTCGAACTCGGTGAGGTGAAACTGTGCATCACCAGCGATGCCCCCCCATGCAAGACGATCAAAGCCTCGTTTACCAAGGGGGACTTCAATTGGTTGAGCCATCGGAAAACCGAAGGCCAGACCCGTTGGTATGCTCGCGTCATGCATGAAGGAAGCATCACCGTGGGCGATGATGTGAAGATCATCAATGAAGGCGGGCCAGTTGGAAATCCGTGAGTTCTCTGAGCGCCCGCAAGGCTGGGTTGTCCTCAAGTCGGTCCAGGCAAGCATGGGCCTGACGGTGAAAGTCCTCGGCCATGTTGCGTGCATAATCGACCGATCCCAATTCGGCAAGAGCTGCCAAACCGTCAGCCAGTGCGTCGGGTTCCACCGACTCACCCTCGCCCAACACGGCCAACAAACGCTGCTTAACCGGTCCGTCGGGCTGTCGAAGCGCGTGGATGATCATCAACGTCCGCTTTCCTTGAGCGATGTCTGACCCGGCGGGCTTCCCCAACGTCTCGGAATCGGAGAGCACGTCTATGACGTCGTCCATGAGTTGGAAACAGAGTCCGAGCGCCTTGCCCCAATCAGCCATGAGTTGGATGACTTCTTCGTCCGCTCCCGAAATTCGCGCACCGATTTCAGCGCAAATCCAGAACATCACGGCCGTTTTCCCTTCAATCATCTCGAGATAGTCTTCCTCTGAAACTTCGAGGCGGTCCTCAAATTCAATGTCCAATTGCTGTCCTTCGCTGACCCTTCGAACCATCCAAGCGATACGATTGACCAAAGGTGCTACATCTTCTGGCTCCAGGTTTTCAGCCTGAACCAGTCGCTCAAACGCAATGGCCAGCATGGCGTCGCCCGCATTGATGGCGGTTGGTAGACCGTATTCAATGTGAACAGCGTTTCGGCCCCTACGAATCTCATCGTCGTCCATGATGTCATCGTGGACCAGCGTAAAATTGTGGACGGTTTCAATCGCAGCACCGATGTCGAACAGTCCAGAGTGCGTGTCGCCGACCGCCTTGCCAACCAGCCAAGGAAGGGTGGCTCGCATCCGCTTTCCTCCGCCTTCAATGAGGTGCATCATGGCGTCACCCAAGCGTTCATGGCGGGATGCACGAAGGCTGGTTTCAATGCGTTGCTCGATAAGTGGTTTCACTTCCATGATGGCGGTGAGGAGGTCAGCACCTTCAGCGCCTGGCAGCATGTAGGTGATGTCACCCATGTCGTGAATGAGGTCGTCGGCCAGTTCAACCAGGGCCTTCTGGTCGTTGTACGATGCCCACCACGTGGGCTGCATCACGCGTGCGGCAATGCATCGGAACCAAGGTGCGATGGCTTCCTCAGGTGGCCGTTCTTCAAGGAGCATGGCTTCGAGTTCTTCCTGAGATACCCACATGGTGTTGGCCACCTCGTTCGGGTTGGGTGCAATATCAACATCAGCGCACATCACGATGATGTGGTCCACTTCTCGCTCAATCCATTCGCTGTTCATCCGAGCAGCGTAGCGCATTTTGGACATGAACGTCATGTCGTTGGTTGAGATGGTGGAGGGGTCAATGCCGAGTTCTTGTTCGAGTTTGCGGATGGCGGCCCGCTTCACGCCCATGGCGTCGTTTTCTTCCATTTCTTCGGGGCTGTGAAGCGGATGGGAGCAACATGCGTTCGCCCAAACGCTGGGGAAAGTGACCTTGTCGGATGATCGTTGTTGGAGGAGCATTTCTCCGTTGGTGTTGAACAACAAGACGCTGAACGCTCGGTGAAAATGACCAGATCCTTGGTGGGCCTCAAGTTTTGACATCGGCCCGATGACGGTATCGTCTTCCGCAACTTGAATCACGGCCTCTGCCATCAACGAGGCTTGTGCCTGGTCAGCAGCATTGAGTGCGGCGATTTCGTCAGGGTTCAATTCAACATGCGGGACATCGTCGATTCCATACCCTGCCATGTGTTCACCGCTTTGTTGGAGTCGCGGAGGCTACATGAAGAGTTCTCTGCACCATCAAGGCGTCAAAACCGTTCCACGCACCGGTTCGCCAAGGCATGCATCGCGGACTCGATGGTCAATCTCGCCGCTGACAAGATGGACCTCAATCCCATGCGATGCTGCTGCAAAGCCACGAGCCACCTTGAGGCCAATGCCGCCCGTCACGTCCATGTGGGCAGCGTGTTCGCCCTGGAAGACATCCTCTTGTGAGAGGGTGGGCATCAATCGCTCCTCGTCGTTTTCACCGGTCGGCGGGGACGAGAGAACGCCCTCAACGCCACCCATGGCGAACACCAGTCGTTTCACACCGGGGAGTTCAGTTGCCAGTCGGTAGACCAAATCGTCGCCCGAGAGAATACCAAACTCAGCCCCTCCGGCGCAATCCACCACGTCCCCGTGGGTCACCATGACAATGCCCTGTGGTGCGGCGGCAAACATCGATAGGTCCCCCTCGAATTCAGGGCCGGTATTGCGTGCCCAACGATGGGGTGAGAGTGAAACAGCAGACACATCGTACTTGGTCAGTGCATCCAAGACATGCTGATTCAGTTCCATCATGTCTTCTCGCACGGCTGCGACGGCTTCATCCTGCGTCATCTCACCTGGGACCTCGTCGAGCGAGCACCGGCCCTCGGCCAATCGGTAGGCTTTGGCTTTCAAATGGCCGAATGAGCCTGCGCCGTGAACGAGCACCACATCGAGCCCTGCGGACACACAACTTTCGAGTTGGTTGGCAAGATGGTCAATGATTTCGGAGCGAACGGATTTCATTCGGTCCTTGTTGGTGATGAGCCCGCCTCCCCACTTGATGACGACACGCTCACGCATGACACAACCAGAGGGTGAGGAATCATGATTCTACCGTTTGAAGTGAATGGCAAGGTTTCATGAGGCACGGGTCATGTGAAAGCGTCATGGGCGAGGAACCCACGGTTGAGGCGTTCATGCGTCACCTGCAAGTTTGTGTTGAGGAAGCTCGCACCATTGCGGACCGCAAGGAGCGGGAACAACGGCTCTGGCAATTGGAATCGGCCATTCAAGAGGCCATTATCTACAAGAACAGGGTTGAGGAACTCCAACGCCACGGGATTGACCCTATTCGACTCGTCGAAGCGGAATCGCCCATGTCGCAACCGCCTGCGCCCAAAAAGGTCGAAGCCTTGCTTTCCGGACACGACCACTGCAAGACATGCAACGCCGTGCTTGAGCCCGATTTGCCCTTTTGCCCGGCGTGCGGCGCCGAGCAATGACGTCTCACTCTTCTTCTTCGAGTTCCCATTGCTCGATGATTTCGAGAATGATTGGGTCGTCTTCCTCGATCTTGTAGAGGTACTCGCCTGGAACTTCGTCCGTGAGGAAGACCGTGGTCCCCGCTCGGTAAATGGTGTGGCCGTCTGCGATGGCGCGGGTCGTATCGATTTCGAGGATGGTAGGGCGGTCAATGCGCACGTGGCCGGCTTCCATGGCGTTTTGGATGGAACGGGACAGGTGGACGTTCTTGCGGTCGCCTGCCGTGATTCCGTACTCAAGCAAAGTCTCAACATCGCTCGATTCGCACGGGTAGTACAAGGCTTCGGGGATGTCATCGGTTGGAAGGTCGAGGTCCAGTTCAATTGAGTGGCCGTAGGTGGCTCGAATCATGCCGTTCTCGACCTGGTAGCGGCCCTTCTCGTCAGCGTTGGCAATGGCTTCGAAGTGCCATCCTCGCAGCCAGTGGTAATGGCGTCGCTGGTTGCCAATGGCCTCAGAGAGCTCGCGGGTGTTGACCCATCCGTTGATGTCCATGTCGACGTTGAATTTCTCGGGAGCGTGGCGCAGGACCAACGCAAGGATGCGGCCGAGGGAATTGGCTTCCCGGTCGCTCATGATGAATTTCCCTTCATCGTTGCAAACAGGGCAGTTGGTGCCTGAAAAGTGTCCGTGGGCTCTGCATTGGCGTAGCATGAAGTCCATGCGGGTGCGACCTGTTCAAGAACCCTACGGGAGGTTGAGGCTTGGAAAGAAGGTCCTTTGATTTCCAACCAAGCGCGGGTATGAAATGCCTCGTCCTTCTCCACGGTCCATGGTGGATGTCGCCGTCGTCGGGGCCGGGCAAACCAAGTATGGAAATCATGCATCGGGGCTCAAAGGCATGTGGGCTGAAGCCGCAGCCAAGGCCTTTGCAAGCGTCGATGGCGATTTTGAACCGTCCGTCATCGATGAAGCCTTCATCGGTAGCATTGCGTTTGGTGGTTCGCAACTTGGGAATACAGCGGCACTCCTGACCGAACACTCTGCCATGGATGGCATCTCCGTTCGCCGGGTTGAGAATGCGTGTGCTTCCTCCGGTTTTGCCTTTAGAGATGCGTGGATGGCCATCAAGAGCGGTCAAGCCGATGTTGTGGTCGCTGGTGGCATTGAGAAAATGAACGACCTGACACCTGAGCGAAAACGGTACTGGCTCGGGGTTTCAGGCGACACGGAATGGGAACGCCTCGCAGGCCTCACCTTCCCTGGAACGTATGCCTTGATGGCTCGGCGGTACTTTCACGAATTTGACGCCACCCACGATGACTTGGTTCACGTGAGCGTCAAAAATCACCTTCACGGCTCCATGAACGCTGATGCGCACATCCAGAAAGAGGTGAGTTTTGAGAAGGCGGCTGGCGGCTTCATGGTCGCTGATCCGCTAACGCTCTACGACTGCTGCCCAACCTCCGACGGGGCGTCATGCGTGGTCCTCGCTGCCGATCACGTGGCCAGAAAACTCACCGATACGCCGGTTTGGGTTCGAGGTTCGGGCGCTGCCTCTGACCATCTTGCACTTCATGACCGCCCCACCATCACGCAACTCAAAGCCACCAAGGAAGCCTCTACCAAAGCCTATGCCATGGCGGGTGTTAACGCTCGCAACATCGACTTGGCTGAAGTCCACGATTGCTTCACCATTGCTGAGGTCCTGGCCACAGAGGACCTCGGATTAACTGGAAGAGGTGAGGGCGGTGTGTTTGCTCGCAACGGTGAGGGCCGTTTGAACGAAGGCACGACCACGGTGAACGCCAGTGGAGGCCTGAAGTCGAAGGGCCATCCGCTCGGAGCAACCGGCACGGGCCAGGTGGTTGAAGTGTTCAAGCAATTGCGGGGACAAGTGTCGTCCAACCGACAGGTTCGGGATGCTGAAACTGCTTTGACGCACAACGTCGGCGGTTCGGGTGCAACGTGCGCCGTCCATGTCTTTGGGAGGGACCGTGCATGACCGCCCAAGTATGGATGGGCTACCTCGTGGACGTCCACGACGATTTTCTCGTGGTTCAGTCGCCTTTTGTCCTCAACGGGGCAAGGGTCTTCGGCGCCGACAGCGATGCGACCACCCTTGCCGTTGCTGGGCTTCTTCATCGGCTTCAACACGAATCGATTCCATCTGTATCGGTTCCCGAGGGCATTGACGGGCAGAGCCTTTCCATCGCCACCGGCATCGAGGTGCATGCTGAAGAAGCGAATGGCGAAGCGGCTTGGGACGTACTCATGAGCGATGAAGCCACCGTGGTTATTGCCAAGAACGGTGCTGAGGTGGAACTCACAGCGCTTGACGTTGAAGTTGAGGTTGATGCTGAATTCAACGAAGCCCTTGAGGCGGCGTGGGAGGCTGAACTCACGGCGACGCACGTGAGTCAAGGTGCCTATGTTTCTCGAGCACAATACGAAGAGGCAGCGATGTCGCGACTTTCGCTCCTCGGCCAGTCGATGGAGGAGGGCGTTGTATGGCCCCCTCGTTTTTCTCATCTGGTGGATGGAAACGTTTCCTCAGAACACCGTCTCCAGCGCACCGGCACGGTTCAGTCGTGGACAACGCTTTCCGCAGCGGGCGCTCCATCGGAATTCTCGCTTCGGGCCCCAATTTTGGGCGGTGTCAGCACGGTGTTTTTGCAATTGGATGACGGCCCAAAAGGTGTGTTCTTGACGGTGGACGATGAATCATCTGAACTGACCATGGACGCTCGAATGGAATTGGTGTTCCGCCGACTGTATGGCCAAGAGGGGTTCATTCGCTACGGCCTCAAAGCCCGGTCCATCGCAGACTAACAAAGCATTCATAGAAAGCAAAGCCCACCAGCCAATCATGGCAGGTTTTGGTGGATTGAGAAAGGGCCGAGAGGAAGCACGTGACAACCTCGCCTACACCGAAGGCGGTGATTGTCCTCGGTGTGGGGGAAATGCTCAGGACTCCAGCATGCCCGGTTATCTCCAATGCGGCTCATGCGGTCATGAATGGGCTGATCCAAATTACAAGGAGACGAAGAAGCGCCCTGCCCCTCCAACGCACCGCCGCGACGCCGAGATGATTGAACAATTCAAGCAGGATATGGCCTCTGGTGAGCTTGCCAACGTGCTCGGCATCAACAAGAATTTGTCCGGTGAGCAAGAGCAATCGCTGAAGCGACTCGAGGACAAGTGGATGAGCGGGATGCAGGGCCACTACAACGCTGCGGCTGAAGAACGTAAACCATTGATGATCAGCTTTGACGACGACGATAACATTCTGTCAACGGAAGTCGCCGCCATCACCATCGTGTCCAACGGTTTTGACGGCGGTGAAGAGATTCGACTCGAATACCCGGGCAAGGGGACGGAGTTCTACGCCTACAACGAGCGCAGTCCAACGGGATGGAAGCGTGGCCCAAACGCCGAGACCACGGCCCGTTCCATCACGAACGTGATCAACCGCTCCTCTCGCCTGGTCTACGCGAACCTTGAGGGGGCACGCATTTCGTTTGAACTCCGTGATGATTCGTTGAACGCTGCTTCCTTCGTTATCTTCGTTGATGATCCCGGTGGTACCGACATCGTGGCAGAAAAGGGCGGTGTTGTCTTGGATCACCGAGACTTTTCCACCATCCAAGATTACCGAAACGTCGTTGAGATGGTCCTTGAGGACGGCATCATTTCTCCCAGTGAGGACCAACTTCTGTGGGCCATGCGTGAACAATTGAACATCGACGAGGCCTACCACATCCAGATGGTCATGGACATTTGCGGCGAAAACACGCTCAAAGAATGCACGAGTTGCGGTAGCATGGCAGAGTTGTATCCCGAACACGCTGCGTGGTATTGCCATGCTTGCGAAGCGTGGTGTTGAGCGAAGAAAACCCTGTCCATATTATGGTCTATAGATTGAGGATTCTACGATTCTCAAAATTTCATCTATCATGAATGTGGGCACTCTTCATAAAGTGAAGCGGTATCCCAAAGACGGTTACGCCTATGGCAAAAGACGTGTTGTATATTGGAATCGACTTGGGAACCTTCCGCTCGGTGATGGTCTCCTCAGACAGCCACGAAGTGGAAGAATTGACGGTCATTGGTACGCCCAAAGACCCCATTGCTCGCAACTTCCTGAAGCGAGACGTGCTCTTTGGCAACGAGGCCCTCAAGAATCGATTGGCGCTGAACCTTTTCCGCCCCCT
>DAET01000008.1:33310-34190 GCA_002497765.1 Euryarchaeota archaeon UBA486
CTCATCGGTCTTTCCGACCCCGAGGAATACGACCGTGTGGTCGCCGTCATCGGTGCTCCTGCCGAAGCCAGCCACGTCGACAAGACCGCCATCTTTGACGCCGCTGCAGGCTCCGTTAACTCCGCCATGATCATCTCCGAGCCGTTCGCTGTGGCTTATGCTCTCGACATGATCACCCACACCCTCGTCATTGACATCGGTGCAGGTACCACGGACCTTTGCCGTGTTTACGGAACCATCCCCGGGCCTGGCGACCAGATGCACACCGGCTACGCTGGCGACTACGTCGACAACGCCCTCATCAAGGAAATCCAGTCCAAGTACAACGGTGCACAAATCACCAAGGACATGGCACGACGCTGGAAGGAACAATTCTCCTTCGTGTCCACCTCTGCTCCGGATGAACCTGTGCTGGTCGACTTCTCCATTGACGGTAAGGCGATGACCCTCGACATCACCGACTGCATGCAGCGGGCTTGCGAATCCATCGTTGACCCGATCGTTGAGAATGTCAAGAAGCTCATCGCCGGTTCCAACCCCGAATACCATGACGAGTTCCGCAAGAACATGGTTCTCGCCGGTGGCGGCTCTTCCATCAAGGGCCTTGGTGCCCTTATCGAGCGCCGTCTCTCCGACATGGGCGACGTCAACGTTCACGTGGTTGACGACCCTGTTCGCTTGGGCGCCATGGGCGGTCTTCGACTTGCCATGGAAGTTCCCGAGGACATGTGGAAGAACTTGACACTCGCCTCCCGCTGAGGTCGCTCAAGATTCATCGCTTGACAACACGACTGAGCGAAAGCAAGATTGGGTTCAGATTCACAAGTTTTCTCGTTTGTTCATAAGGGAAACACCAACCCTTGCTGGGTGTTTGACAGGG
>DAET01000011.1 GCA_002497765.1 Euryarchaeota archaeon UBA486
ACGCCCGAACCGTCGGTCTCTGCTTTGATGATGGCTTCAAAATCCTCGTTGTGTCGGTCGATGGGCCGAGCACCGTACTGCTCAATGATGTGATGCTTGCCTTTGGACGAGGTCGCCCAAACCCGCTCAACACCTGCCCACTTGCACAATTGCAGGGCCGCCGTTCCCACCCCGCCGGCCCCACCGTGCACGAGTACCTTGTCCTCAGGGCGGAGGTGGCCAAGATGATGCAGCATGTGATGAGCGGTCATGTAGGTGACCGGCGTAGAGGCTGCGGCTTGAAGGGAAATACCGTCGGGCAAAGGGATGACGCGGTCAACGGGCGAGAGGACGAAACTGGCCTGGCCACCGTTTCGCATGGCAGCCACCACTTTTTGTCCCACTTCGAGGCCAGTGACGCCTTTTCCAAGCGCATCGACCACGCCGCTGACTTCGTAGCCCGGCGTGAACGGGAACGGGGGACGAGGCTGGTAGAACCCGAGCCGCATGAGGAGGTCGGCGAAATTGATGCCTGCATAGGCCACCTTGATACGAACTTCACCTTCCTTGGGAGGCGGGGCCTGCATCGGTTCGGTGGTGATGGCCGAAACGCCGCCGGCTTTCTGGATGATGACACGAACACCGCTGCTCATTCAGCCACGCTCCATGTCCCGTTCGATTGCATCACGGACCCTTCAGCTTCCAGCGCGATGAGGTGCGATAGCGTTTGGTCAACCGCCAAGCCGGGGTGGGCGTCGGGCGTATCGGCATACGCTTCCACGGCGATGGCCTCAAGATTGGAGGTTCCGTTGACTACGGCGTTTAACACGTTGCTATGCCGTGCTTTTCGGTGCTTGATGTAGTGGTTGATGAGCCGGTCGGGAATGGCGACCACCGGCCCGTGGCTGGGGAAGACGAGGTGCGGCCCCAAGGCCTTCAACCGCTCAAGCTGCTCGATGTATTGCGTCATGTTGCCGGTGTGTGGCGGGATGAGGATTGTTCCGATGCCCGCCAGCATGTCGCCGGCGACCAAGCCCGCCTCACTGAACAGGCAGACATGACCGGGGTGATGGCCGGGCGTGATGAGCACCTGCCACGATTGCTCGCCGAGTTCAAGCACCTCACCGTCGGTCAAGATTCGGTCGCATGGGACGCTTCTGGCGGTGTACTCGCTGCCCCACACGGGCACGTCAAAGGCTTCACGGAGCAACGACATGTCAGCAAGATGGTCGCTGTGGCTGTGCGTGAACAGCACGGCCACCAAGGTGCCTCGGTGCCGCTCAACGGCCGTGGCAAGCACTTCCATGTCCTCGCGCATGCGAACAGCTGGGTCGACCATGACGTACTCGCCTTGGGGGTCGCCCACGAGGTAGCAGTTGGTGTGGTCGGCGGGCGGCAAGGTGGCGGTTTTGATCGGAATCACCTCTACGCCGTGTGCGAAGAGGATGGAGCGACGCCCGGGCAGTCGTTGAGCAATGTCGGCGGAAGCCGCTTCCATGTCTCGGCCCGTTCGCTCCAACGTCCGCTCAATCTCCATCAGCAGAGTGACCACGGGAGGAGCGACTTTGATTTCATGGGCTTTCCAACGGGAAAGAATTGTCTTGGGTTTGGCCCACATCACTTCGGTGAATTCGGTTTGAGGCTCGAGGTCAATGTCGGGGACGGTGGCGCCGTCGCCAAGGTGGAGGTGGAGGAAGGCGTTGTCAAATTGAACGGGGCCGAACGGAGGTGTGATCCGGTGGCTCAGGGTTCGAATGCGTGTGCGTTCAACGGGAAACGAACCAGCTTGGGCGAGCGGAAGCCACTGGGTTTTGTCGTCAACGACGGCCTGTCGGTCATCGGGGTGGAGAAGGACTGCACTGTCCCCGCTGGCTGCAAGACCGAGTTCCTCACTCATCTCTCGCATGATGCAGGCAATGGAGGCGGCTTCAGGGCCGGCGAGGGCAGGGAGGGCTTCAACGGCAGCGTGGTCAACCCTTGAAACGCCGCCACCGGGAAAGGCCCAGTAGTTGGGAAAGGCCCGCATGGTGGGGGAGCGCAAACCGAGCAGCACCTCTACGCCATCCGGACCATCACGAGTGAGGGTCATCGTCGCTGTTGGACGAGGGGCACCTCTGGCTCGGGCACTGAGGTTGACGCCTTCGGGGACCTCACTCATGTCATGTGCTCCGTCGTCCCACTTTCAAAGCCTTGTGAACCCAACGGCTGGTGGGTGAAGGTTGGCGTCGGCTTCAAATAACGCGAGCAAGGAGGGACGGGCATGACTCACGACTCGGTGGAGGAGCACCTCGCCGAACTTGCAGAGTTGGTGGCGCAAGCCGAAGCCATGGGTGTTGACCTGTGGCCCGAACCGAAACCGGTCCGTCCATGGGCCAAGTATGCGCTGGCTTCGTTCATGATCATCATGATCATCTCCTGGGTGTCCAAGGCGATGGTCAGGTTTGCTGATCTTTGACCGGTGCACGTACACCGTTGAATTGAAGAAGGCAACCGAGGTCGGCAGGCTACAGTCCCTTAGTGTAGCGGTCCATCATGGAGGATTCTGGTTCCTCCGACCTCGGTTCGAATCCGGGAGGGACTACCACCGCATCCCTACCAGCAACGCTTTTCTTCGAGAATGTTGTATTTTTAGGGTGACCTAAACCTTATATCGGGCCGACTTTTAGGTTGGCCTAAACCCGAGGGTTCTAACATGCAATTGAAGAAGAAATCAATCAAAGGAATGACGCTAGCACTGTTGATGTTGATGGCCGCAATGGCCGGATGCATTGGCACAGAAGACGAAACGACCGACGAGGGTGAAGAGGCAAAACCTGCCTTTCTCGATGCCTCCGATGCGGGCTACACCTACGCATCGGACGTCGACAATCACCGTTCGTTGATGCAGGATCTTTGCGACATCAAGAGCGCTGCCTCTGACAGCAACTGGGATGAAGCGAAGAACATCTACACCAACGGCAAGAACGCTGAGAAGAGCGACGGTTCTTTCCGCACGCTCGCTGGATTCGCTGCCGCCTCCGGCAAGAACCACAACTACGACACCTTTTACGGACAGGATGGCGCCATCGGCGCTCACATCATGGCCGCCATGGACGGTACCGGCGACTTCGAAGGCGCCTCCGACACCGTTCGCTACCAGGGCATCGCCAAGCTGACCGCCAACATGGGCATGGTCGGCTACACCATCCACGAGCTCAACGCCGCCGTGGCCAAGGCTGACGCTGGCAACACCGACAACGACTCGGGTGCACCTCACAACTGGGACGAAGGCTGGGCCTTCTTCCACGGACCCGATGAGCACTGGTCGTGCTCTCCCGCCTACACCATGAAGAAGCGGGCTGCTGACTACGGTACGGAAACCAACGGTGTTTCCAACGCCCTCTCAGCCAGCGAACAAGCCATGGTCGACGGACTCGCTGCGCTGCAGGCTGGCGACAAGGCCGGCTACGACGCCGCCACCGAGACCGTGATCAAGAACATCATCATCACGTACTCCCAAGCCACCCTGAAGTACACCATGAAGATGGACAGCAACGAATCGGCCGCCAAGTACCAAGCCGAGGGCTACGCCTTCTGGAAGACCATGGAAGCCTACGCTGCCCCATACACTGACGGCTGCTACAACATGCAAGTCCACAAGGTCTTCATGATGGGCGACATCGATGCATCCACCTGTGATGCCTTCATGTGGACCCAGCACCAAGGCCAAGGCGACTTCATGTGCTACAACACGGTCACCCACCAAGTGTCAACCGATGTATCCAACGAGACCGAGTGCGATGGATACTCCAACGCCACTTTCATGGACATGTACGGTGCTGACAAGATCAACGAGATTCTAAACCTCAAAGATGCTTCCAAGCACGGTACGTCCTACGACATTGCTCCACACCTCGAGCGTGTCTGGGCTCACTACGGCATCACTGCCGACGACATTGGAACCTACCAGTGAGTACGAAGTCCCCAACCCCCCACTGCTTCGGCAGTGCAAGCGGAGCGGTTGGTCAGCATTCTCACCCTTGCTGGCCAATCGTTCCCATGCTGTTGAGGTGAAGGTGATGAACGATGAACGAACACGACATGCGTAAGCCTTGGCTTTTGATCCTCATTCTTTGTGGGTCTTTACTGCCTACAGCAGCCGTGAGCAGTGCCTCTGA
>DAET01000051.1:0-840 GCA_002497765.1 Euryarchaeota archaeon UBA486
GCGTGCTTGTTCTTGGTTTTGAGTGCCCTGTGGCACGAACTGGATATCTTCCCAGCCACCAGGTGGCGCATGATCCCGGTTCCACTGTGCCGTGCCATCGGCCTGCGCGCTCAGGTATTTCCCGTGAACGGACTTCAAATTAACAAAATCGTGTGCATCTCCCGGGATTGAACCAGGCCGGGTTTCAACCGTAAACTCCTCCCAGCCAGTTGGTGGCGCATGGTCTCGATTAATTTGGACGGTTCCATCAGGTTGGGCTGAAACGTACTTGCCGTGCGCACTTTTGAGCGTAATTTTTCGCCCATCCCGCTCACCCAACTCGAAAAATTCCCAGTCGCTTGCGACGGTACGATTCCACTCAGCACGACCATCGGGCTGGGCGCTGAGATAGTTGCCGTGGACGCTCTTGAGAGCGATTTTTCCACCATCATTGCGGATGGATGGATTCCCTGTTGAAGGGTTACTGGCGTTTCCTTCGTAAATGGCCTTGTTACCGTCACGACCCCAAGCGATGTTTCCGTCCGCCTGAATTGTACCGGTGCTGTCAAACTTCGGCACGTTCACTGTGTGGCCTTCCACGTACCACAATACGTCACCTGTAAGGTCGCCCGTCGCTGTGAATTCGTTGGTGGCCCTGGTCTTCCGTTCATCTCGGTGAACCCTTACGCGCTCAATCAAACTCCCGTCTGCGTGCTCCATTCGGTACCACCCTGTCATCAAAGGTGTGACGTTTCTCGAATCTTCATCCAGTATTGAAACGGATTCCAATTTTATTGTTCCAAACCCTTGCCATGTTCTGGTTCCGAAAGGTGGACCGCCTGAATTCGGTGGTTCGATCCA
>DAET01000051.1:1243-4619 GCA_002497765.1 Euryarchaeota archaeon UBA486
CCCGAATTTGCATTGTAGAAATACAGCATACACCCTGAATTATTTTTGTACCATGGTTTTCCATTGATTTCATTGGTTTGAATTGTATAAATCCCGTTGTACTTTGATAATGAGTGCTCCGAAACGAGAATATTGTCTTCTCGAAGCATGTCTTTTGGTGAGGGCTTTGTCGAGGGTTGGCGGGTTGGGTTCATTCTCTCTTCTAATCTGATGAGTTTTTGTCGAATGTCCTCTGGTATTTTGGGGTCATCGCGATTCCAAGGACGGTATTTTTGATTCGATTCCCCGGGTTTACTGGAATCGTATGTGTCTTTGAGACGGTCGCTTTCGTTCCCCCCTGTACCGAAATATGCTTGGCCCTTGTATTTGCCATAACGGTACGCATAGAGCCCTTTGACCTGCCAATCGCCAACAAATGGATGGTGACCACCAACCATGAGGCCCAACGCGCGAGCAAATTCAGCTGCTTTTTCGGGGTCGTGGATGTGCCGTCGATCCCCTGCCATGGTTCACTATGCGCAAACGGATTAACGAAGCCTTCGGAGGGCTAACATCGTCAACCAGTGCTTATCGAGTGTTTGCTCGAGACGGGGGTTCGTCCGTTTCAAATAAGGCCCATCGAGAGAACTTCGATTTCGCCCACGCCGTGGATTTCAGCCATCTTGGCTTCAAAGGCGTCAGCAAGACCTTCGCCGTCGTTCATCTTGACGTGAACTTGGACGAACTTGAGACCAAAGGCCAACGGCTTAGTCTCAATGGCTTGAATGTCGTAGTTGTCATCACGGAGGGTCGCAATCGTTTCGGCGATGGCGTCCGTGTCAACATCTTCGAGATCGGAATCAGGGTTCACCTTGTATGTCATCACTACCATACCCATGCAATCACCTCAGGGACCAACGAACCCACAGTTCGGACACTTGTACAACACGCCTTGGTTTCGCACACGGGGGCTTCGGCCAATGGGATAGAAGCATCCAGGGCAGGGGAAGGTGGTCGAACCTTCTTCTGCGAGAGGGATGCCTGAAGACGTACAGACTTTTGCTCGTTCACTCATGGGAATGGCTCCTTGCAAGGTCGCCCACGGCCTCCCCCTCTTTATGGTTGCGTGAGGGACAGGCAGCATCTCATCTGTCAAAGCGGCTAATGATGCTCAATTTCCCATGTTTTCCGGTGCTGACCACGAGTGCTCCGTCCCTGGAACGGCACCAACCCGATTCAATGCGAATCACATCGCCCACATTGACCTGCTTGACCTGGTCGGCCCAAAACACGAGGCCCACCAAACCGGTTTCATCTCGGCCGCAGGCGGCGGCGACGGGACCGGTGTAGGACGAGGAGGCGATCATCCGTTGCGGGTACATCCGTAGCACGACGAGTTCTAGCCGCCTCACCGGCGTGTTTGGACGGAGGTTTTCGATGCGGTTGGCTGGCGTCGGCCAGTGAAGTCCGGGCGGGGTGTTCATGCCCTGTGAAGTCCACATCAACCCTCTTCAAGGTCGCTGCTCGTTTTCTTCTTACGGACTCGGAACGAGGACGCGACGATTTCAGGGTCGGCCTCGATTTCATCCCCACCCACGATTTTGTTGACGCCTTCTTCGTAGCGTTCTCTCACCGAGGCTTTGGGGGCCTTCCACGGCGTGTGGTGCTTGCACACGAGGTAGACCTCGGACGATGAATTGCGGGAAGCGTCGGGGGAGAAGCGACGCACGCTGGAGAAATGGGGTCGCACGGCCGTAATGAGTTCCTCAACGCCAATACCTTGGAAGAGTTTGGTCGTAAACGCTCCTCCCTTGGTCAGCAACGGCAAGGCGAAGTCGAACACGTCGGCCACGAGGGTCATCGCCACTGACTGGTCCATGTCCCACTTTCCGGTGATGTCGGGCGAGATATCAGAGACGATCACGTTGAGAAGTTCACCATCAAGCTCTGCGAGAATGCGCTCTTGCGTGATGGGTTCGGTGATGTCGCCGGTCAACAGCACGGCGCCCTCAACGGGTGCACAGGGCATGAGGTCAACGCCCACCACGCGGCCCTTTTCGCCGACCAATTCAACGGCCACTTGGGCCCATCCACCGGGGTGGCAACCCACGTCAAGCACGAGGTCGCCGTCCCTGACGAGGTTGAAGCGTTCCTGAATTTGCTTGAGCTTGAACGCAGAACGGGCACGGTAGCCGCTGGCTTTGGCTTGACGCCGCCAAGCATCCCGCTTGTGGTTTTCCACCCAGTGCTCTGCCATGCAGGTGTCCTCAGCCCACCCTCCGGACCTCGTCCTCATGAATCCTTTTCCCAAATCACCGCGAAAGCAAGCAATCAAGGCAGTCCACCCGGTCGCCGTGGACAAGGAGGCAGGCAAACCGTGCGACAAGGGAAGACGCTGGCCCTCACTCTCCTCCTCACGGGTCTTGTTTGTGCTTTTAGTGGCCAGGCCATGGTCGTCAATCCTTCTGACGAGTTCACCGGCCCCATCACCACCGAAGGCGGCGGTCGTTCGATGTTGGTTGAAGAAATCACGGCGACCTGGTGCCCAAGTTGTGCGGAAATTGACCCTGAACTCCTGCAAGTAGCCGACAGTCACGGTTCCCGCATCGCCTTGGTGGCGCTGCACCCATCAGACGGCGAAGACGCCTTCCAACCGGCGGCCAGTCAGCACCGCATCAACAGGCTCGAAACCGTTCAGGCGGGTGTGTCGACCTCCACACCGACCTTCGTGGTGGAGGCCGGTGCCGCCCGTCGAGGCTACGATGCATGGGCCGATGTCCAGCGAGACATCCTCAACGAAGAGTTGGCTCGACAAAACACCTCGGGACTTGACATCACGGTGGAGCGGACAGCGCAGGGCTACCGTGCAAGCGTTGCATCAGCCACGCTCACGACCTTGGAAGGCACGCAGTTGACGATCCTGTTGGTCGAGCACGGCAAGCCCATGCCGGACGGTTTCGTCAATCCAGGGTTGGACCATCGTGACCGAGTGGTGGTTGGCCTTGCGGAATGCAGCCTTGACAATCACACCATCACCACAAATCTTGGATTGCAGGGCGCAAGTGTCGCCGACGAGTGTTCGACCTCGTTTTCCGTTGAGTTTGAGGAGCTTGATTCATGGAGTGTTCTCCTGATTCACGAGTCCACACAGGAAACGCTGGACAACGGCGGTCAGACCACGTCGTACGGCGTGGTCGAACTCGCCTATCGGGAACGAGCCGACCCTGAACCGACCTCCGGTGCCATTGGCTCCGCCCTGCTGGTGGGTTGCGTGGTGTTGGCCGTGGCCTCAATTGTTCGGAAAAAGTAATTTTTTCCTACGAATTGGACCAAACTCAAGCACTGATGTGGAAGAAAACTTCCATTTTCCGGTAAGAAGGCTCACCGGGAGTGAAAG
>DAET01000006.1:0-8098 GCA_002497765.1 Euryarchaeota archaeon UBA486
TTCCACTACTACTACATGCGCGGTGTCTACACCGACCTCGACGCTGTGTCCATTGAGTACCGATACATGGACTGGATCATCACTGTCCCATTGATGGCCCTCAAGTTCCCTTCCCTCGTGGGCAAGGAAGCCATCACCGACGACAAGTTCCTCGGTCTCGGCTTCACCGGTATCTGTTTCACCGGTGCCCTCATCATGATTGGATTCGGCTACCTCGGTGAGTCCGGTGCCATCGACGGCATGCTCGGTCTCATCCTCGGTGGTGTCGGCTGGGCCATGATCATCGTGGCGACCGGTACCCCCTGGTCCTCCGGTAAGGGTGTCGACAACAGCAAGATTGCACCAGAGCTCCTCTGGAGCACCAACGCCCTGCGCTGGTTCATCTGCGTCGGCTGGGTCATCTACCCCATCGGCTACCTCTTCAACCCAGAAGCTGGCGTCTCCGACGCTGTTTCCGAAGAAGTCATGGCCATCCTCTACAACATCGCTGACATGATCAACAAGATCGGTTTCGGTGTTGTTGCTTGGATGGGTGCTAAGAAGGCTACCGAAGCCATCGCAGCTGCTGAGTGAAACCAAACCAGGTTCTCCAACCCCCCTGAAGCGGGGTGGCTTCGGCCACCCCGTTTCTCTTGGTTGGGCCGCCCGCTACGATGTGTTTGCACGCACGTGAACCCCTTCACGTAGGTGTCGATTGAAGCGGTGGGATGCACCCACCGACGTCAAGACGGTTCACGCCACCTCATCCACGATTCGATCGTTAGATGAGGGCGCCGAGCAAGCCAAGTTCCCAGGACGAACCATCCTACAGTGTAGGCCACGACGACCCCTGCGGTCGAGATTGCTGACCACCCATGAACGGTTTCGGCTTGGTGAAACAACGCGAACGGTACGAAGTGCAACACGTACACGGTGAGCGAGACTCGCCCCACATGCGACAAAGCGGCGAAGGCTGTCCCAAGACGCTCCACGATCCACCACAGCATGGCCACACCGGTCATGGCTGCGATGAGAAATGGAGCGTTGGCCGGGAAGAATGTCAGCGCTGCGTTGCCTGTTGGAAGCGCCCAAACTTGCCCTGATCGTTGACTCTGAACGAGAACGATTGTTGAGGCCACCAGGCCCGCAACAACCACGTCTCGAAAGAACATCTGACGACGTTCTCCGGAGAGACGAGCTACGGTCAAGCCGAAGCACGCAAACAGGACCCAAGGGAAGAACGGGTAGAGGCCCGTTATGATCAGATGGCTCATCCACATGGTGAGCGAGGGTGTTTCAACTCGAGACGTCCAGTCTGATGACCCCTGCCAGGGTTCGGTGAAGATGCTCAACATCAAGACCAGAACGAACGCACCTGAAAAGAGACGAATGGAATGGGTGGTCCTGTGAAATGGCCGAGCCCACAAGGGCTCGGTTAGAATCACCAGCCCCAACATTGACAGGACGCCTGGTGTGAACGGATCGAACAAGTGCGGTGCGCTCACATTGACGGCAACCTGACACGCAAAGAGCCAACCGGCTCGCCACCAGCGTTGTCGAGGTTTGAGCGCTCGCTGAGCGAGTCCCCAACCAAGGAGTGCGACGAAGAGCGGTGCTGCGAGTCCGCCTCCAGCGGATACGATCACGCCGAGGATGAGCAACCCCCCTGAAAGGGACGGTTCCCACGTCGCTGCAGCGTGGACGAGCACCATCAGAAGAACGGCCAACCCACGAAGTGCGTCAATGTGCACCAACCGTTGTGATGCGGTCATGAGGTTCACTCAAGCTCGTTGTTTGACGTACTCGACGGCGTTTCTGAACATCTGGAGGCCTTCGCCTTCCCATCCATCAAGCGCTCCGCCTGCGTGCTCTGCGCTGTGGCGAGTGTGCGTTGGATGAAGCCATCGAGCGTAGATCGCTTCGGGGTGCGGCATGAGTCCAAAGACCAGGCCAGTTGAGTCACAAATTCCAGCGATGTTCCGCATGCTCCCGTTGGGACTCACGGGGTAAGGCAGAGGATCGTCCGTCATCCCTTCTCCTACGGTTGTCGTCGGGTCAACATAGCGCACCGTCAACTGGTGATGGGAGGCCAGTCGATCGAGGTCTGCTGACGTTGGCATCACGTATTTTCCTTCACCGTGGCGAACAGGGCATTCCATTCGCGTCATGCCCTTCGTCCAGATGCAAGGACTCTCAGGGTCAAATTCCAATGTGACCCATCGGTCCTCGTACCGTCCGCTGTCGTTCAGCGTCAGACTTCCTCGCTGGACGAAATCTGGAGAACGTCCCGCCTCAGGCCCAGGAAGGAGACCGGTCTTGACCAGCACTTGGAAACCGTTGCAAATACCGATGATGGGTTTGCCCGCATCGACGAAGGCCATGAGCGCATCTCGCATGGCAAATCGCATACGATTACCCATCAACCGGCCGCTACCGAGGTGGTCGCCAAACGAAAATCCGCCGGGAACCGCCAAAATATCGTAGGATTCGAGGTCAGCGTCGCCTGAGACAAACCGATTCACGTGGACGCGATCGGCCTCAGCTCCAACCAATTCAAACACGGCCTTGGTCTCGTGGTCGCAATTGATGCCAAACCCAAACAAAACAGCGACACGGGGCGTCATCATGCCATCCCTCCCGTCAAATCAAGTGTGCCTTTCCATGCCGCTGTCATGGCATCAACATGCATGTGCACGAGTGGGTCGTCCCCGTCCATGATCGAGAGGTGTGCCGTATTGTCCACGGTTCCGAGCACGGTGGTCGGGTGACCCTTCATGGCAGCGAGGAACGCCGCCTCGTTGTCTGGGGACACCGCCACGACAAACCGTCCGAGCGATTCGCCCCAAAGGCGGCCCCAAACATCGCCGTCTCCCGTGCCGTCAATGTCCACCGATGCGCCCAGACGTCCGCCAATGCACATTTCTGCAAGCGCAACGGCCAACCCTCCCTCACTGCAATCGTGAGCGGTGCGGACAATGCCCGCACGGATGGCGGTGGAAAGGGACCGGTACATCGCTAAGTTTTGCTCGGGATGAGGGAGTTGAGGCACGCGACCGCCAATGCCGTCGACTTGGCCGGACTCAGTCATCATGAACGCAAGTTCGGAAGCACCCAATTCCTGATTTGACGTGCCGACGAGGTAGATTCGATCGCCACTGAATTTGAAATCACTCGTGGCTGTTTGGCGAACGTCAGGATGGTCACCAAACAGGGAAAACAGCAACGTTGGCGGAATCGAAATTTTCTCCGGACCGGAGCCGTAATCGTTCTTCATTGAATCTTTGCCGCTCACGCAGGGCAACCGGTAAGCCCGGCAGACCCGTTCCAGTTCTCGATTGGCACGCACGAGTTGGGCTAATTTGAACCGCCCGTCGGGTGTTTTCGTAGATTCAATGGGGTCGGGCCAGCAGAAGTTGTCCAAGCCGGCCATTTTGTCAACGTCCAACCCAACACATACGGCGTTTCGGACGGCTTCGTCGATGGAAGCCGCGGCCATGGCGCCCGCATCGATGTCAGAATACCTCGGTGCAATACCGCACGAAATGACCAACCCATGGGGGTCGCCGTGAATCGGTGCAATCACGCCAGCATCACCTGGGCCGTCACGTTCCACACCAACGAAGGGTTTGATCGCCGTCTGGGCAATGACTTCATGGTCGTACTGACGGACCCATGTTTCCTTACTCGCAATGTTGGGGCGCTTGAGCATGCCTTCCAGAAGCGAGCTATGGTCAGCCGATGTCGGTGGATTGAACGGTGTCAGTTGTGGCGGGCGCCATTCGGATTCGAGTTCGAGTTGAGGGACGCCGTCATGAAGGAATTCAATGGGAAGGTAGGCCACGGTGGCTTCGTCGTATCGCACGTGGAACATGCCGGTGGACGTGAAGGTCGCCACCGCCGTCGCCTCGACCTCGTGCAGCGCAGCCATGGCTTCGAAGGCCGCTTGATCTTCGGGTCGAACGGCGATGGTCATGCGTTCTTGGCTCTCAGACACCAGGATTTCCCAGGGAGAGAGGCCCGCTTGCTTCAGGGGCACCTTGGCGAGGTCGATTTCACAGCCGTTGGTGTACTCAGCCATCTCACCAATCGATGAAGACAGTCCGCCGGCTCCGTTGTCGGTGATGCAGGTGATGAGGCCGGCATCCCTCGCCTCCAACACCATGTCGAGCATCTTCTTCTGTGTGATGGGGTCGCCAATCTGAACGGCGCTGGACGGAGATTCTTCGGTCAGCTCGAGCGAGGAGAAGGTGGCGCCGTGGATGCCATCGTAGCCCACTCGACCGCCGACCATGTAGACGATGTCGCCCGCCACGGGGGTTTTGACGTGGGAGGGGCGACCGTCGTTGAGAACACGCGGCATGATGCCGACCGTTCCGCAATACACGAGCGGTTTTCCGATGTAGCGGTCGTCAAACACAATGGCGCCGTTGACGGTGGGAATACCAGATTCGTTGCCCCCAACACGAACACCTGCGTGGACGCCGCGAAGCACTCGGGACGGGTGGAAGAGGTTCTCGGGAAGGTTACCTTCCCAGTCGGGTGGACCAAAGCAAAACACGTCGGTGTTGGCGATGGGTCGGGCTCCCAAGCCCGTGCCGAGAATGTCACGGTTGACGCCCACGATGCCGGTCATGGCCCCGCCGTACGGGTCAAGGGCTGAAGGTGAATTGTGTGTTTCCGCCTTCATGCACACGCTCCACGTGTCATCCCAAGCGATAACGCCAGAGTTGTCATGGAACACCGAGAGCAGCCAGTCGACGTCTTCTTGCATGTCATGGGTGGGTTTCATGATGTGCGTTTTGAACAGGGAATCCACCATCGTGTCCTCCCCCGTTTCATGGTCGACGTGATGAATTTTTGAAGCGAAGATCTTGTGTTTGCAATGTTCACTCCATGTCTGCGCCAAGCACTCCAATTCCACGTCGGTCGGAGCATCGGGCGAGATGCCCATGGACGTGCGCTGCTGACGAATGGTATCGTCGCGATAGTGGGCTTGGATGGCGTGCATTTCGTTGAGGTTGAGTGCCAGCAACCCTTCGTTTGAAATGGTTTCAAGCGCGTCATCGCCGACTTCAAGATCAATCGATTGAGGTGCGATGAAGATTTGTTCAGGAGGCGTCGGGAAGTCGATTTCAGGCCATGCTTTCGCCTGACAGTCCTCTCGGTTGGCGATGAGGGCTCGCTCGATGAGATTGTTGTGAAGGGTGCCGGCCAGCCAACCTTCGTCGCATTCGGATGGAAGGCCGTAGAACGCATAGGTGAGATAGGTAGCGATCTTAGCGCCACTGTCCGTGGGAAACAGGGTCTGGAATCCGTCGGTAGCTGCTTTTCCTGGGTTGTCGGTGACACCGGGTTTGAACCCGACCGTGATGACAGCGTCAGGAGCGCTATCAAACAACTCGGTCGTCAACAGGATGGTGTTGGTTGCGCCCTGTTCAATGATCGGGTCGGCAAACAGGTCGTCCACGCGCTCGGCGATGCGTTCTTGGGTTGTTTCGCCGTTGATGAGGTAGCCGCAAATCGATCGAACTTGAGCGACGTCAATCCCGTGGTCAGCCTTGAGTTGGCGTCGAACGACATCCCCGCGAACATCACGCATTCCCTCTCCTTGGCGAGGGGTAACTTCCACACGTGTAACTGGCATGTTCTGCACCGTGCCCGTTGGGCAAGCGGAGGTTGTTGCATGCGCTCTTTGTAGTCTGCGCCTTCAACGGTTCAGCATCTTGGACAGGAATTGTCCCGTTGGACTCTCAGCCACCTTCGCTACGGCTTCCGGCGTCCCCTTCGCAATCACCTGCCCGCCGCGTTCGCCGCCTTCCGGGCCAAGGTCGACCACCCAATCGCACGATTTGACCACGTCAAGGTGGTGTTCAATGATGATCATTGTGTGGCCCTTGTCGCGGAGTTGGTGAAGGACATTGATGAGTTTTGCAACATCGCTGAACGACAGTCCCGTGGTTGGCTCGTCGAGGATGTAGACCGTGTGCTTGTTGGGCATCCGTCGCAGTTCACTGGCGAGTTTGACCCGTTGTGCTTCGCCGCCTGAAAGGGTGGTAGCCGGTTGGCCCAGGCGAATGTAGCCCAAGCCGACCGCGTCGAGGGTTTCGAGCGTCCGGTGGATTTTCCGGTGATTCTTGAAGAATTCAACCGCTTCCGCCACCGGCATCTCCAGAACGTCGTGGATGGTTCGACCGCGCCATTCCACCTCAAGGCATTCTCGAGTGTACCGCTTCCCGTTGCAAATATCGCAAGTGATCCACACGTCGGGAAGGAAGTTCATTTCCAGTTTGATCGACCCACCGCCGCTACAAGCCTCGCACCGACCACCCTTGACATTGAAACTAAAGTGGCCCGGTTTGTAACCTCGCTCCTTGGACAGCTTTGTGTTGGCAAACAGCGAACGGATTTCATCGAACACCTTCGTGTACGTTGCAGGGTTGGACCGGGGAGTTCGACCAATGGGTGACTGGTCGATGATGATCACCTTGTCCACGTGTTCCACCCCTTCGAGTGAGGTGTGTCGTCCGGGCAGGGTTTCCGCTCGGTGAACATCCCGTTGAAGGGCAGGCGCCAAAATACCCGACACCAACGATGATTTTCCTGAACCTGACACGCCGGTGACCGCCGTCATGCAGCCGATGGGAAAGGCGACGTTGATGTTCTGGAGGTTGTTGTGTCGGGCTCCGTTGACCTTGAGATGGTGCTTGCCAGGCTTGACTCGCTTCTCGGGCCATGGGATGGATTTTCGCCCGCTGAGGTAAGCGCCCGTGACGGATGCGTCACTGGCCATGACCTCTTCTGGCGTGCCGTTGGCCACCACCACGCCGCCCTCGAGACCAGCCCCTGGGCCGAGATCGCACAACCAATCCGCTTGGCGCAGGGTGTCTTCGTCGTGCTCGACCACAAGCAATGTGTTGCCCAAATCACTGAGTTCTCGCAACGTGGTGAGGAGGCGGTCGTTGTCACGTTGGTGCAGACCGATGGAGGGTTCGTCGAGCACGTACATGACGCCGGTTAAACGGCTTCCAATTTGCGTGGCCAGACGAATTCGTTGACTTTCACCACCCGAAAGGGTGTTCGCCTTCCGGTCCAACGTGAGGTAGTCCAATCCAACGCTATCGAGGAACCCGAGCCGCCCTTCGATTTCCTTGATGATTTCAGAGCCAATGAACATGCTTCGTTCATCAAGGGTTTCGAGAAGGTCCTGAAACGCTTCCGGTGGACCGTCACCTTCGGGATTCCATGCACGAACCAATCCCAACGCGTCATGGACCGAACACTGGCTGACTTCGGGCAGACGAATACCACCCACCGTCACATAGCGAGCAGCTTGGTTCAGTTTCTCTCCTGCACAGGCGGAACAGTCCAGGTCCGTCATGCAAGCAATCAACCGATTTCGCGTTCGCTCGCTGGTGGTTTCGGCGTAGGTCTTCTCGAGGCGAGGGATGATGCCTTCCCACGGTTTGCTGTACTTGTATTGCGAGCCGTTTTCGGAGGTGAATTCGTAGTGAATGACAGTGGAGCCCGAGCCATACAGCAAGATGTCCTTCTCATCCTCATCCAGCATCTCAAAGGGGAGTGTGGTGGAGATGTTGTAGTGTTCGCACGTGCATTCCAACAATTTACGGTACCAAGAGGGGGACATCGACTGCCGCCAGGGGATGACGCAACCGTTGGAGACGCTCAGTGTTCCATCAACAACGAGTTCGATGTTGAATTGGCGCTGAACGCCCAACCCTTGGCACGTCCCGCACGCTCCCAAGGGTGAATTGAATGAAAAGACGCGGGGGGAGAGTTCGGGCATGAATGCACCGTGGTCAGGACATGCAAAATCCTCGGACCAGGCGATGGTTTGCCCTTTTTCAGTCGCATGAGCGTTGGAGTTTGCACTGAGTTTGGCATCGGGTTTGGGAGCTTCAAGGCTCTCAACGGCTAAGGTGCCGCCGCCCAATCGGAGGGCCGACTCAACCGCCTCAGTGAGGCGTTGTTTACGATCCCGGGTGCATCGTAGACGATCGATGCGGACATCGATGTCATGGCGAAAATTCTTGTCGAGGGTGGGTGGTTCCTCGAACGATGTTTCGTGCCCGTTGACGCGCCCGTTGAGGTAGCCCTGTTC
>DAET01000006.1:8500-8958 GCA_002497765.1 Euryarchaeota archaeon UBA486
CCGTGCGCTTCCATGCGCCAAAAGATGTCGTCCACAATCTCCTGAACGGTGCGTCGAGCCACCTCTTTCCCGCACGTTGGGCAATGTGGTTTCCCGATTCTGGCCCAAAGCAGACGAAGGTAGTCTTGGATTTCGGTGACCGTTGCCACGGTTGAACGGGGGTTATGACTGCCTTGTTTTTGGTCGATGGAAATCGCAGGGGAAAGGCCCTCGATGGAATCGCAATCTGCTTTTTTCATTTGACCAATGAACTGGCGTGCATACGAGGACAGGCTCTCAACGTACCTTCGCTGGCCCTCGGCGTACAATGTGTCAAAGGCGAGACTGGATTTTCCCGAGCCAGAAACGCCCGATATCACGACGAATTTACCCTTTGGGAGATTGACGGAGATGTCCTTGAGGTTGTGGGTTCGCGCCCCCTTGACCTCAATCCAACCGTCCTGACCTGTCGTCATGGC
>DAET01000032.1 GCA_002497765.1 Euryarchaeota archaeon UBA486
CCAGAAGGTGGACCAGATGGAGGTCCCGAGGGGGGACCACTCGGGGGGCCAGAGGGTGGACCGGACGGTGGTTTGGGAGCCGCCGTGGGGGGGACGGGCGGGGGGGATGATGCTGGTGGTTCCGGGGTGGTTTCTGTCGCTTCCGACACCGGCGTCAACGGCGTGAGGAGGGGGTCGGCTGCGGGTTCGGACGTTGATGGCGCTTCTGCGGCAGGCGGTGTAAGCGGCGTCAAGGGCGTGGGTTCTGCCGGGGCGCTGGGTGCTTCAAGCGGCGTCAGCGGAGCTGGTTCAGGTGAGGAGGTGGCCCACGGGGGCGTTCGTGGCCCGTCGTCCTCTTCGGCGGCGTCGCCTCGCAGCACCTTCGTGCCGCCACCTTCCATGTTTTCACCGACGTAGGAAGTCATCACCACGGACGAGGCATCAATGATGCCGCGCTCTTCCGTGTTCCCGAAATCCCCCAAGTGGTTGTCAAAGGCACCGCTGAACAAACTCGAGCCAATGGCGTTGCCGAGCACGCGCCCCTTTTTAGCCGCATACTCAAAATCGGCTTCGTAAGGGCCGAGTTTCATGGCTTGACCGCCACCGTTGAACTCAAACGTCCATGTGCCCGAGTGAATGTGGGCTTCAAACTTGAATTGACGGGTGAGGCCGGGTCCGATGGAACTGATGCCTTCGGTGGCTTCGTAGCGGGTGCCCTTGGCGTCGACGATGGCTGCTTGCAAGCCCCCGATGGGGATGGAGGACTCATTGACCACGTCAACCACGACTTGAATGATGTCTTCATCGTCATCGTCGATTTCCATCTTAACCGACGTCAAATGGGCGTTCAAGGAACCTGCACGGGCGCTGTGGTCATCACTCACTTGGGCTCACCGGTTCCAACTGAACGGTGGCATTACTTCAATGGCTTGCCCTTTCGGGTTGCCATCAACGCAATCGCAGGCGTGTCTCAGATGGCAGCGACCAGTCGACCGCGGCAACCGTGTGGTGCTTGCGGTCAACGGCCGTGCGATACTCGGCCTCGGTGGAACCGGCACTGTACGTGTCGCGCAGACCAAAGTAGAGCCATCCGATGAAGGGGATGATGTAGATCATCTTGGCCACGGCACGTGGTCCCCAGTGGTGTTGTTCGAGCACGGTGCCGTTGTCGTGGACGATGGCGATGCGAAAGCCTCGCTGGCCGAGGGAACGACCAATGGTTTGGCCGGTGTACTTGAAGTAGAGATAAAACGCCGCACAGAAGACGAACCAGTTCATGAAAAATTCAGCCGTATAACGCCCGCCCTCGGTCAGAAGTTCGTAATTGAACAGGCCCTCGAGAAGTCGGAAATTGGTAAAGAAGCCGAGCACGATGCTGATGAGCATCATGTCGAGCATGAAGGCAAGCACGCGCTTCCACGACGGGGCGATGAGCATGCCTTCGGGGGCAGTACCGATGATGTTCTGCGCCAGCGTTCCGCCCTTGACGATGGTCACCGGGTCCTCGGCCATGCAACGGCTACGCCTTCCCCTTTGTCAAATGGCGCGTTGGGCCCATCACGAACTGTGGGTGACGTGCCAGGCGAACAGTTGGTGTTCATCGACCCAGTCGAGGTATGACTTCCATGTTCCGTCATGACGCAGCGTGGTCGGATGACCCAGAAGAATGAGCCCGCGCTTTGCACGCGTGATGGCGACATTGAGGCGACGGTAATCGGCCAAGAATCCGACCTCGCCACGCTCGTTTGCTCGAACGGTGGAGAAGACAATGACTTCTTTTTCTCGACCCTGGTACCCGTCAACGCTCTTGATTTCCAAGCCGTGGTAGGGTTGACCCGGTTCACGCCCACCGGCCGCTTCAAAGAGACGAATCAGTTCACGCACCTGCCCGTTGTAGGGGGAAATCACCCCGATGTCGTCGGGTTGGAGGTCGCCCATGGCGAGCAAATCGTTCACCACGCTCAGCACCTTGGCGGCTTCGTCGCGATTGGACCGACTCTTTCCCTCCTCATCGGTTTCTTCCACGCCCTCCACCGGCACGAAGGCCATGGGGCGGTCCCAGTCCGGCCACAGGAAACCCGCGGGTGGTGGTCGCTCGTCTGAAGTGCAACCGTCTTCGAGTCGGTTTTCGTAAAATCGGGCGCTGGGGAATTCACGAAGGATGGGGTGCATCCGGTATTGGGTCGTGAGCATGTTGGACGACAACCCGCAGGCGATAAGGCGGTCAAACAGTGAACGGTTGAGCCCACCTTGTTCGGCTCGGCGACTCAACACCGTGGGCGGAAGTTGCTGGTGATCACCGACCAAAATCAGCTGCCGGCAACCTTTGACGATGGGGACCAACGCGCTGGGCTCGGTGGCTTGGGTCGCTTCGTCCATGAGCACGATGGGAAACTTCCTCGACGACAACAAGCGATGACCGCACCCGATGGTCGTCGCACAGATCACTTCGGCTTCATCGAGGACGCTCGCCGTCATGGCGTCCTCCATGCGTCGAATTTCCTTCTGGTTGATGTTGATGTCCCGATGCATGAGGCCTTTTTCTTTGCCTCGGAGGGAGGGCAGGGCCTTGCGAAGTTCGCGCTGCTCGTCCTGGAGAAAGGCCAACTCCTCTTGCATCGGATGGTTTTCCAGAACCGCATCGAGGGTGGCCGATCGCAAATGTTCGCGAACTTTGACCGGTCGGCCAATGCGGAGGGCTTTGACGCCCAACTCAAGCAAACCTTCGAGGAGGTTGTCAACGGCCACGTTGGACTCCGCGGTCGCGAGCAACGGTCCGCTGCCCTGCTGAGCAAAGTGGTGGAGCAGGTGGGTGGCCGTGGTGGTTTTCCCGGTCCCCGGTGGGCCCTGAATCAGTGTCAAGCGGCGAGTCAGGGCAGCCTCAATCGCCGCCTGTTGGGAGGTGTTGAGATGCTGGTGGTTCGGGAGTGGCCCGCGTTGGATTCGCTTCCCACGGATGTCCGGGGAGAGTTCAGCGCTTTGGTTGATGTCAAGGACGTTCCCGAGGATGAGTTCACGAAGCACCGTCCCGCCATCGCCTTCGGTGGAATGGAAGGCCACGAGGGCTTCGTGCATGCGGTCGTGAGCGACTCGGTTAGCGCCTCGGTCAAGTCGCCAGCCGCCTTTCCGGACATCACGTGGTCGTTCACTGACCACCACGCGAATCCGGGTGGGTCCTCGGTCGAGCACGACCCCTTCAACCACCTTCTCGCCCCACGGGCGGGAGCGCGAAATGAGCACGATATCGCCGTGGGAAAAACGATGCTCGGGGAGGCGCCCGCTGTCTTGGGCCTCGAAAACCACGATGTCTTCGCCGAAGAAACGGCCTTGGATGCGTGCCTTGAGGTCAAACAGCGACACGCCCGCCATCAGCAAGCGTTGCTTGGACCAACTCTTCCATCGTTCTTCCACCAGTTGGGTCTCGTCGTCCAACTCCTGCTTGATGAGGTCCGTCATCGTCGAAAAGTGGTCTTGGCTTCTCCGCCAGCGGTCGGGAGCAGGTTCGCCTTTGACCTGGGGCAACTCAGGATCGCTGGCGCTGTTCATGCGCTTGACCGAGCCCTTTCGCGCCATGTTTCAACCACGGGTTGGCCCCTCATCATCGTATGGATGAAGATTGAAGCGATTCCCGAGCGACAAACCCTCAGTCTTAAACAGAGAATCCACGGCCCACAACCGGGCGAGTTCATGTTTGGTCGCAAGAAAAAGGACGCTGACGTCGTTGGCGTTTCCTGTCCTTATTGTGGCGTGAACAACCCACTTGGCTCGGAGCAATGCGAGCAGTGCTACTATTCGCTGAACAAGTCAGCCCGGGATCAGCCGATGGCCGAGCCCTCCTCCACCAACGACGAAATCATGAGTCTCCTGCTGGGCGACAACGAAGAGGAAGAAGACACCGGGCCGGTGGTGGAAGCCGTGCTGTCCCTCGACGACGTGACGGTCGAGGTCGACCAGTACAGCATCACCGAAACCGAACATGACGAGGAAGGTGAACCCGTCCCCGAATCCTTTGAGTTCATCGGCAGCCAAGGCCCCACGCTCTCCTCAACCGTGGCCTCGCAAGAACCTACTGAAGTCGAGTTGACGGTTGAAGACGCCCCGAAAACCTACGTTGAATTTGATTTGGGCAACGTTGACCCACTGGCCGAAGTGGCCGAACCGGTCCACACCGGTCGAGGTGGCCTGTACTCACCCACGGTTGAAGCGCCCAAAGACGACGATTTGCTCGGTGAAGTGGGTCCTGCACCCAACGCCACCCCTGACCTGCCCGGCCTCGCCTCGCAAGCACCGCCTCAAGGCGCCAGTTTGGCCCAAGCCATGGCGACCGAAACACCCGACCTTCCTGACCTCCCCGAAGAGGTTCCTATCAGTCAAACCCCAACCGCTTCTCAACCGATGGCCGCAGACGTTGCCGTCTCCGTGCCAGCCACCTCTGCGGCAGCATCCCCTGCCCCTTCGCAGTCCGCTGATATTGCAACCCCAGAGACACCGGACCTTCCCGACCTCCCTGGGGACGAGCCAGCGACAGCTGAAGTGGCCGAACCCGCACCACCCGAGACCGAGCAGCGCCAACGCATCTGGCCTTGGCCCAAGGGCGAGGTTTGGACACCGACGCAGGTGTACCAAGAAGTGGTCGGCGCCATGGAGCACGTCAAGCACGGACGCATGGAAGCAGCCGCCAACGCCCTCGACCAGCTTGGCCCGCATCTCGAAGACCATCTCGACATGCTGCTCCACGTCTCGGTGTTGATGCAGCATCTGGGGCGGCACGAGCACATGAAGTGGACCCTTGACATGGCGGCTTACGTTCATCCAACCGACCCACACGTTCAACAAGCAAGGGCTCAACTTTTGACATGAGGGACAGCCATGGTTGAGACGCCGGAACTTCGGGTCAACGACGGCATCGTCCTCCGTCCAGCGACCAACGCCGTGCTGGTGTCCATGTTTGAAGCGTACCAGGAGGATGCGGAAGCGGCCCAAACCGCCCTGCCCTGGCTCGACCCGAACGACGATGTCCGTCGACAACTCAGGGATATGCTCTACGACATTGAAGCGCAAGCAGGGACAGACCAATTGCACTTCTGGTCCATTCACGATGTCCGGTCCGAGGCCTTCGTCGGCCTTGTGGGCCTCGGTGACGAACTCCAATCGCTTCACGCCGACTTCAACTTGGGCTACTGGGTGTGTCGCGCGTATCGCCGCCAGTCGATTGCATCAGCGTGTGTTGACACCATCTTTTCCTGGCTAAACCAGCGGGCGAACGCCACCACCGTCGAAATCGCCGTCCATCCTCACAACGAGGCAGGTCTGGCGACGGCCAGCGCCATCTGCGGACGGTGGAATGGCGAGCGGCTCGCAGAGTTCATCGGCATTGAGTTCAACGAGCGAACGGTGCCCCATCACCTCCATTTGGTTGACTTGGGCCCGGAGGCCTGACATGCCAACATGGATGACCGTCGACACCGACGACCTGAGGCATTTGCCGAAGCATCAAGGTCACCCTACCCGAAGCATGCATCCGTTCACGGCGCCGAGGGACGAACTTTCGCCTGATTTTCAACAAGGATGGACCGGATTCGTGGATTGGATGGCTTCCCACCAAGGTGCCGTCACCCTGTTTGTGATCACCGACCTGCTGGAGAACCCTGATTTTGCAGGCGCCCTCCAGCACGCACTGGAAGCCTTTCCGGGTCGTCTGACCGTTGGCTGTCACGGCCACACGCACCGTTCATGGTCTGCATGGGGCGAAGACGTCGAAGGATTTCGAACGATGCTGCAGACCTCGACCGCCTTGCTCAAGACCCATGCTGGGCCCGGGTTTCGACCGTACTTTCGCGCCCCGAACGGCTACATTGCGCCGTGGATGGCAACCGTGCTTGCGGAGGCCGGCTACCTTGTTGACAGCTCGGTGAACCCCTCGTGGCTGGTCAAATCCAAAGCCGGCGGTTCCACGTGGAATAGCGTTGTTGATGCAATGGAAAAGGCCGGCGTGGTGGAACGGTCGTGGCTCACCCGCCGGACGCTGCCCGTCAACGGCCCGGCGCTGTTCAAGTTCCCGCTTTCACTCAACGCCAAGCCCGCCTGGAGGCGGGCCCCGCCCCTCCTCTCTCCCGACCAACTGACTGACGTGGAGGACCCAAAACAGGCCGTCACCACGCTCTACTGCCACGTGCTTGATTTCGCCCGGAACGCCGGAACGTGGCGGCCCCCTCTTTGAGGCATAGAGCCAAGTAAAGCCGCCGTCGTGGGTGGACCATGAGCGTCGTGAACTTCACAGAAAAATTCGCCCTCTTTTCCGACCACTGGTCGCCCAAGGTCATTGCTGAAATGAACAACTACCAGTTCAAATTGGTAAAAATTCAGGGTGAATTCGTCTGGCACGACCACAGCCACACCGACGAGGTGTTCATCGTCATCGAAGGCAGCATGAACATCGAGTTTGAAGACCGCACCATCACGCTCAATGCTGGGGAAATGCACGTGGTTCCCAAGGGGACCCGGCACAAGCCCTACGCCGAACAAGAATGCAAGGTCATGCTGGTCGAGCCCCGTGGCGTGGTCAACACCGGCGAAGCCGACGGTGAACTCACGGCCGAAAACGACGTGTGGATCTGAGCCGCTCAGTGCTTCTGAACGATTTGACGGTAGGCTTCACCGCTCGGCCGAAGCGTGCGTTCTTGCGTCTCGAAATCAACGTGGTGCAGTCCGAACCGCATCGTGTAACCCTCGGCCCACTCAAAATTATCCAGAAGCGACCAGTGGTGGTAGGAACGGACATCGTGGCCGGCGCTGAGGGCGTTTGACAGCACCCAAAGATGGCGGCGAAGGTGCTCTTCCCGTAGCGTGTCATGAGCGTCGGCCACGCCGTTTTCGGTGATTTCAATCGGCACGCCCAGCGGCTTCAGGAAGTCAAGGGCACGCGCCAGGCCTTCGGCGTACATGGGGTAACCAAATTCGGTGGCCACCTCTTGGCGTCGTTTGGGGAATTTCATCTTGAGCAGGGAGACCGATGCGGGACCCACCAGCACGTGCGTGTAGTAGTTGAGACCGACAAAATCCAAGCTGGCTTTTGCTTCCGGGACGTCCTTGAAGAACATCTTCCCGTTCTGAATGCCGTTCCGCCAGGCACCGTTCCACACCCACTCGAGAAGACGGGCAAGCGGCCAATCGATGGGGCTCCAGCGGTTCTTAGGGTCGAAGAGCGTGACGTTCTTGGCCACGCCGAATTGGACTTCAGGGTGCTTGGGTTTGAGGGCCTTGTAGACGGTGCCGTGGGCGAACAGTAGGTTTCGCATCACCCGCAGTGTTGTTGGAATGGAACGACGGCCGGGAGGAAACATCCCGAGGGTGTAGCCCATGGTCGAGAACACCGTGGGTTCGTTCACGGTCACCCACATCTTGACCCGGTCGGCCAGAGCGTCCACCACCCGCTCGCAATAAGCGACGAACGCTGGGACGTTGGTGCGGTCTGCAAACCCGCCCTTCGCTTCCCACCAGTCGGGATGGGTGAAGTGATGAAGGGTCACGACAGGACGGATGCCGCGCGCCACGAGGTCGTCCACCATGTCCGAATAGACGGTCAGAGCGGCTTCGTCCCATGCACCTTCGGTGGGCTCCAAACGACTCCATTCGATGGAGAAGCGGTAAGAGGTCAAACCGAGGTCGGAAAGCAGTTGGAAGTCGTCCTTCCATCGGTTCCAGTGATCGCAGGCTGCACCACTCACCTCGAGCCCCTTGGCCACCTCGTGAACCGTCCAGTTGTTCGCTTGATGTCCCTCGACCTGGTGCGCCGCCGTGGCCGTGCCCCATAGGAAGCCTTCGGGAAAGTGCAGGGCGTCGAGGTTGACGTTTGCCCAATCCTCGTGCGGCTCAGGGTACTTGCGACGCCGGTAGGTGATGAGGGTCACCTTGAACACGAGGAATGCGACCAAAGCGGCCACCACCAAACGTTCCCACATGGTGGAAACCATGCCGGACCTTCCCTTTGTAGTTGGGTTTCGTCTCAACGGGGGCGCACGCGGACGAAGCGCCGTCTGCTCCCTCAGTTTCGTGAGGAGAATCACACAAAGGACTGGAAGAGGGCCACGGTTCCGCTCACTTCATGGGCCACCACGAGCCAAGAGATGAGAACCCAAGGCGTGAAATGGAAGTGAATGTAGCGCAATTCATGGCTCAAGGCACATCGTTTCAACGAAAGGTGTGGGCGGCCCTCCGAACCATTCCGCGCGGGGAGGTACGAACCTACACGGACATCGCCATCCAAATCGGCCACCCATCCTCGGCCCGAGCCGTGGCCAACGCCTGCGGAAAGAACCCGTACGCACCAGAAGTCCCCTGCCATCGCGTGATTCGCTCCGACGGATCCATCGGGGGCTACAGCGCGGAAGGCGGCTCGGAAAAGAAACGGGCCATGCTGCGCGAAGAAGGCGTTCACATCGACTGACCGGTTCAGAGCGAGGCGATGTCGTCTCGCTCGGTCGAGACGGCGAAGTTCTTCTCCGCCTTGGCGTAGACCTTGGCGTCGAGTTCGCCTTCACGCACGAGCGAGGATAGGGCGGCCAGCGCAATGGCTGCGCCGTCGATCTCAAAGAACCGGCGAAGCGCTTCACGGGTGTCGGAGCGGCCAAAACCGTCGGTGCCCAAGACAGTGAAGGGGCCGCTGACCCACTGACGAATCATGTCCGGAACGGCCGCCATGTTGTCAGAGACGGCGACGGTGGGAAGCGGTTCAGCGAGCAAGGTCTCAACGTAGGGCTTCTGGAGATCTTCGGTGGGGTGGAGGCGGTTGTGCCGGTCACACGCCAGACCCTCTCGACGGAGTTCACCGTAGGAGGTGGCGGAGTAGATTTCACAGCGCACGCCGTACGTCTCCAGTTTCTCAACAGCGTCCAGCACTTGGACCATGATGGGGCCGGAGCCGATAAGGCGAACGAGCGGGCCGTCACCTTTGGGTGCACCGCGAAGCAGGTACATGCCCTTGATGATGCCCTCGTCTGCGCCCTTTGGTTTTGCTGGCATCGGGTAGTTTTCGTTGTAGATGGCGATGTAGTGGAGCACGTCTTGATTGTCAACGTACATCTCTTCGATGCCGTGGCGAATGATGGTCGCCAACTCGTAGGCAAAGGCGGGGTCCCACGCTCGAACCGCGGGGTTGGTGTGGGCCATCAACAGCGAGTGCCCGTCCTGGTGCTGGAGCCCTTCGCCGTTGAGGGTCGTGCGCCCGGACGTGGCGCCCATGAGGAAGCCACGAGCTCGCTGATCGGCGGCGGACCAAATCAGGTCGGCCACGCGCTGGAAGCCAAACATGGAGTAGAAGGTGTAGAAGGGGACGGTGGGGTAAAGGTGAGTCGAGTAGGAGGTGGCGGAGGCGATGAAGGTGGAAGTGGCGCCGGCTTCGTTGATCCCTTCCTCAAAGAGTTGACCCTTGGCCGATTCCTTGTACTTCATCAGGACGTTGTGATCGACCGGTTTGTACAACTGGCCTTCAGGGTGGTAGATGCCGAACTCGGCGAACAGCGGGTCCATACCGAAGGTTCGGGCTTCGTCGGGAATGATGGGGACGACGCGCTGACCGAAGGCCTTGTCCTTCATCAACGCCCGAAGCACGCGGACAAACGCCATCGTGGTGGAGACTTCCATGGTGCCCTTGGTGCCCTCGTCAAACTCCGCGTAGGCCTTGGCGTCAGCGAGATCAATCGCTTCGCTTGGCACCACGCGCTTGGGCATTGAGCCGCCCAGTGCGCCTCGCCGCTCCTTGGCGTAGGCCACGAGTTCGGGGACGTCTTCAGGCATGACGTAGGGGTAGGCTTCGAGGTCCTTGTCCGTGAAGGAGAGGTCAAGGTCGGTGCGCATGAACTGCATGGTTTCCATGTCGGCCTTCTTCTTCTGGTGCGTCGTGTTGCGCCCGGCAAATGCAGGGCCGAGTCCGTAGCCCTTGATGGTGCGAATCAGCACGGCCGTGGGCTGGCCCTTGTGGGCCGTGGCAGCTGCGTAAGCGGCGTGAAGTTTGGTGAAATCGTGACCGCCGACATCGGCGCAGAGGGCCTCAAGGTCCTCGTCGGAGAGGTGGGCAACAAGGGAAGCGAGCCCGTCGGAGTTGAACAGTTCCTTGCGGATGGTGGCGCCGTCAGCGGTCATGATGCGCTGCTCGTCGCCGTCGACCAGCCCGTTCAAACGAGCGGCCAGCAGACCGTCAGTGTCCCGAGCGAAGAGGTCGTCCCACGAACTGCCCCAGAGCACCTTGATGACGTTCCAGCCCGCTCCTCGGAAGCGGCCTTCCAGTTCCTGGACGATCTTGGAATTTCCACGGACAGGACCGTCGAGGCGTTGCAGGTTGCAGTTCATCGTCATCACGATGTTGTCAAGGCCCTCGCGGCCGGCGAGGGAGAGTTGCGAGAGCGATTCGGGTTCGTCGGATTCACCGTCGCCCATCGTGTACCACACACGTGAGGCAGCGGTGGTGGCCAAGCCGCGGTCCTCGAGGTAGCGGTTGAACCGGGCCTGATGAATGGCCGTCATGGCACCCAGACCCATGCTGACGGTGGGAAACTCCCAGAAGTCAGGCATCAGGCGAGGGTGGGGGTAGCTGGAGAGACCTTGGCCGCCGACCTCTTGTCGGAACTTTTCGACGTGCTCGTGGGTCAACCGGCCTTCAAGCCAAGCACGAGCGTAAATGCCGGGGGAAGCGTGGCCCTGCCAGTAGAGGTGGTCGCCGGACGAGCCGTTGTCCTTGCCGCGGAAAAAGTGGTTGAAGCCCATCTCCCAGGCGTGCGAGGCGGAAGCATAGGTGGAGATGTGGCCACCAATGCCGTCGAAGTACTTGTTCGCCCGAGTGACCATCATCATCGCATTCCAGCGAATGATGCCGTGGAGGCGCTCTTCCATCGCCAAATCGCCGGGATAGGTGCCTTGGTCGTCAGGATGAATCGTGTTGAGGTACGGTGTTTCCACCACCTCGATGTCGACGCCGGCGTCCTTGGCGGCGTCCACGGTGGCGTGGAGAAGGCGGCGTGCTTCTTCCTCGCCCCACTGCTCAGCAACGGCACGAATGGAGTCTCGCCATTCTTGGGTGGTAACGGGGTCCGGGTCGGGCTGCGTGGACCGTCGAGCAAACCCCATGGTGTCTCCCCCGTGGTGAGGGGTCAGTGGTGAGGGTTTTCAATCCCTCGCAACAGGCGAACAGGTTTCCACCGCTGCCGTTCATTGATTTCCGAGGCAAGCCATAAGAACCGACTTTCCGGACCGAGGCTCATGTCCGTTGAGGCTATGGTACAGAAGATGATTGACGATTTGACCGCCGCTCTTGTTGACGCTGCAAAGCACGACAAGGGCAACAGCGCTGCCGGCACCCGTGTGCGAAAGGCCATGCAGGAAGCCAAGGCTGCTGCTCAGGCCGTTCGTGTCCAGGTCCAGGCCGACAAGAACGCTTGATCTCCCAAGCCGATCCACCATCACTGCGTCCGAGCGGACGCATAGGTTGAATTGACCCCCGCTGAAGGCCAGCGTATGCAACCGCTGTCCGGCGTTCGCGTGCTCGACCTTTCCCGCATTCTCGCAGGCCCTCATGCCGCCCAAACACTGGGCGACCTCGGTGCGGAAGTGCTCAAACTCGAAGCGCCATGGGGCGACGACACCCGTTCGTGGGGCCCGCCGTTTCAGACGGGCTTTGACGGTGAAGAGGTCGCCTCGTACTTCCTGTCGTGCAACCGTGGCAAGCGCATCGAGACGGTGAACATCAAGGAAGAACAGGAACGCATCCGTGCCTTGGTGGCGTACGCAGATGTCGTCGTTGAGAATTTCAAACCGGGAACCTTTGACGCCATCGTCGGCGAGGT
>DAET01000017.1 GCA_002497765.1 Euryarchaeota archaeon UBA486
CTGCTCGAAGCACGGCTCTGGGCCTGGATGCAGGAGCAAGAGGCTGCGACCATGCAAGGCCTCCAATCGGCCTTTGAGCGCCATGAGGCTGGGCCGGGCGTCGGCCTCCTCAAGCAACTCGGTGTTGGTATTGAGGGTGGCCAACTCGTGGCCGCCGACCCCGAGGCCATCGCCCAGACCATCGGTCAACGAACGGCCTTCCTGCAGTCCTTGCCCCTTGATGCCAACGCTGCCGATGATGAAATGCTGAAGCATTTTTCGGGCCGCAAAAACCTGATTCAAACCGTTGAGCGGACCGAGCGCCACTGGCGATTGACCGAAGCAGGCGCTGAGGTGTCGCCCGACGATCTTCAAGAAACGATGGTCGTCGCCGACATCACGCCTGAATTGTTGCAAGGTGAGGACTGGAAAACGGCTGAGTTCCGTTCCTTTGACGTCACTCTTGAAGCGACCACGCCTCGCACAGGCCGTAGCCACCCCATGCAGGCGCTCATTGAACGCATCCGGGCCATCTTCCTCGAGATGGGCTTCTCCGAACTGGTTGACGATTACGTTCAGTCGGCGGGTTGGAACATGGATGCCCTGTTCATTCCCCAAGACCATCCCGCCCGAGAAATGCAGGATACCTTCTACCTCGACCAACCTTCGAGCATGGACCTCGATGAAAACGTGATGCAGGCTTGGAAAGCCATTCACGAGCACGGCGGTGATACCGGCTCGACGGGTTGGGGCGGTTCGTATTCCACGGAGGTTTCGAAGCGTCCATTGCTTCGCACCCACACCACGGTCAACACCATTCAGTACCTGGCCCGCCATCCCAAGGAGGCCTGCCGTGTGTTCTCGGTGGACCGCGTGTTCCGAAAGGAAGCCATCGACCGCACCCACCTTCCCGAATTTCATCAAATTGAAGGTATCATCATGGAAGAGGGGGCCAACCTGCAGATGCTGGTGACCACCCTCAAAACCTTCTATGCCAAGATGGGCTATCCCGAGGTCCGTGTTCGTCCGGCCTACTTCCCGTACACCGAACCCAGCCTCGAAATTGAAGTCAAGTGGCGTGGAAAGTGGTTGGAATTGGGCGGTGCCGGTATCTTCCGGCCCGAGGTCACCGAACCGCTTGGCATCACCTCACCCGTGCTTGCTTGGGGGATGGGCCTCGAGCGTCTTGCCATGCTCGTTCTCGGGCTTGACGATATCCGCCAGCTCTACATCTCCGACCTTGAGTGGCTTCGCAACCAACCCATCCTCTGAGTCAAGAATTCAATCTCGCTGAACACTGTGCGTCATCTGTGTTGATGTGAGAGCGTCGGCGTGAAAGTTCTTAGGCGGGGATGCCAACCACATACCATGCAACCCGCTCCGACCATTGCATTGCACATGTCCAACGTTGAAACAATCCCCGGCAAAACCATCACCGCCTCGTTGGGTCTGGTGACCGGCTCTACCGTCCGTGCTAAGCACATCGGAAAGGACATCTTTGCAGGACTGAAGAACCTCGTGGGCGGCGAATTAAAGCAGTACACTGAACTTCTCAACGAATCCCGCAACGAAGCCATCCAGCGCATGATGATGCAGGCCCACACGATGGGGGCTAACGGCGTGGTGAACGTGCGCTTCGCTACCTCCAACGTCGCCGCAGGGGCCTCCGAATTGTTCTGCTACGGCACCGCTGTTGTTGTTGAGTGAGGTCTTCCCATGGCAGAAAGCCTCGGCCTCATCATCGGAATCAGCTTTTGGGTTGTTTTTCCGGTGGCTTTCCCTCTGACCTCGTGGGCGCTGGGCCGTTGGTACCAAGGGCGCTTGATGGAGGCCCTCGTGGCCAATGAAAAGGCCCATGGGACGATTCTTCAGAGCGACCGGTTCAGTTCCACCACCTCGAAAATGGACAACATGGCCGCCACTTCAGCGACGCTTCTTCATGTGAGCATCTGCGTTGGACCCTCAATTGGCCAGATGTTTTTGATGTGGATCAAGGGTATCTTTGGCGGACGTCTCCAATCCTACGATGCCGTCCTCGACTTTGGGCGCAGGGAGGTCCTTTTCCGTTTGAAGCAGCAGGCCGATTCGTTTGGGTGCACATCAATGCAAAACATTCGCCTCGAGACCTCGGTGGTTTCGTTTTCGAAGAGTGGAAACGACCGAAGAGGGACCTCAGTTGAATTCTTGGCCTTTGCCACGGGCATCCGCCAGTGATGGAGTGGCTCACTCCCACTCGTCTTGGAAACGTCGTTGGCGCTCCTTGGCCTCGTCGTCAATGTGGTCCTCGTCCGGCTGATGATGTTCAGGGTCAATGTTGAGTGGTGCATCGTCATGTCCGAACATGTGGCCGAATTTGTCTCTCATGAAGCGGCGAACGTCATCGGCATCGGCGCCTTCAAACCGCATGTGGAACCGTCGATTGCCGCCTCGTTGTTCGGATTGTCGGTGGCGCTGTCGCCAGAAGGTTCGGAAGACACTGAAACAGAATTTCTCGTCGTTGTCAAGTTGGAATTGTTCGGGCCAATCCATTGTCGCCACTTCGTGAACGAAGTGGTTCAGGGCCTGGAGAAACGCCTTCATGTCCTCCGTGGACGGGTCTTCGTCGGCTGGAATAGCATCGTTTTCCTCGGGGTGTTCGTCCTCGGTTGTCATAGGGTAAGAATGCCGTGAGGGTTTATCAACGGTTCAACCAGCCTTGAACGCATCCTCATAAGGAAAGAGCCTGACCCGGAGACATGGACCTCTCCGGAACGGTCAGCAGCGGTCTTGGACGAGCTCATGTCTTCATGGCACAGCCGCACTATCAAGACCAATTCCGAGAGATTCTCGGGAACACGGCGTGGCCGGGTACCCTCAACATGCAAGTGGACCCCGACATGCTCAGCCACTACATCGCCCTTCGACAGAAAGCTGGTATTGACACGTTGGATGCTCCTGAAGCCGATCGTGAAGCGGCCAAAACCCTCGATGTGTCGGCCTACGAGCGGATCCGCATTCGAGGCTTCCTTCGGGACGGCGTTTCGTTCGGTGGAGCATCGGCGTTCAAAGGCACGATTCATCATGACGGCGAGACAGTGGAATGCGCCGTGCTCATTCCCGATCTTACCCGACACGTCGACGTGGTCGAGGTCATCTCAACGGCCTTTCTCAGGGAGACGCTTGACATCAATGACGGTGACCGCATCACGCTTTCACTGTGAGCGGTGGTACACCACCGGAAGGGTGCCAATTTCTGCCCATTCGTTGTACAGCATGGCTTTGATTTCGTGCTGTGCCGCCTGTTGCCAACGTCCTTTCCGCGTTCGCTCAGCTGTTCGTCCGGTCGGTGGCGGTGTGAAGGCAGCGACATGGTGATCTTCCGGGAGCGGGGCGATGTCCCATGCGACGCCCCAAAGCACCAACCATTCGGGGGGTGCAACACCAAAATCCACGGGCGTCATCGGGTCTTTGATGGCCTTCACGACTTCATCTTCCTGCAGGTCACCCAATGAAAGTCTGAACAGTGCGTTGGCCACACGCCGCACCTGATTCCAAAGAAACGCCTCGCCTTTGATCTCAAAACCCATCAATCGCCCGTCGTCCATCCAAGGATTGACCTCAAGGATGGTTCGAACAGGGTTTTTGCCCTCTTCGAGGCGTGCGAAATTTCGGGCATCGTAGGTGCCGACAAAGTGCTTGAGCCAGCGGCTAAAGGCCTCATGGTCGGGTTCCTCCCAGAATTCCATCGCCTCAAGCCTGTAGCGGTAGGTACGATGAAGCGCCATCCGGGGGTTGTAATCATGCTCCACTTTTTCCACGGTGAGGAACGCAATGTTCCTGTCCAATCGGTCGTCCACTGCACGAATCATCTTTCGAGGCGAGAGCGCCTCCCACAAGGACCGTTCAAGGTCAACGATGCCGCCGTTGATGCGGACATGAACGCCCGCGTCGGTGCGACTTGAGAGGACGAGGAGTTGGTCTTCTTCGGGTCCGGTGAGCCACTTCAAGGAGCGGAAAACACGTATGAGTTCACCTTGGACCGTTCGTACATCGGGCTGAATTTGACTTCCGTGGAAGCCATCGCCAAGGTAACCGATTCGGAAAAACAGCCGAACCTTCTCGGTCAGGCAACCCTCTCCTCACTCGTCGCTGTTGAGCATGGTGATGGCGTCCTCAGAAGAGAATCCGAGGGCACCAACAGCCCACTCAAGCGCTTGCTTGAGCCAGGGTTGAATCATGGGTGCTTGCCGGCTCGGGTCCATCACTTCAATGGCATCCACCAGGTTTCGGCTGGCGGTGAAGAGCACTTCGTCCACAGGGATGTCTTCGAGTTCGAGGCGGCGGGCATAGCGTTGGAATTCTTTGACGGCCACAGGGATACGACGACATTCAAGGGCGAACGAGGCAAAGTCAGCGATGTATTCCATGTTGTCTTCATCGAGCTCCATGGCTTTCTTGTAAGCGTTCATGATCTTCCGACCAGGGACCACATCGTCTTGTGCTTCCATGTTCTTCATGTTGGCAAATTCTGCCCACATGTGGTGCAGTTCGGGAACATCGGCGTGGCTCTTCAATTTCTCGTCAATGTCTGCGAGGGCACCGTCAATGTCGCCTTCTCGGAACAGCTCAATGGGTTTCTCCAACAACGCTTCAACCATGGTATCTTCTCCGCCTTTCCGTAATCAACGGGGCTTTTCAAGCCTCGCTCGGCGTCGCCTGTGCTCATGCCTCGGCTTCTTCACCGGTTGTGAGTGCGCTCTTGATGTCCTCAAGCATGTTGGATTGTGAGTGCTTGCGGTGCATTTCGTTGAGCATCATCTTGATGTCGTCCCACTTGCGGATTTTGTAGAAGCAGTGACGTGGGTCGTGGTCGACTCGACGGGTGGTTCGCTGGTAGGAGATGATGGCAAACATGGAGCGGAAGAAGTTCTTGCTGGCTTTGGTGGCTGCTCCATCTTCGGTTTTTGGGGTCGTCCCCGGTACGTTGCCGGAAGCGCCGGCTGCGACGCCAACGGATTCTTCGACCAGACCGACGCCGGAATCCGTCATGATGGTGACGGTGGCGTAGCCCAACATCGTACCCATGGGCGTTCGTTCGACCATGACCTCTGAAATGCGGTCAAAGAGGATGCGCCGGTGGGAACGGGACAGCAAGAAAGCGTGCTGGAAGATGATGGCGTTGGTCGTCACGGCGTAGGAAAAACTTCGCTGGTACTTGTAGGTGAATCCCCAGAACACGATGAGGAACAGCAACCCAGAGATGAAGAAGTTGTAGTTGTCAATCGGGATGAAATTGTACGTTGTGTCGTTGCTGCTGAACAGGTTCACGATGTTGCTGATCAGGTTGTCAAGCGAGATGATGATCGGCAGGAAGGTGATGAACAAAAGCGCCACAGTGACCCACTTTCCGGAGGTTGAAATGTTCAACATACGGTTGGCCCACGTGATGAAACACATCAGGAGCACGAAGCCAAGGGGCAGACTGTCCCAGTTCGTCCACTCGATGAGGTTCGCTGCAAGTTGGGTGAGAAACGGCGCATCGTCGGCCGGTGTCGGCGGGTTGTTGAAGAAGAGGTGGACGCCAAAGACGACGAGGCCGAGAACATACATGCCGAGGAAGGCCAGCGTGCTCGGTCGTGCTTCACCGTTTTCGAGGATGTCCTCTCCCGAAATCAGGCGGTATTTTGCACGGTTTTTGTCTTCGGCAGGTGCCTCTGCTTTGACCTCTTCAGAAGGTGCTTCGGTTGCCTCTTCGACGGGTTCTTCCACGGTTGCTTCATCGCTCACGGTAAGGCCTCATGCTTCTTTGGCACGAAGTCAATCAAATAACTTCCCCCATCAAGGGTCCAAAAATCAGTGGAGTACGCCCCATGCGTGTTCGGCGTTTCCACGAGCCCAGCCGTAATCGGCGCGCTTGCGTACGCCGAACTCATCAACGATTTCAAGTCGAGTCAGACTGAGTGGATATTCGTTGTAGGTCAGATGCGACCACATTCCTCCTCGTGTGGGCTGGTCAAAGTGCCAGTGCGCCCGCTCGACGGCTTCCACCGTGAGTTTGATGCTCGTTCGGCCGTTCCACATGTGAACGTCAAACACGGGCAACGGAGCACCGGGATGTTGCCCGTGTGCCCCTTCTACACGATGGGATATGGATTTCTCAACGGTGACCCGGGCAAAGCGCTCGGTGCGTTGATGCTTGGCATCGTGGAACAATCCACCTTGGGAGAGTCCAATGTGGCGAATATCTCGCTTTTTCCACGGCCGTGCTGTTCGCGCTGTCATCGTGGGCGAGAGATGGGGCAGGAACCAATCCATGTAGGAACCGTCCTCAAAATGCAGCACACCCCAGTACCAAGGGGGCGAGGGTGCTTGAACACAGACCTTCTGAAAGTAGGCCGTCCCAGAAACGTCATCACCATCAATGGTGCCTGAAACCTTGGTGCCGTGCACGCGGAGAATGTCATAGCCCATACCAGCGGCGTAAGTGGCCGTGGAGGGTCGTGCCACCGACATGGCAGGGTTCAACGGTGTCAAGGTCAGGGCCATTTCAGCTGGAGCACCGTCTTGAACAGCCGTTTTGTCGCCGCGAAGGTTCAACCAAAACGAGCGTTTGTCACTGTGAAGGCCCATTGACAGGTCGTCGGGAAGCAAGGGGACGACCGCTCCTCCGCCGGTGCCAGCACCCGATGTTGGCCACGCTGGGTGGCTGTCGTCGATGGCGATCATGTCGCACGTCCGCTTGATGTAGGGTTCATGCATTCGCTGGCCGTCAAACCACCAAGCGCACACCATGCCGTCGATCACCATGCCGCCGTGTTCGTCGAAGCCTGGTCGTCCGTTGGGTGTCCAAGGGGTGCCGTTGACCTCAACACGGTCGTTGTCTTTGGTGGACCAGAGCACCATGAGTTGTTTGCCCCACGCTTCGCCGTTGGGGTCGTCGATCATCACCAGCCACCACCACCAATCCCATGTGAGGTGCCACAGGGGCTCGCGCAGACCGAGTTTCCACATCGTCGAGAAATCTCCCTGAAAGGTCGCTGGCGCCTCCATGTCGTCCACCAACCCCTTCACTCAATTTCCTTTGACTTGAACAGGACACTGCCCAACAACCAACACGCAGCAGCTTGGAACAAGAGGACCAGCACGGACACCACGACCGTTCCGAGTGCGCCGATATCGAGGCCAGGTGTGGACCAAAACACGTTGAGCGCTTCGGCGCCTTGCAGCGATCCGTTGCCACCACCCCACATCCCCATCTGGATGAACAGCGGGGTGTCCTGCCACGCCAGAGCGGCTCCTGCGTCGACGATGTTCATCGCCCAGCCAATCACGGAAAATCGGAGAATGGCGGCATCAGGCGCCCCGAGCGTGGTGAGGATCATGCCCAGTTCCCATGCGGCAAACGGCAGGGCGAGCACCATGCCGTGCTTCCACAACACTCCAAGGGTGCAGAACAACATGCCGTACACCGAAATGGCAAGCACGGCTGCCAGCCAAACCGACATCCAGACGCCCAAATCGCTGAACCGGTAGAATCCATCGCCCGGCCCCATCAAGCCCGCCACGAGGGCGAGCAGCGCAATGAGGACGGTGAGGTACACCCATGCCAGGGCGTAGAAACCAAGCAATCGGTACAGGAACACCTCCCCTCGTGCGATGGGCTTGGCGAGCATGAAATGCATGGTTCCTGAGGTCATTTCGTTTCGGATGAGACCGGTCGCCATGAACAGCGGAACAAAGATGCCAATGAGGAACACAACACCCAGTTTTCCAATGGCGAGGACGAAGCTCCGGTGAATGGCCTCGAGGGCGTAGGCTTCGTCATCGGGGTCCTCGTCAACGTTGCCGTCGCTCAAGACGCGGAACCCTCCGCCGTACCTGTCCTCAACCAGTTGGATGTCGCATGGAATACCGTTCCGATTGGCGTCTTTCTGTGAATCGGTGCGGCTTTCAAGGTTGCAATCCCCGTTGTCGTCGACACCTACGCTCCCCTCTTGGAGGGCGTCCCAATCAAAGTCGTCCTCGTTGATCCAAACACTGGGGTCGTCGGGCAGGATGGAAGCGTCCAGTATGCCGGGATGGGATTCTGCATCGAAAATGTCCGTTCCGTAGAGGTTCTCTTGCCCGTTGGGGTAGCCATCGCCGTCCCAGTCGTAGGAATCGCCGTCGTTGTCAATGGCTTCGTAATCCCGTGTCATGGCGTCGACATAGAACATGGTCAACACGCCCATGGCGGCAACACCCACGAGGAGGACCACCCACGTGGAGAGTCGTTTCCGTTGCTGACGGAGGGTGAATTCTCCAATCGCCAGGGCCTTGCGGTCCATGCCGCTCCACAAACTGGGGATCGCCTTCTTGGACATCACGCGTTCCCTCCGGCAAGGTAGTGAAGCAAGGATTCCAAGTCGTCGTCGGGGTTGTCGATGATGCTGACCTTGTGGCCGTTTTCGACGATGAGTCCGGGCAGGGCCGCATGCAGTTCTCCGAAATGGAAGGTTTGAATGAGCAATTCTTGATCGGTGGGAAAACTGACCCCAAACACGGCGGGGTGCCCCAGCAAGTCCCTGGCGAGGGCGCGGGCGTCCTCGCCGATGATGCGAATCGTGTGTGGGATTTGGTCCAGCCGTTCACGGATGGCATGCAGGTTGCCCAAGGCCACCAATTTGCCCTGGTGAAGGATGATGATCTGCTCGGTGATGCGTTCGATTTCACTCAAAATATGACTGCTGACGAGCACGGTTCGGCCCAACTTCCCCAGTTCGCGAATCACGTTCATGATGGTGGTTCTGGCCAAGGGGTCGCATCCCTGAAGCGGCTCATCGAGAATGATGAGTTCGGGGTCGTTGACCAGGGCGTGGGCGATTTTTGTTCGTTGTCGCATCCCTTTGGAGAAGCGTCCAATCTCTTTGTTCGCCACGTCGCTCAAACCTACAAACTCCAGCACCCGTTTTGCCTCAAGCTCGGCTTCGCTTCGAGTCATCCCGTGAAGACGAGCAAACGTGCTGACGAACTCGAGCGCTGTCATCCAGTCGTGCATCTTCTCGTGTTCGGGAACAAAACCGACATTAGCGTACGGTGCCGGGTTCTTCCACGGGTCCATGCCGAAGAGCTTGACTTGCCCTGCGCTGGGTCGAAGTTTCCCCATGAGGAGTTTGAACAAGGTGGATTTTCCTGCGCCATTCATCCCGAGGATGCCAGTCACGCCCCCGCTCAAGCCGAGGGTGATGTTGCTCAGCGCGTGGATGCGACCGTAGGATTTCGACACCCCGTTGAAGTAGACCACAGGTGCATCGGCCACCGGCAAGGGAGCAACCTGGGCAGCGCCCTGCTGGGTCATGTCCGGCATCATTCTCGCGTCACCTCCATCGAGGCCACGCGGGAGGAGAGCACATACAATGCAAGGGCGTTCATCGCCACCAACGCCACGAGCGAATAGGTCCACGAATACTGGTCGTAGGTCGTTTGGGTGCCGATGATGGCTTGGCCCACGTGGGCCGCGCAATCGTAGGGCGAGATGAGGTAGAGAATTTCTCGCTCAAACAAATTCTTCACGATGCTGGCGAGCGTTTTCGTTCCGAAGACGATGGCGAGCAAACCAATGCCGGGGAAAAACCGCCCCGTGGACACACTTGACAGGCCGAGGCCGATGCTGGTATAGGTGAAAATGAGCATCATGCCGGCCAACAGACCGGCGAGGAACATCGGGAAGATGTCGACCATCCACGCCCAACCTCGTCCATAGGCCACCACCTCGGCAAGGAAGTACAGCACGTAAGTCACCAGGACCACCAAGGCTTGGATGATGGCCACGGAAAGGAACTTCATGCCGACGTAGTCGAAACGGGAGACCGGTCGCGAGAAGTACAGGGCCGAGGTTCCGTGTTGTCGGTCCTCTGAAATCACCCCACCCACGAGCAGGGCCGCTACGATCGGATAGTAGAGCACGTTTCGAGGGAAGAAGCCGAGCACATGGCCGTAGAGGTTGTCTCGACTCACGCCGAAGAGTGAATGGAACTCTGAACTGCCAACGAGGCCTGAAAGCAAGGTCATGCCGGCATCGGAGAGCGAAGCGAGGAAGGCGATGAGGATGAAAATTCGCGTGGGCATGGTCCAGGGTCGGTGACCTTTGCGGAAAATGCCGAGCAGATGATGGCGCAGAATCGCCCAGTTGCGCATCCACCTCGGGTTGAGTTGACCCGTCCACGGCGTGTATTGCTGCTCGAAAATTTGGCCGCTCTGTGCGGTGTTCGCCGATTTGCTCTCCTCTGGGTGTTCATCCCCGGTGTTGGACCCCCAAGCTACATCCATGCGCGCTTGACCGGTGACCGGTGCTTCCGGTGAGGGGGCCAATCCTTCGGGTGACGGGAGATCTTCGGTCATGCGGCCCCGCCTCCCATCGATTGAGGAGCATCCACCCGGCGCGCTTCGACCGGTGAACGAAGCAGGTCGTCGCTCGATTTGACACTGTAACCGAGGTTGTCCATGATGGCGAGGAAGAGGTCCTCAAGGGAGGCTTCGTATTCGTGCATGCGCCGGACTTGCGCCCCCACCTCAGCTGCAGCACGAAGGATGGCGGTGGTGGTGTCTTCGCTGGTGTGGGCGATACGCATGACGCGTCCCTCACGACGAACCTTGAGCCCGTCGGCGAGCAGGCGCTGCTCCAGTGGCGTCGCCTTGCCCCAGACGTGAATTTCGATTTCTCGATCGATCGCCTTGAGATCCTCAATTTTCCCTTGAGCCGCCAGCGTCCCTTTGTGAAGGAGGATGATGTTCTCGCACACGCGCTCAACATCGTCCATCAGGTGGCTGGCCATCAATACGGACCGATTGGCATCGTGAACCATGTTGTTCAGCGTGGAGATCATGAATTCCCTGGCCTTCATGTCCAGGCCGTTGGACGGTTCGTCAGCGATGAGCAGGTCAGGGTCATGGATGATGGCACAGGCCAACTTCGTCGCCTGTTTCATGCCGGTTGAGAAACTCCCAATTTCTCGGTATCGTTGTTCCCCAATGCCAACAAACTGGAGCGCTTCATGCGCTCGGTTCATGGCCACGGTCGGGTTCATGCCGAGGAGTTCTCCCGAATACCGCACCTGGTGAATGGCGTCCATGTCCGGATTCAAAGCATCGTATTCGGGCATGTAGCCGATGCGCTGGCGAATGTCCACGCCCTGATGGCGAATGTCGTATCCGAGCACCTTCCCCTCCCCTGAGGTGGCTTGAATCAGTCCGAGGATGGTCTTGAGGAAGGTCGATTTTCCCGCTCCGTTTTGCCCCAACAGGCCCGTGGCACCGCTGGGAATGGAGATGTTGAGGTTGTCAAGGGCGACGTGAGGTCCGTAGGACTTGGTCAAATCCTTGGTGTGGATGATGGGTTCACCCGTCATGGTCCTCACCTCGACGGGTGGTCAAGGCGCCTCATGAAGCCTTTCACTGCATGGTTCTGGTTCAGCGACGAACACCGCCCCGTGTTTTGACGGCGATGCCCTTGCTGAGGCACGCGAGTTCGGTCGACGTGCACTGAGAAACACCATGGCCGAGGAATTCGCCGGTTTGGTTGGCGATGAGGCAGGGCTCGCCGGGTGCCAACCACGGGTCGCAAGCCAGGGCGAAACCATGGAACACGTTGCGTCCTTTGCGGACAAACGGTTCCGCGTCATCGTCCACGATGACCACTGCGGGGCCTTGCCCGCTGTGCCCCCACCATTCGGTACGGGGCAAGGCAGAAGGCAACGCCTCGCTGCGTCGGTCAAAGAGGGCCTGGGCACCGGCCGTGGCCATTGACAAGCCACCGTCGCGAAGACGTGGACTGAACATGTGTTCACCCGCTGCGTTGTTGATGTTCTTCATGCGCCCCTCTCGGTTGACGACAAAGGTGGCACCGTTCATGACGTCATGGGCCACCTCATGGCCAACATTGAGCAGAACCATTTGTTTGTCTTGCCCTTGCTTGATGCGCAATTGGTGCCGGGCTTCATCCCGCTCCTCGAGCGTCAACGGTGCGTGAACGTCGTTGTGCAAACCAAGCGTCGTCAATGAAGCAGCCAGCCGTTGTTTCAGACCATCACCGGCCACGTCCACGGTGGCGAACGGTACGTCGTTCATCCCCAAGCGTTGCAGTTCACGTTCGATCCACGCTGCCTCGGGTTCATGACGAAGAACCCACGGTGGGGCATCGAGGTGGGCGAAGGGGTTCAGGTCCTCCAGCGAGGCAGGAATCAGGCCAAGCGGGGTCAGGACCATCGGTTGTACGTTCGGGTGGTGAATGTTCAACCATTCGAGCAGGTCGTTGATGCGCTCTCGAAACGGTCCGCGAATCCCGTGAAAGATGACAGCCTGTTCCATGTTGGCATCGTGCGTCCAACGCATGTGGAGATGGCGCCGTGCCTTGGCGATGTGAGGCCGACTGAACGTGTCGTCGCCGCCCCATTGAACGCCGCCGACCCGAGGGGTTTGTTGACTCCACACCATCCAATCCCATGCATCCTCCCACATGCCTTGGTCCCGGTCGACATCTCGGGCAGCATCGCGGTCGGTGTAGAACTTCTCAGGTCGAACGCCTCGCTGCAGCGAAGGTGATGTGGTCAGCCAGAGGTAGGCTTCGCGCAGCGCAGGGTGCTGATGACTTCGCTGTTCAGCGAGCTGCCAGATACGACCGTCCCTCACCGCTTGTTTGCATCGAGCGAGTTCGGCAAGGGTCACTTCGAGGTTGAAGTGGGCCAGCAACTGCTCCTTGGCCTCTGCCTCCATGGCACGAACATCAGCCGGTGTGGTTCCCGCCACGCACGGCATCAACAGCGGCCAGTCGATCAGGTCGTCAATGCGTTCGGTGCCCCACGGTGTGAGCAACCGGCCATCTCGGGCAAAGAGGGCGTAGGCGGCGGAGTCGAAGAGGTCGGCTCCAAGCGCAATGGACATGGGAAACAGCATCGGATGGCCGCAGCCAAACATGTGGACCGGTCGGTCCGGTGGGAGCAGCGGGAGGGTCGCCATCATGATCTTCGCATAGTCCTTGTAGCGTTGTTGTTCCATGACAGGCACGATGCCACCGATGGGGTGAACGGCGAAGTCATGCTGCCCCATCAGCTGGGCTGATATGTGGCGCAGTTCTCTGAAAACGCCGCCCTGGATGGGTCCGTTGAGCATGGTGGTGCCTGCCGCCTCCAAACTCTGTGCTGCTCGTGCTTCTGTTTCTCGAACGGCGTGCTCCACCTCGGCCATCTTCATGTCGGGGCGCGAAAACACGTCGAGCATGGTGGCGATGTCCACGCCGATGGAACGCTGAAAGGCCACAATTTCGTCCACGCCCACTTCGACGTCGCCGTAGACGTAGGATTGGAAGGTACCTGAATCGGTCATGATCACGCCGGGAAAATCCAGCAGGCCATGAACGCCATCTCGTTGGGCGACCGTGCGCAGGTCTTCGTGCTTCCACATGATGTACGAGTTCGTGATGAGGGCTTGAATGCCGTACTTGTCCCACATGACCCTTGGCTCAATGGTACGAATGTTCGGGTTGACCACCGGGAGCAGTGCAGGGGTTTCAAGGACGCCGTGGCTCGTATGGAGACGGCCCAGTCGAGCTCGCCCGTCTCGCTGGGTCACCTCAAATCGACCGTGGTCTTGTTCGCGACACGGCGCGGGGTCGTCCCGTCGCTCATCGCCCCATGCTGCCATGCGGTTGCCTCCAGCCTGCCTTTATTGAAAGGCTCGCCACATCACGCCGCTGCCCCGTCGGTTGGAATGTCAACGAATTCGACTTTTCCATGAGCGAGAATGAACTCGCGACCGAGGTCGTCAAACGTATCGAGAAGGGCCGACGAGAAACGAATTCGATGGACTTCGGTATCGGCTTCGAGGTCCCCTTTCACCCCTTCTAGGGTGCCGGGTGCAGCACCGCACGAAAGGCAGGCGCCGGTCAAGTCCAGCACGAGATCGAGGGAGCCCTCGTGATGCTCGATTTGGGAAACGGCGATGCCGCCGCCGTGCCCGTCAAGGGCAGCCCGAACGGCACCCAGCCGTGCGAGGAGCGCAGGAACGAAATGCTCTGTTTCGGTGAGGTCGTGAAGCGATGCGTTGCGCAATCGTTCTTCCTCCTCAGGGTCTGTTGATTCCGCCACGCGCCGTGCTGCTTCAGCCTCCATGGCGGCTTTGGCTTCAGCGGCGTACTTGGCCACCAAATCGTCATCCATGCCTCTCCCTCGGGCTGATGGACTTCAACCCTCCCACTCCATCACGAAATCAAGGAGGTGGTTACATCCCCGAAACCGGTCAACACATGGGAACTACATCCCTTGATAAAGGAGAGACGAGACGGCAAAGCAGGGATGAACATGGCCGAGGAAATCCTGCGTGTCGAAAACCTCCACGTCAGCGTGGAGGATACGCCCATCCTCAACGGCATGGACCTGACCATCAATCGCGGAGAAATCCATGTCATCATGGGACGCAACGGCGCAGGAAAATCCACGCTCGCCAGCGTCATCATGGGCCACCCTGCCTACGAAATCACCGAGGGTTCCATCCACTACATGGGTACGAACATTGACGAAATGAGTGTGTTTGAGCGAGCCCGTGCAGGTATGTTCCTGTCCTTCCAGTACCCCGCCGTCATTCCTGGCGTACAGGTTGGCACCTTCCTCAAGAAGTCCGTGCAGTCGGTCCGAGACGAACCGCTCAAGGGTCGTGAATTCCGCAAGGAACTCAACGGGGCCATGGCCACCCTCGAGATGCAGAAATCCGTGCTTTCTCGCTACGTCAATGACGGGTTCAGCGGCGGCGAGAAGAAGCGACTGGAAATCCTGCAAATGCTGCTGCTTAAACCGACGTTGGCCCTCCTCGATGAAACCGACTCAGGACTGGACATCGATGCGCTTCGCATCGTCGCCAAAGGCATCAACAGCGTCGCCCCCGAAGCCGGCTGCCTCATCATCACGCACTACCAGCGACTGCTGGATCACGTCCAACCCCACTTTGTCCATGTCATGATCGATGGCACCATCGTGGAATCCGGTGGACCTGAACTGGCGCTCAAACTCGAAGAGCAGGGCTACGAGTGGCTCGAAACTGCAGCGGAGGCCTGAACATGAGCGACGAAGCACGAGAGGCGGTCGGTGACTACCAGTTTGGGTTCCACGACCCTGAGAACGCCACCATCCGGTTCGACAAAGGCCTCTCCGAGCAGGTGGTCCGAGACATTTCGGCGCTCAAGGACGAGCCCGAGTGGATGACCGACATCCGTGTCAAAGCCTACCATCACTTCGTCGAGCGCAAGATGCCCGACTGGGGCAACTGCGGCGAACTCAACAACATCGACTTCGACAATGTCACGTACTTCCTCCGCTCTTCGGATGCCACCGAGAAAGACTGGGACGACGTGCCCGATGACATCAAGCGAACCTTTGACCGCCTGGGCATCCCCGAAGCCGAGCAAAAGTGGTTGGGTGGCGTGACAGCCCAATACGAATCAGAGGCCGTGTACCACTCCATTCGCGAGGATTTGGAAGCCCAAGGTGTGCTCTTCCTCGACATGGACAGCGGGCTCAAGGAACACCCCGAGATTGTCAAGGAGTATTTTGGCACGGTGATTCCCTACAGCGACAACAAGTTCTCCGCCCTCAACACGGCCGTGTGGTCGGGTGGTTCCTTCATCTACGTGCCGAAAGGCGTTCACGTTGAAATGCCTGTCCAAGCCTACTTCCGCATCAACGCCCAAAACATGGGCCAGTTCGAGCGAACGCTCATCATTGCCGACGAAGGCAGCAGCATTCACTACGTCGAGGGTTGCACGGCACCCACCTACTCCACCGACTCACTCCATTCCGCCGTGGTTGAACTCATTGCCATGAAGGGGGCCAAGATTCGTTATTCCACCATCCAAAACTGGTCAGCGAACGTCTACAACCTCGTCACCAAGCGAGGGGTCGCCCATGAAAACGCCACCGTGGAATGGGTGGACGGCAACATCGGCTCCAAGTTGACGATGAAGTACCCGGCCGTTCTCTTGAAGGGCGAAGGTGCTCACGCTGAGGTGATCTCTGTGGCGTACGCAGGCGCAGGTCAGCACCAAGACGCTGGCGCCAAGGTGCACCACCTGGCGCCCAACACGACGTCCAACATCCTCTCAAAATCGATTTCCAAGAACGGTGGTCGTTCCTCTTACCGTGGCATGCTCCAAGTGACCCCCAAATCGCACGGCTGCCGCTCCAAGATTGTCTGTGATGCGCTCATGCTTGACAGCGATTCTCGCTCGGACACTTACCCGACGATGGAAGTGGGTAACTCAACGGCTGACCTCGAACACGAAGCCAGCGTCTCGAAGGTGTCTGGCGACCAGCTGTTCTACCTCATGAGCCGCGGCTTCTCTGAAGAGGAAGCCATGGGCCTCATTGTCAACGGATTCTTCGAACCGTTCACCCGTGAACTCCCCATGGAATACGCCGTGGAACTCAACAAGTTGCTCGAGTTGGAAATGGAGGGTTCCATCGGATGAAGTATGCCGACATGGCCGTTCCCTCCCGTGCTCTTCATCTGTGGCGATACACTCCATGGGCACGCATTCACCCCTCCAAAGTTGAGGACGTTCCGGATGCCTCGGGAATTCGGTTCAACATTGTTGAAGGTGGCGAACTGGTTGAGGGCGCTCCACGCATCGTCAATGCCGAAGACATCGGCCGTGTGTTCCTGAGCGAGCTTGGTGGGTCGGCCTGGACCTACGAATCCACTAGCAACGCTGACGTCGTCCACCTTCAAGCAGTGGCTTCTGGCCATGTTGCGGTGGGCCACCTCCACCTCTCCTTGAAGCACGACGTCACCGTCATGCTCCACCTTTCGGGTGAATCCGACTGGACCGGCCTCCACATCACTGGCGAGATTGGTGCGAACGCTCGTGCAGGTTTCGGGCTGGTCAATGAACTCGCTTCCAACGGCAAATTCCTCCACTGCGAGGATTGGGTCGTGAACCGTGATGCTTCGCTTGAACTGGCCGGGTTGTCCATCGGTGGGTTCCGCTGCAAGAGCGATGTACGCACGCATTTTACCGCATCAGGCGGTGCTCTCACCCAAGCCATTTCGGTGCACGGTTCGGGACAGCGCCACGTGGACCACCACATTGAGGTCCACCACGACGTTCCTCACACAGATTCCTCGCTCAACATTCACGCCGCTTGCGACGACCAGAGCCACTCCATCGCCACCGGTCTGCTCACCATTGCCGAACACGCCAACCACTGCGATGCGGGTCAAGTGTTCAAGAATCTCTTGCTCTCCGAAAAAGCGCGTGCCGAAGCCATTCCCGAACTCGAGGTCCTCGCTGATGAAGTGGCCGCGGCCCACGGCGCTGCGAGCGCCCCAGTGAACCCGGACCAACTTCACTACCTCATGAGCCGTGGCTTGGACGAGGAATCGGCCGTTGCACTGCTCGTTGAAGGCTTCATGCAGGACGGGTTCTCCAGCCTCGACAACCAAACGCTCGTTGACGAAATGCGGACCCGTCTCACGGTTCATTTGGAGTGCGAATTAAAGCGGTGAGGTTATGTCTCTTCGAGCGCAATTCCCCATCCTCCAGCGTGAGGTGAACGGCTATCCGCTGGTCTACCTCGACAACGCGGCGACGACCCAGAAACCGAAGGTTGTCATCGATGCGATGAATGCGTACTACTCCGAGTCCAATGCCAACGTGCACCGGGCTGTCCACACCCTCGCAGGTGAAGCCACCGAAGGCTACGAATCCTGCCGCATGAAACTCAAGCAGCGCTTCAACGCCGAGAAGGCCATCATCACCAGCGGCACGACCGAAGCCATCAACCTCGTCGCCCACGCCTGGGGTCGAGCTAAACTGGAGAAAGGCGACGCGATCATCCTCACCGAGATGGAACACCACTCGGACATCGTTCCCTGGCAAATGCTTGCTGAGGAGCGAGGCATTGAACTGCGCTACGTCCCAGTGATGCCCGATTTTACCCTTGACATGGAAGCGTTCGCCCATGCTCTCCCCGGGGCCAAACTCGTCTGTGTGGTCCACACCTCGAACGTGTTGGGCGTTCGCAACCCGCTTGAGGAGATCATAGCCGCCTCTCACGCTGCGGGGGCCAAAGTGCTCATCGATGCGGCGCAGGGCGTTCCACATTCCACCGTGGATTTCACGGCCTTTGGTGCCGACTTCATGGCCTTTTCAGCGCACAAGATGTGCGGTCCAACCGGTATCGGTGCGTTGCTGGTCCAGCCCGAGGCCTTTGAGGAAATGCAGCCGTTCATGGGCGGTGGCGACATGATCGAAACCGTAACCGTGGAGGGCTCCACCTACCAGACCAACGAGCACAAGTTCGAAGCCGGCACGCCCCGCATTGCCGAAGCGATCGGCTGGTCGGCAGCGTTGGACTGGATGAATTCCTTTGACTTGGACGCCGAGCACGCCCGCTTGGTGGAGATCGCTTCCTGGGTCGCTGATGAACTTCGGAACATGGGCATGAGCGTGTATGGCCGCCACGGCGAACACGACGCTGCCGTGGTCTCGTTCCTTCACCCCACCATCAACAGCGAAGACATGGCTCACCTGCTCGACGCCCGTGGCTACGCAGTCCGTACCGGCCATCACTGCGCTCAACCCTTGCTGAACCGACTTGGCATTTCGGGAACGGTGCGGGCGTCGTTCTACGTTTACAACACCCGAGAGGAAGCCGAGGGATTGGTGAGGGAACTCAAGGAAATCACGGAGAAATTCGCATGACCTTCTACCCGGAGGCGCTTCAGGAACTGATTGAAGAATTCAAGGAGGTCACCGACAAACGAGAACGCCTCGAGATGGTGTTTGAGTTGGCTGATGAGGTGGTGCTCCTTCCCACCGACGAGTGGACCGACGACACCCGAATCCGTGGCTGCCAGTCCGAAGCTCACGTTCGCATCGGGGTGAACGATGGCCTTGTTCACATGGTGGGCGCTGCCGATGCCAAACTCGTTCAGGGCCTCATGGGCGTGCTTAGCATCGCCATTGAGGGGCTTGCACCGGCCCAAGCAGCACTGATTCCCGTGGATTTCGCCGAGGAGATGGGCTTGCTCAACAGCCTCACACCAAGCCGCTCCAACGGCTTTCGAAACATGTACGACAAGGTGATGGACGAGATCCGGGCCAGCATGGAGTGAACCGCATGACGACCAAAGAAGCTGTGATGGACAAGTTGGACGACGTGGAAGACCCCGAGTTGGAACTCTCGATTGTTGAACTGGGCCTCGTGTACGACGTTCGCTTTGAGGAAAAGGACGAGGGGCTTCATGCTGAGGTCGACTTGACGCTCACCTCGCCCGGCTGCCCTGCAGCCCCGGAAATCATGGCCGCTGCTCACCGTGCTGCGCTCCAAACCGATGGCTTGGCCTCGGTCCACATCAACCTCGTTTGGACCCCACGCTGGGACCCCAAAATCCACGCCAGCGAAGACGCTCGCATGGACATGGGCATTTGGGATTGAAGGGCCAAGTTGCTTCCCTTGCGTTGGACGTTAAACCGGTCAAGTCTTGTTTTGTGGACTTGCAATCAAGACAACAGAGGTGCCGTGCCTTGATGGCATCCTCCTTCTCTTTTGGCTCCCGATGATGGCCATGAATTTGTTGTAAGCCCTTGAGAGAAGGTCCATCCTCTGCTCTTCGCCAATCATGTGTACCTTTTCGACGTTGAAGCCTGCGGCTGTGGTTAATCGAGCGATGGTGTAAGGACTGAACCAGAATCTGTGATCTGAATTGATGTTTTCAATCCCATTCCTCCATGCTCTTCGTGCAACGCTTGAGAACGCATTTGGAACGGTAATGATGATTCGATCGTAGAGGTGCCCTAATGACTCATTCAGATGTGTGAGGAATTGACCAGGGTTGTCTAAATGTTCCACGATTTCTGCGAGAAGAGCGTAATCATAGTGGCGCCCCTCAGAGAAGGTTTCAGTCTCACGGTCCACTTCCAGAATATCGCAAACATGAATGTCTGAAATGTCGTACTTTCCTTGTAAATGTTTGATGGCTTTGGCATTAAGATCCAACCCAGTGACATGATTTGATCTTTTTATCAGGGCACAGTGCAGGTGTTTTCCTGCTGCAATCTTTGCATCGATGACGTCCATATGATCGGCGCAACCAATGTGAAGAACCGTCTTATTTTCAAGGAATGAGCCAAGAAATGAAACACGGTCGGTAGGGGTTTGCACATCCACATGGGCGATGGGAAACGACAAGTTGCTATCGATCGTTTCCCCCGCAAGAAAGGGGCGAATTCCATCGAAATGAGATCCTTGCACGAGATGGGGTCCCGTTATGTCATATTTCATGATACCTTTCCGATTTCATTCGTTATCTCATCAATGATCGAAATGAAGGTTTGAGCATTTTTTGTTGAGTCGAAATGTTCTGATTGAATGATGTTGACTTTTTCTCTCGTTTGTGAGTCGCCGGACCATTCATTGATAATCTTGGCAATGTCTTCAGAGGTGGAATCAGATGGAATAATGTGTTCGTTCAATACAATCTCACTGTTACCACCTACATCCGTTGCAACAACTGGAATGCCATGGGAATACGCTTCCATGATCGACACTGGAACGCCTTCAGACGAGCTGGTGTTCAACATCAAATCGACCGGTTCTGTCTTCAAGTATTGAAG
>DAET01000066.1:0-2056 GCA_002497765.1 Euryarchaeota archaeon UBA486
GTTAGAGCCGAGATCGCATAGCCTGGTAGTGCGCGCGACTGGAAATCGCGTGGGCCCGTTCCCTCGGGAGTTCAAATCTCTCTCTCGGCGCCACATCCATCCACCACCACAACCTCCATGATTGGGAGGACACAGCAGCATGCGTGGACGACGACCAGGGTAGCCGAAAGCGCTGGTATGCGCTCATGGCCTTGGCCATCTTCCTTCACGTCCTTGCCATGACCAACAGTGATCTCGGTCTCGATGCACATGTTCGCTTGAACGCCGCCATGGACGGGCAGCATGATGGGCAGGATTTGGCTTGGGGTAAGCTGAGAATCGCTGACAGCTCTGAGCAGGCACCCACGAATGAACAGGTGTACGATGGCTACATCGCACCTTGGTTCGAATCAGAACTTGCTGCAAAATTCACGGCGTTTGTTGGTGTCCTCTGTGTGGCTTGCTTGGCGGGGCTTTCGCCTCGATGGGCGGGCCCTTCCCAACCGTTCAACCCCATGAAGCCGGCCTTGATTCTCTTCAGTCCAATTTTCTTGTTTGTGTCGGCACGTGGCTACGACGAAGGTGTTCTGGCCTTCGTGGCGGGATTCGGAACAGTTGGATTTCTTTTCAATCAAGGTGAGGAACGTGCGCAACGTTTGCTTCATGTCGTGATGATGGCCGCTTCCGTGATGCTGGTGTTGGGGTGGAAAGGCTTCAGCCCTGTTGCCAGCATCGGCGCTTTCCAGCTGACCGTTGCGGTGGGTGTTGGGTGGGTGGTTATGGAAGAGAAGTCAGCAGGTTCCTTGGGTGCGTGGTTGGTGCATCCGTGGAAAATGGCAAGCTCGTGTGCCCTCATCGTTCTCGTCGGCGTGATGGTGGTGGGATTCATGGCGGATACCGGTACGTTTGCCGTCATTCGCCAACACCCTGCTGAATTTATGTTTGCAACAACGGTGGCGCTGATTCATTCCGTAGCCCTGTTCCTTTTGGTCGGTTTTGTGCTTTGGCCTCTTCTCTCCGTGCGGTGGTCATCGTTGTCCGGTTTGCGTGGACCCGGCCCAACCATGCTGGCCTCGTACATCGCTGTGTTACTGGCTGGAATCGCAGCATACATCGGGGCGCTTTGGACGCTGGAATCTCAACTGTGGGGACGTTCTTTGGTCGAGACCATGCTGATTCTCGGTAACAATGGACGGTACGCTACCGCCGTCTTGCTTCCTCTGGTCTTCCTCTTGTCGTGGCCGACCGACGAAGCACAACCTGAAGTTGCACAACACGAAGGTACGAGAATCAAGTTAGGTTTGCTTGTCCTGCTCCCACTGACCCTGTTTGTTTCCTTTTACGGCCAGCAATTGTGGTCGGATGATGCGGGTGCGTGGCTGGCAGATACCATGGATGATGATGAAACGTGTTTCGTCATGGTCGCACCAGAAACACTGGCGATGCACCACCTCTACGTCATCAAATCCAACGTCGATCTGACAGGTGAACGCGGGATTGACGGTTATTGGCGAAGCGCGCCTCTCGTGGAGGATTTCATTGAATCACATCCTGATTGCGCTGGGTTGATGCTCGTCGCACCCGGTGAAGACTACACGCCCGGCGAGGCATGGGTTCTGGTCAAGGAGCAGGCCGCGCCCTACACGTTGAGCGGAGGTGCCAATGCAGGGAGTTGGAAGGTGTTCCAAGCCACCGGGTGATGTCCAATTCACGAAGCGATTATATCCATTTGTCCGGTGGGCGGACCACTGCCACCGTGGCTTAGGGGTATAGCACCTCATTGGTAATGAGGAGGTCGCGAGTTCAAATCTCGCCGGTGGCTCCACGCTCCGCTTCGTTCAACCCTCATTGAACGGCGTTGTTTGCCGTATCTTTACCTCAATGTATAAGAGGTGATTTTCAAAATCTCGCCATGAGAAGGCAACTTCTCAGATGGGATGCACATGGAGCGTAAGCAACAAACAGAGGACATGCAACGACGGGTGAAGGAACTCCAGCACCAGGTCGACGAACTGAAAGAACTGGTCAACACGCTGTTGAGCGTGATTGTCGAGGAACCCGACGGCGTTCATAGCGG
>DAET01000066.1:2452-9226 GCA_002497765.1 Euryarchaeota archaeon UBA486
GCGAGCGGATTCATTCGAGCTACGGGGCGAGCGAGCCCTGCCTTTGCTGTCAATGCGATGACTTCGTCCACGTCCTTGTAGGCATCCGGTGCCTCTTCCGAAAGCACGTTCGGCGTTGAGGCATGGACCCGAACGCCTCGCTCTTCCAGCATCCGCTTCAGCGCCTTTCCATCTTGGGTTTTCTTGGCTTGGCTTCGTGAGAGCGCTCTTCCTGCTCCATGGCAAGATGAACCGAAGGCTACGTTGCTCCCTTGCAGTGCACCAGCCATCAGCCATGAACCGTTGCCCATGTCGCCGGGGACGATGACCGGCTGACCCGTCGTCGTAAATTGGCTGCCAATGTCGGCATGGTCGCCTCCAAACGCTCGTGTGGCGCCTTTTCGATGAACGCAGCACGAGCACGAGCGTCCGTGAATAACGTGCGTCTCCATTTTGGCGATGTTGTGTGCAACATCGTACAGCGTCCTCGCTTCTCCGTCAACACCCATCTCCAACCGGAGAACGGTTCGCAAGCGTTCAGCCAAGACGGCTCTGTTGGCAAAAGCGAAGTTAGCAGCGGCGTTCATCGAATCGAGGTAGGCTTGCCCTTCCGGTGAATGGACGGGTGCGGCTGCCAGCTGCCGGTCGGGGAGTTCGTATCCCCATTGCTCGTTGTGCCAAACGCCTTCTTGGAGCTTGTAGCCTGCCTCAAGTCGTCGAACATGGTCCGTGCAAACCTGATGGCCGAGTCCTCGACTCCCCGAGTGAATCATGGCGACGACTTGATCCTCAAACAGCCCCCATGCTTTGGCCGTCTGTTCATCAACCACATTGCCCACGGTTTGCAATTCAAGAAAGTGGTTCCCACTTCCAAGCGTTCCCAGTGATCGTAGCCCACGTTCACGTGCCCGCTGGGACAGGTTGGCTTCCTCTGTTTCAAGGATGCCTTGCGATTCAAGATGGCTCAAATCTTCGTGAAGTCCGTAGCCTAAATCAACGGCAGCATGTGCACCTCGTTGAAGAAGTTCGTTGAGATCTTGGTGACCGATGTCAACGCCACCCTTTCCAGAGCCTCCGGCAGGGATCCTCCCCGCTAACCGTCCTGCGAGTTTCTTGAGGTTAGGAATGTCCTCGGCTGTAGCTTCAAGGGCGAGAAAGCGCACACCGCAATTGATGTCAAAGCCCACTCCTCCAGGCGATACAGCACCCCCAAGTTCGCCAGCCTCGGTGTCGGTGGCGACCACGCCTCCGATGGGAAAGCCGTAGCCGTAATGCCAGTCGGCCATGGCCCACGCTTCTCCCACGATGCCTGGGAGCGCTGCTGTGTTGACGAGTTGTTCAGGTCCCCGGTCATCGGCATGTCGTTTCATGTGGGTGACATCCGTGACCAATCGGGCATCGGTCTTCATCATCCCGTGAGCCTTGATGCGCATGGTACCGTCACCCTCGTCAACGAGGTGCTGGCGCCACGCGTCTTCCATGGTGTGGGCTCTCGGGTATTGGATTTGAGACTTTTTGCTGATGATTCACGGTCTTCGGGAACATAGCCTTGAAGGGGGGGTTTCGCTTGGATGGACTGTTCACCTTGTGGAGATGATTTGATGTCCCTGCCTCCCATTGACCTTGCTGTGTTTCACGAGAACGGCTACGTTCGCAAGCAATGCCGGGTCACCGACCTTTGGTTTTGGACCACCGATGAGGAGCGAGACACATGCGGTGATACCTCTGAAGACGAGTACACGTTCATCGGCGCTCCGCTGATCGCCGGCTTTGACCAGCGTGGAAAAGCCCTCAAAGACGCTATGCGAGAAGCGTTTCTTGGCTTTTTCGAGGCGGCTGACCACACCCGTATTGACCCCTATCCGGTGCTGGCTCGCTGGCGTGATGACATTCACCTCACCATCGCTTCCATCGCTGATTTTCAACCGCACGTGACCTCGGGATCGGTTGACCCACCCGCCAATCCACTGACCGTCTCGCAGCCTTGCATTCGATTGACTGACGTCGACGCTGTGGGTCGTTCTGGTCGTCATCTGACCACGTTTGAAATGATGGCCCACCACGTGTTTAATCGCCCAGACGAAGGGCTGGAAATTTACTGGATGGAAGCATGCGTCGAACACTGCCATCGAATGCTGACCGAGACCTTTGGGATTGACGCGAGTGAAGTCACCTACGTGGAGAACCCTTGGTGCGGTGGTGGCAACGCAGGAGCCGCTGTCGAAGTCATTGTGGGTGGGCTTGAACTCGCCACCCTCGTCTTCATGGACATGGAGGAGCACCCCGATGGGGATGTCGAACTCAAAGGTGACACCTACCGAACCATGCCACTGCAAATCATCGACACCGGCTACGGCTTGGAGCGCTTTTGTTGGGCCGCCGCTGGAACCCCGACCATTTACGAAGCCATCTATCCGGAAACCGTTGACTGGCTGAAGGAACTCGCTGGCTTTGACCAGGTCACCAGCCGTTGGCCATCGCTCGACTTGGACGGGCTGCTGGGTGAAATGTCACGCTTGAACGGCATCATGAACATCGAAGCAGGGGTTGACGGCGACCAACTGGTCAACCTGTTTTTGTCCAAACTTAAGGAACGCGGCGTGGAATTGACGGCCGAACAGTTCTCGTCCGTAACCGAGCCACTGGCCAACATCTATGCCATTCCCGACCACCTTCACGCCCTGTGCAACATGCTCGGCGATGGTCTTGTTCCTTCGAATGCAAAGGCGGGCTACCTCGCACGGATGCTTGCACGAAGGGTCCTTCGCATGCGAGACGAGCTCGGCATTGATGTTTCCCTTCCGGACCTTGCCCAGCATCATCTCGACATCAATTTGGGTGGCCATCTCAATAAACAGACCGAGGCAGGTCTGCTCACCATCCTGGCCTTGGAAGAGGAACGCTACGCAGAGATGTTGCGAAAAGGCACGAACGTCATCCAAACCCAACTCAAATCCGTTCCGAAGGACAGCGATCTCATTCCCGACGAGCACCTGTTCACCATGAACGATTCTCACGGCCTCGCGCCCGACATGGCCATCACATTGGCTCGTAACGCAGGTTGGGACCATGTCACCCTGCGTACAGGGTTCTCTGCTGAAATGGCTGAGCGGCATGCTCGTTTAGCAAAAGAAGCCGCCAGTGCAGATGCCAAGGCCGCTAGTTCGCTTGATGTCGCTTCCCTTCCGGCCACAACCGCGCTCTACTACGATGCTGTGTATCAGCCATCGTTCGACGCACACGTCCTCGCTTGCTTGCCCGCTGATGGGCAGGGCCCTGAGGGTTCAACCCATGCCGTGGTGCTTGATGCCACGCTGTTCTATCCCGAGGGTGGAGGCCAAGAAGCCGACCATGGTACCTTGGCTCAAGCCGCCACCAGCGTCAATGTGCTCGACACGCAGAAAATTGGCGATGTCATCGTTCATTTCACCGACCAAATCGTTGACGTTGATGCACCCGTCCAAGGCTTCCTTGACTGGAAACGAAGAAAGCAACTCATGGACCATCACACGGCGGTTCACATCGTTGGCGGAGCTGCGCGTCGCCTGTTAGGGCCTCACATCTTCCAGGCAGGTTCCCACCTCTCCGTCGAGAGCGGTCGCCTTGATATCACGCATTACCACCGGCTCACGCGGGCCGATTTGGACGCCATGGAAGACATGGCGAATGCGGTGTTGGCAGACGTCCGTCATACGGAAAAAACGGAGCTTAATCGAAAAGATGCAGACTTGATTCACGGGTTTGACCTCTATCAGGGCGGTGCACCAAAGGGCGATTCAATTCGCATCCTGAAAATAGCCGAGCACGATATCCAAGCCTGCGGTGGTACGCATCACGACGAGCCAGGCCAAATTGGGTCCATCCGAATCGTTCGCTCCTCTGCCGTTCAAGATGGGGTGGAGCGTCTCCATGTCGTTGCGGGTGAAGCAGCCCTCAAGTATGCTCGTTCACAAGACGCGCTCGTTCGTGCCTCAAGCGAGGTGTTTGGTGTGCACGGCGATGATTTGCCGAAGGCTGCTGCTCGCTTCTTCAAAGAATGGAAAGAACAGCGCAAATTGATTGAGCAACTTGAATCTGAAATCGTTCGTCTCCGAACATCGGGGGGCGGTGATGCGTCAACCCAGGTGGACGGTGTACGTGTGGTTGTGATGGAGATTGATGGCGACCTCAAATCCATGACCACGATGCTCAAGGAACTGACGTTGGATGCCTCCAAACCTACCTTGGCGGTGCTTGGCTCAAGGGATGGAGGCGGTAAACTCATGATCGCCGCTACTGAAAACACCGTCGCCAGCGAACGGTACAACGCCGTCGATTTACTCCGTTCCATTTCGCCACACATCAAGGGTGGAGGCGGTGGCAGGCCGACGTTTGCTCAAGGCGGCGGTTCGCATGCTGATGGCTTGGACGATGCTCTTGATGCCGCACGGTCGGCGCTGGGTGTCTGATCACAACAAACTTCGAAGCGCCTCTCGGTCGAAGTGTGAAACGGCTTGATTGAATGCATCCTGTGGCGTGAACCAAGCGGCTTCCGAGATCTCTTCGGTTTGGAGGGTAAGTTCATCGAGGTCTCCGCTCCACGTTGAGCGATAGGTGAACGAGACGAACGAAATGCCTTCGTCGTTGAAGATGTTTTGCGTGATGACGGGCTCAATGTCATCAAGCACGATGGTGAGTCCCAGCTCCTCGAGTGTTTCTCGAACGCAGCCAACGGCCGGATGTTCATCGTGGTCCATGTAACCGCCCGGGAGCGTCCAGAAGCCCCTAAAATGGCCTCGCTCAACTTTCGCCATCAGGACATGGCCGGATTCATCGCACACCATGACCTTTGAAACAAGTCGATGGATGGACCGATAGATGGCATCACGGGCAACGGGATGGACGGCGTTGTCAGCAGCACAGGCATCTTTCCACGCCCAATCATGTGGCCAGGCAATCTTGGGGTAGGCTTTCACCACGTTGAATTCAGCACCACCATACCGGAGGCAGAGGAGGTATTTTTCCTCAAATTCAATCCCCATGGCTTCCACTTCGGCGCGCGTGGGAAATCGCAGGTAAACATCGGTTTCGAAGCGACCTTTGACGGGTTGGAGTGGGCCGTTTCCACGTTCGTCGACCAACAGCACCTTCCCGTCGTGCTCCAAGTGGACTACCTCGGAGGGGTGCATACCTCTTCCACATCTCCGCCGGTCAAGAACCCTCGCTCGTCGTTGCTCATTCCTTGGGGTGCTCAATTTCTGTCGGTTCAGGAAGCGTCGCTTGAAGGGTCTCAGCGACTTTGAGTTCCTCTAGTCGTCGGGCTTGTGGTAAGACCATTCGTCCGTAGGATGACATGGTGGCGTTGAAGGCGGTGGCTGCTTTTGAGAGGTGCCCACCGACCTTGGTGAGGTGCTCCATGGTCTTGTTCATCCTCTTGTAGAGTTCACGTGAGACTTCGTAGATTTCGTTGGCGCCTTCGGCCAAAGCGTGTTGTTGCCAGTACAGTGCCACGGTTCTCAGCAAGCCAAGCATCGTCACGGGTGTGGCGATGAGAACGGATTTGCTCATCGCATAATCCATCAAATCCGCATCCATCGAAAATGCAGCGGCCGCCATGGCTTCACTTGGGATGAACATCACAACATGATCGAATTCACCCTCAATGGTTTCCTGGTATGCTTTTTTGCTCAATTCTGCAATTCTGCCCCGCATGGCCTTGGCGTGTTTGTTCAACAACGCGGTCTGCTCTTCGCCCGGCTCGAGTTCAGCCGCTTGAAGGAAATGGGCTCCAGTCGCTTTGGAGTCAATGGGAATGACGCCACTGTCGGGCAACCGGACCACGAAATCCGGCCGGCTGCCGTCAGCGAGGGTCGTTTGCTCATCAAAATCGATGTTTTCGCTCATCCCGGCCATTTCGAACAACCGTCGAAGTTTGACTTCACCCCAGTTGCCACGTGCTTGGCTTGAGGTGGTCAATGCAGTTGAGAGTGCCGTGGTGCGAGTGGAAAGCGATTCTGTCTTTTCTCCCAATTCTCTGAGGTGTCGCTTGATGCCTTCATAGGCTCCTGCACGCTCTTTTTCCATTTCTGCATTCATGACGGTGAGTTTTGCCATTTCCTCTTGGATGGGCTTGATCAGGTTGGCGACCTCCAGTTTACGCAGTTCCAGTTCATGGGCCGCCTCTTGTTGTTGATTGACGAGCTTGGCTTGCGCCATCTCGAGAAATCGGGTGGAATTCTCCTCACCGATTTTGATGGCGATGTTTTCCACCTCAGCCCGGATTCGTTGTTCGTTTCCTTCTGCGCTGACCTCGTTGGCCCGAAGCCGCTCCTCTGCCCGGATGAGTTGGCCAGAGAGCGATTGCTTGGCGAGCAGCCAACCGATGGAAGCACCGATGGCGAGGCCAGCGAGGAGGAGTCCGTATTCAAGGAGCGCTGTCATGCGTGGACAATCACGACGACGGTATATGATGAATCCCCTGACATCAATGTTCAAATCATGCCTGTCCCTCGCCGTCATCATGCGTTTTGAACAGTTGAACGAGAGTGTTTGGGCCATGACCTACCTCATTGTTGACGAGGCAACCAGCGAAGCGGCCTTGGTCGACCCTGTGTACGATTTCATGCAACAGTACGTTGACCTCCTTGAGAAGGATGGTCTCACGCTGGTGTACGTCATTGCGACCCACACCCATGCCGACCACATCACCGCCTGCTTCACTTTGCAAGAACAGTACGACTGCGAGTACGTCATGTCGACCGAAACGGCGAGTCTTGGCGTGACCATGCACGTCGATGATGAGGAGAAAATCATGCT
>DAET01000002.1:0-480 GCA_002497765.1 Euryarchaeota archaeon UBA486
CCCTCACAGTAAACTGCTGCGGACATGTCGGTTTCCCTTCGGCTACGTGGATCAACCACTTAACCTCGCCAATGATCAAGACTCCCTGGGGCATTTTTCTAAACGCACGACTGGACGCTGCTCATATCTTCGCTTTCACGCCCAATCAGCCTGTACCCAACTGGTTTCACGTTCTTTTCACATCCCGCTAAGGATACTTTTCAGCTTTCACTCACGTTACTTGTAAACTATCGGTCTCGAGTTGTATTTAGGATTGGAAGTATCTGCCTCCCATATTCACACGCGATTTCCAACGCATGCTACTCTGTGACAGTCACGTGGTCATATCATGTACGGATACGGGACTTTCACCCTCTATGGATCCGCCGTTCCAGGCGAGTTCTCCTTCCATGACTTAGACAAAAGACTGCCAACCACATCTCCCTCTCTTTCGATTTGGGATTCGGCTTGTCCTGATCCGTGTTCATTCGCCACTACTAA
>DAET01000002.1:840-18351 GCA_002497765.1 Euryarchaeota archaeon UBA486
TTCCTCCACCTACTAAGATGCTTCAATTCGGTGGGTTCCCTATCGCTAACGCGACCGTTTCCGAAGAAACAGGAAGTCCTATTCAGCCATCTGCGGATCTTAGGCATACATGCGCCTACCCGCAGCTTATCGCAGCTTGTCACGACCTTCATCGGCACTCGAGCCGAGCGATCCCCCAGTTGGGTTGTAGCATCACATGTGTATGTTTCCACACCATATGAGTAACCCTTCGGTATCTAGTCATGCCAATTCGGCCTCAACAGAAAACCACCTCCTCGAGGGCGGTTCTCCTCAGCCCTTCCCCCACCATGACAGGCATGACAGGGTGCTAAGCAACCACCCGACCTTCCACCCGTATAAGAAGAAATCGGTCTCTATCGGACCCGTGAAAGTGGAACAGTGAATCCTTTTTCCCCGAATTTCGCCGATTCTCAAGACTTAGCCCTGTTTCGGGGCGAGTTGCGCTAAATTTTCCGACGCCACTTCATCAGCGCCGGCTTGCCCAAAGGTCTCCACGGCCTGTGTGAGTTGACCGAGGTGAAACATGGCTACACCGGCGGTGTTCAATCCTTTGGCAGACCCTGGTACACGAGCGTTGTGAACGTTCATGATGCCCAGAGCTTTCTCTGCACGACCGCTTTCGATGAGCGTGATCCCGAGGTTGACCAGCACATCGCCGTTGGACGGCGCTGATTTTGCAGCCTCGCGCAGGGCCAGGATGGCCGATTCAAACTGCGTGTCGGCCATCGAGCGCTGTTGCTCGTCGCCACCATCTCGCATGCTGACGGCTCGCTGCAGAAGTGAAACACCGTAGTTGTTGAACACCTCTGCGCTGCCGGGCATGGAGGCCGCCATGCGTTGGAAGGAACGAGCGGCGCCCGACCAGTCAGCCGACTGCATGGCTGTGAAGCCTTGCGCCAATAGGCCTTGAAGTTCGGCGGAAGCCCCCACGTCCACGCTGAGCGCCTGAGCAGGATGGAGCCGCAACGAGATGCTGCGAGGCGCAGAGGATTGGGGAGAGGCTTCGAGGGGGGAGTGAAACACGGCGGCCGGTGAATCGGTCGTGTGGTCGTAAACAACGACATCGTCCTCCAGCGAGCTGTATTCCATCTCAACCACGGCCGAATCTTCGCCGTAGATTTCCTCGTAGTTTGGAATGGGTGCATCAATGCGCCAATAGTCCGGAACCGGAGGCTCTTCTTGGACCGGTGCGTCCACCACGAGGCGAGCAGTGGTCAACCGCACGGGGACACCACTGTCCGCACCTCCCGCCGAGGGTGGAGGAGGCGGTGTGGAGGGCATGGGGCCGGGAGGAGGGGGGGGCGTGGCCGTGAACGACGACGGGGGTGGAGGAGGGGTAGAGGGCATGGGCCCGGGAGGAGGGGGTGGAGAGGATGTTGAGGGAAGGTTCTCTTGAACCGACGGGAGGTCGGGCACGGCAGGGAGTTCAAGTTCCGGTTCAAGATCAGCATCATGGAGGTCAGGGATCGAATCTGCTTCAGGAACAGATTCGACAGGGTTCACCTCGGGCGCCTCAAGGACAACCGCAGCGAGTTCAACGCTGGGTTCAGAAACCACCTCAGGCTCTGGTGTAGGTTGAAGACGAGTGGAAGGAGGCTGTTGCGATGCGACCTCAGCCATCGCACCCTCAAAGGGAATGCCTTCAGCAAAGCTGCCAATGCCGAACGGTAGTCGAGAATCGTACACGTTTGAGGACCCCTGGAAGCCAAAGGGGAGGTTTCCCTCCTGCTCAACATCAACCTCTTCCTCAGCGACGTCGTCTTCGGTTGGAGGCTCAATACCCTCCACGTCGTACCAGGCGGCCGCCGCATCATCAAGCCCGGGTACTTCGCTCGGGAGCGCCTCAGAATCGTCTGCCTCGAGAGAGAGATCCTTGCGGAGTTGACTCCCACAGGCTGGACAGGCCGTCCCACCCAGCGAGAGAAGACCACAGATTTGGCACTCAAACATTGGCCTGCCTCGTACCTTCGTTGCGCCGAAGGGACTTCAAGTCAACGCTCGGTTGAGCCTTCACTCTTCTTCGCCGCGGAGCATGCCGACAACGGCGCTCTTGGCTTCAACAACCATCTCTTCGATGCCTTCCATCTCGTCATCAACGAGGGCTTCAGCGAACGTCTTGCCCTTGCTTCGGCCACGTGCGAGTTGACCGATGATGCTCAGTGTGGTGATACCGACAAGGATGAGTTTCACGTAGGTACCGTTGTCTTCACCACCGACGATGAAGACGAGCAACATGTAGAGCGAGACGATGAAGGTGGTGAGGATCATCACGGGGAAACCTGCCTTGAAGAACTCATTGAATGAAATCGGGTAACCAGCTTCCTCTGACATACCGGCGGTGACGACGTTGGCTGATGCACCGATGAGTGTTCCGTTACCGCCGAGGCAAGCACCGAAGGCCAAGGCCCAAATCAACGGACCGAGGAGGTAGTCGCCGAGTTCGTCGGCAATCTGGAGCACGATGGGAATCATGGTGGCCGTGTAGGGAATGTTGTCGATAAAGGCCGAGGCGACAGCCGACACCCACAACACGATGAGGATGGCTGCAGCAAGGCGCACGGTTTGACCATCGCCTTCGTTGCTGCCGAAGTACTCGATGGCCGCCATCACGTACTGTCCGATGTAGTTGATGACGCCCATCTCCTGAAGCGAATGGACGAGCACGAAGAGACCGGCAAAGAAGAGGAGTGTGGTCCATTCAACGTGGTGAAGCGGCTCTTCGAGTTCATGTCGGTCGGTGGCCAGGAGCATGATGACGGCACCGACGAGGGCAATCCACGACACGGCGATGTGCGTGATGGGATGGAGGAAGAAATTGATGATAACAAGGACGAGGATGAAACCAGCCACCTTGAGCATTTGCGGGTCTTTGATGCCGTACTTGGATTCGAGTTCAGCGACATCGCGAATCCGAGAGCCAGAAAACTCGTCGGCATAGTACCACTTCAAGAGCATGAAACTCGGCACGATGCACATCAGAATACCCGGTCCCATCTCGATGATGAAATCGTTGAAGGTGACCCCATATTGCGACATATACTCGTACTTTCCTCCCTCTGCCGAGGCGATTTTGTCAGGGGAAAGACCTGAACCGATCATGATGTTGGGGGGATCCCCAATCATGGTGGCCGCACCACCGATGTTGGAGAAGAGGACCTCTGAGATCAACAACGGAATGGGTTTGATGTCCAGCACCTTCGCCAGTTGAATGGTAACCGGCGTCAACAGGAGCATGGTTGTAACGTTGTCAAGGAACGCCGAAAGAACGGCCGTGACCGAACAAAGAATCACCACAAGGGTCCAGATGGACCCGCCGCTTTTCTTGTAAGAGAGGACGGCGAAATACTCGAAGACCCCGGTGTTCGACAAGATGCCGACCATCACCATCATCCCGAGAAGAAGCCCAATGGTTTCCCAATCGATGAGCGTCGTCACTTCAGCCAACGAAAGTGCATCGCCTTCCTTGTAGTAGTTCAGCGCCATCATGGCGACGATGCCACCAACGGCTGCGGCGAGGGTTCGGTGAACCCACTCAAAGATGATTAGCACGTAGACCGCCAAGAGTATCGCAAGGCCAACGTAGACGGCTTGCGTACCCATGCCCTCGCGGATTTCGATGCCGAGGTCCAGGCCGCCTCCACCACCCGCTTGGGATGGGTTCGCGACCATCATGGCGCCAACAAACATGATGAGGCCGAAGGCAATTTGGCGGCTTTTGTTGGTGAACAGATGTGAATTCATGGACAAGCCTCTGTTTGATTGGGGGATGAATGCACCCTTTGACCCTTTGCTTCCTCAAGGATTACCTGCGCCACAAAACGCCGATATTTCCCCGCTGGAGAACCACGGTTGAAGCGGTGTTTTCTGCGAGATAGGACCACACTTCGCCTCGTTGTTCCCGCTCGAACAAACCTTTGTTGACCTTGACCTTGACGAGGTCCCTCGACTTGAGCTGCTGTCGAATCTCTTCGAGAACGGTTTCCGTCAACCCTGCTTTCCCAACGCGTACACTGGGGCGGAATTCCCTCGATTTGGCTTGGCGGAGAATATGAGGAGGCACATCACGCATGATCTTCACCTCTTCGATGGACCCTGTGGTACTTCGGTCCACCACCAAATCGACGTATGCTCCCGCACTTCAAGCAGGTTTTGATGCGTTGACCATTCTTGATCCGCACACGAAAGGTCGTGGACTGCACGTGAGCGGACCAGCACTTGCGGCACACCATGTCGTGGACCGAACGTGGAATTGCGAGTCGATGGCGCTGTGAAGTTTTGATGAGGTGAACAGCAGCAGCATCAACCACCTCAGGATGGTGCTCATGAGGAGATTCAAGGATGCCAGCAAGGTGTCGCTGCGCTTCCATTCCAGCCGCCCTGCGCCGCTTCTTCTTGGTCGACCGCATGTTCTTTCGGCGGCCCATGAAAGCACCTCAGTTGAGAACGGCGAGCAAGTCTTGCGTGATGTCATCAATGGCTCGGTCGCCGTTGACGCGGTGGAACAACCCTTGTTCTTCGTACCAAGCGGCCAACGGAGAGGTTTGCTCGTGATACGTCGAAAGGCGATTCAAGACCGTCGACTCGTTGTCATCCGCTCGCCGCTTTTCTTGGTAGTTACCGCAGCCACACCCCTCCGCTGGAACGGGGTTGAACGTGTCATGGTAAACGGCTCCGCAATTGCCGCAGGTCGAGCGCCCACAAATACGCTCCACGATGCGCTCATCGGGCACTTCGATGGAGAGCACATGAGAGATTTCAGTCATGTCAGCAAGGGCGGAGGCTTGTGGTACGGTTCTTGGGAAGCCGTCGAACATCACGCCGTTGGTGGCATCTGGTTCCTGAATTCTGTCCTTGATGAGGGCGAGGATCACATCGTCCGGAACAAGTTCGCCTCGGTCCATGTAGCCCTTGGCTTCCAAGCCAACGTCGGTCCCAGCTCTAACGGCTGCGCGCAGCATGTCACCCGTGGATATTTGGGGCAAACCTGTGTGTTCCATGATGCGTTGGGCTTGCGTGCCTTTTCCTGCGCCGGGTGGACCAAACAAGACGATGCTGCTCATGGCGGGTGGACTGCCTCCACCCTTTCAATCTTGACGAATCATCCCTGCCGCTTCAGCCACTCATGGCCGTAGTGTTGCCACTGTTCCATCGTCCAGCCGGCAGGGAGGCCGCCAGGAGGTAGCGGGGGCGCTTGCTGAGGCACCGGGGCAGGCATGGGCGCCGGAGCAGGTGCGGCAGCGGGGACGGGCATTGGAAGCGGTGGCAGCGCCTTTCCAGGCGCAGGTGGCATGCCTGCAGGTGGCATTCCGAGAGGAATGTTGGCCTTAGGAGGCATTCCGCTTGGCGGCAGGCCTTTGGGCACGGCAGCCGGCGTGGAGGGAAGGTCCATGGATTGCATGATGGCTTGGGCGATTTCTTCATCGCTCACTTCACCACTGGTCAACTCGTCGACGGCAGAACCGAGGTCCAACGCCTCGTCACGTCGCTCACCAAGCATGTCCGGGTTTGTGTGCGTGTTGGGCGCCACCAGCGCTGTTCCGTCATCGACCAGCGCACCGGATGCCTTCATCCGTCGAGCGAGAATCGCACCCCCGACCAGCAAAACAACCACCAGCGAGATGCTGACGGCTGGCGGGAGGATGTTGAACAAACCGCCTGAATCAGAGCCGATCTCGACGCTGGCATCGCGCTCAATGGAAGTGACCAATACACCCTCTGAAGAGACGTTCAGCACCAGCCTCGATGCGCCACGTTCAACGTCTTCATCCGGCATCAGCGTCACCGATACCTCAACTTCCTCACCGATGGCAAGGTTCGTGATTTCGGAAGGTGATATCTTCACCGTCCAGTCGGTACGTTCCTTATCGTCCCCATCGAGGAGGACGGCTGACAAATCTGCGTTGAGCACCGTGTTTCCATCGTTTCGAACAACGAAGGTTTCTGCGCGACCTTCCTCACGGGATACACCTTGGAACAAACCATCGATCGCTTTGCTGGCCGTGATGTTGGCAAAGGTGGAAGGAATCACACCCACCGAAACCGTTTCCGAAGCCTCCACAAACCGTCCGTTGTTGGTAGCGTTTACGTTGATGAGAATTTCAAAGGCGTTCGAGGAGACCTCGGCCTGAGCAGGAGGAATCAAGCCAAATCGCACGACCTTCTCTTCACGTGGCTCGAGGTAGACCGTGGGGTTGGCAAATCCAACCGCCCAACCATCAGGAGCCAATCCGTGTGTCCAAGTCAGTCCTAAATTGGTGTTGCCAGTGTTCTGTACAACAAATTCACCGTAAGAAAACAGATCCGACACGACAGTATCGATATGACGGTCCGCCGGAGGCGTGAGGGAGATTCCCAATTCATCTTTCACCACCAGCGTGGTGATGTTCTGTCGGAAATTCGAGAGGCTCCGCTCTGTCCGGATGGTGAAGACGTTGCTGTCGCCTTCCTCCGCCGTGATTGGCACACCGAAGATGAATTGGACCAGTTTGGTTTCCCCTGGACCGAGATCAAAAGCGACCCTCCGAGAGTCTTGTTCACCGTCATGAGATACCTGGATGGCCCACTGCGGGTTATCAGGAAGAACCGAGACATCGAGGTCAATGCCAATGTTTCCGGTGTTCTCAATGCTCATGTTCATGTGAACAAGTTGCCCGCTGTCAACGGCCACATCGGATGCGAGGTGGTTCGGACCAACCGGGCCATCGTCGTCTTCAAGATGAACTTCGAAGGATTCTTGGGCAAGCACCGTAATGGTCACGGTCTCGGTGAAGTTCATGCTAAGGTCGGTGAATGACGTGACATAGCACGTGACCGTGTCGGTATCACCTGCAGCAGGGACGCCATCAGCCACCAACGGAACAAAAACACGAATGGTCATGGGAAGGTATTCCAGGATGTTCAATGCCTCGAAATCAATTTGTGAAGAATTGGATGTGCCCAACATCACTTGCCAGCGCTGGTCAGAACTGCATTCAAGGCTGTATTGAGCAGGCGCATTGCCGGTGTTGCGCACCGAGATGGAAAAGACGCTTGATTCACCCGGGACTGCTTCCAATCCGGATGTACCCGCTGCGACGACCTGCACTTGGTCAAGTTGCTCGACCTGAATGGTGATGCGCTGGGTATGGGCCACGGTCGGTTGATACTCGTAGCGCGCGGTGATTTCGAGCACATAGGTACCGGCTCGAACATAACGAGGATTGTTCGGATCGGTCGTTAAGTCAGCATCGATGTCTTCGAGCCGCAAATTGAGCGATTTGTTGGCATCCACGGTTCCCTGAGCCGTGAGGGTAAATGTGGTGCTCTCATCGAACGTGCGGGTCCACATGTCGGGGCTCGGCAAGAAGAAGTCATCCCGACCAGGAACGGGAATTTGGACCATGGTGGCCGACACTTTCACGGATTGGTTTCCGGTACCCTCGTGCAAGATGGAGAGCGGTACATCAATGCCGGATTCGTTGCGCACATCCAAGACCATTTGGGCGTTTGAGGCACGGTCCTCCGGCGTTTCTGGGATGCTGCCGTCTTCGTTGTCCACAACGACACGAACACCAAGCGCCATAACCTCGATGTCTTCGATCCAGATGTTGTTGTCCGTGCCCGAGGTGGCATCGTTCATTTCGTCCACGACACCGCCGGTGTCAACCGAGAGTTGGAGGCTGTGAACGCCCGTGGTCGAGAACTGGTGGAAAATGGTGTAGGAATCGATCATCCCCGGCCCAAGAGCAGGACGAGTGGCCGTGGCGAGGACGGTTTGGGTGGTGGTGTCCTCGAGAATGATGTCAAAGGATGGTGTGGTGCTGGTTCCTTGGTTGACCCAGGCGAGACGAATGGAGATGAGATCGTCCTTGAGGGGGTTTTCTGAGGAGGAGAGAATGCTTCCGTCAAACACCGCCAAGTCCGGTTGAGGCGTGGCCGTGGCCACCGCGCTCATCACCAAGGAGAAATCCTGTTGCGTTCCCCCGCGATGAAGGACTTTGAGGACATAATCTCCATTTCCGGATGGGAGGACACCCGGGGCCACTCGAATACGCTCGACGTTGTTGACATCATCAGCCGTTCCGCCCGTGGTGGTAAAGCCCTGGCTGAAATCATTGCCGAGCCACTCTGTCCCGTCCGGCCCCACGAGGACGAGGTCCAGATTGTTGACCAGCCGTGCCTCGCTTTGAGATGCGATGGCGCTTCCGGCTTCGTCGGTCCAAGCAAGCGTGATGTCGAGGCCGTGGGAGGGATCGAGGGAGAACGAATAGAGGAGGCCGAACCCTGGCGAGAGGAGTTTTTTGTCGTCCATGAAGGTGTCGAGGGCGGTGGTGCCGTCCATGGGCAGGACGGTGCGTTCCAAATTCACCTCACCCCAACCTTCGGCAGCGTTGGGAATGTCAGGCGTCCCGAGGTCACGAGCACCGTTGATCATGGCCGCTTTCACCAGCGAACTTGAGGGCGAGGAAACGCCGACCTGTTCGCGAATGAATTCACGGGTTAATCCAGCGACACCTGAGGCAATCGCTGTTGCTTGAGACGTCCCGCTGAGCGTCATGTAGTAGGCATTGCCGCCGGCGTGTGTTCCAGTCAAACAAGACGGGCCTGCAGGATTTTTCGCTTCCTCCGCCAAACCTGAACAAATACCCACACCCGGTGCAACGAGGTCGGGTTTGATGCGTCCGTCCAAACTCGGACCAAGTGATGAGAAATTGACCACTGCACCGGCTGCAGGGGTTCCACTGGCGCCTGTGGTGGATGCACCAACGGCGAGAACGTTCTTGCCGGTGGCCGGAGAAGAAACTTGGGAGGCACCAGAAGTCCCTCTGTCACCGACGGAGAACACCGGTGTGAGGTCCTTGCTGTCATGGACAAAGGTGTCAACCGAACGAGCGTCCGCCGTGTATTGGCCAAAGTTCCCGTTCAATCCCCACGCGTTGACCGAGATGCGAGCCGTCATCTGTTCGGCATCTCGAAGCATGTCGTAAATCGAGCCAATACGACCGAATGTCCCGGTCGGGTCGTGCTCGAGGGCGTACATGACGAGGTTTGCAGCGGGAGCGACGCCGCGGGCATCAGCATCGCCAGAACCGTTGCCGAGCACGGAAATGGCGATGTGCGTGCCATGGCCGCTGTTGCTGTCAGCAGGGGACGGATCAAGTCCAAACTGCGTGAAGGTGGCGGCGACCCTGCCGGTCAAGTCCGGATGGTTCTGATCCAATCCTGTGTCGGCAATGGCGATCATCTCTCCTGAGCCGTCAAGGGTAAACGTGGCGTTGTTGGTCACGCCCTGGACGCCCGCAATCGACCAAGCCAGTGCATTGTGGACACGCCACTGCGAGGTGGGTTCGGTCCACAAAATTCGACCATCGTGGGCCAAATGACTGACCACTTTCGCCATGGACGACGGTTCAGCTGTTGCGTAGCACATCCATGCATCGCACGAAGCTTCGAGGCCACCGTACCGAACGATGTCCGTTGCCAACGCAGCGTAGCCTCCAACACCCAAATCGGGCGTGGGAACGATGGCCAAGGCCTCAGCAGCAGCGGGCTGCGTGAGGAGGGTTGGCGCTACCCGCCAGCCGGGCTGATGTTGCCCTACCCAACGAACCCCTTCCTCTTCGGCCAGGGCGACAACCGCTTCTGGACGCTCTGCAGGCAGGCGGACCAGCCAGCCCTCGTCGTGCAAGACATCCAGAACCGTCAGGTCGTAGTGTTTCACCAAGCGGTCGAGAACGGTGCCATCGGGGGCATCAAGTTGCATCATCACCATCCCGGTGTGAGCGACATCATTGCTGCGGTCGTAGCCTGCAGGTACCTCGGGTCCGTTGCCCAGCAAGGGGTCAAAGGACCCCAAAGCGAGGTGGAGGACACCGGTCGCCGGCATCAACGCCACAGGCACCATGGTGGCTTGCGGCATCATGTTCCAGTGGGCAGCGGCTAGCATCAGACGCTCAGCTTCCGTGGGCTGAGCATCATGGACCTCACCTACGGCATTCCCAGTGGCGTTTTCTGTCCCCTCGGCGAGGACGGACAACGGTGCCGAGACCAGCAGGAGAAGAACGAGCGAGAGCGAAGCTCGAGAACCCATGGTCTGCGGACCGGTCAAGGGCTTTTGAAGGTCGCTCTTGCCTGTGCTTACAGGACGTCGTTGAAACTTACAATCCGTTGTAGGCAGAAATGGCAGCATCCGTTTTCGCCACAGACACGCGCCAGTCGGCTTCCGTCCCCATTAAGGCACGGATGGCGTCCACGTTCTCAGGAATCACATCGGATTCTTGGTGAATGGCCTGGAAGTAATAGAGCGTATCGCCGTCCAGTTTGACACCGTCTTCCCAAACGAAAATTTCGTGCAAGTCACCCCACTTTCGACCGATGTCTCGGGCGTACTCCATCACTTCGGCGGTCGTGGTGATGTTGGTTTCTCCTCCGTTCATGATGATGATGCGAGGTTGCTCGCCCCACAAAGCGAGAACCTTCTCGGTGGTCAAACCGTGGCCTTCGGGGAGGAAAGCGACGATCGAGTGACAGTGCATCAGGGTGGTCGGCACAGCGACGGCCATGGAATTAATGTCAATTTCCGGTTTGACGGTCATCACGTCAGGACCGTGGTGAGAGGGCACCTTCAGCACGGGTTTGATGGCGTTGATGGGGCCTTTCTTGGAATCACCGGGGTCAGCGGCTCTTCGGATCATCGTGCACTCCACCTTGAGCGACCCGCAATGCTCGTACAGGGGCACCAAGGTGCGTGAAAGGCCGGTCGTGTTGCACGACACCACACGGGTACCGGCTACGTTCATGTTTTCTGCGTGGTTGGCAGAGGACGTGTAGGACATCTCGGCCATGGCGTGTTTTTCTCCACCCTGAAAGATGTACTTTACACCGGCCTTGACGTAAGCTTCTTTGTTGGCTGCCCCGACTTTACCAGGTGAACAATCCACCACAACGTCGGCAATGGCCAACAGGTCATCGAGGCCCCCGTGGCATGTGTAGCCAGCCGGACCAAAGGCGGCGATTTTTTCGGGGTCGTTGTAGGTGCAATACAGCGGGTAACCCTTCCGGACCGCCAAATCACAACCGAACGAGGGGCGAGTTTTTGTCACACCAATGATTTCCATGTCGTCCTGCGCATCAACTGCGTCGGCGACGCGCTTTCCAATCGTTCCGTATCCGTTGATGGCGACTTTGATGGTCATGACCTTCTCCATGCTTTGCTCACGGAGGCCGTCAATAAGGCTTCTCAACTTCACCAAATCCAACACTTCACGCAAAGAGGCTCGCTCACCCTCGGCAAACAGCAGTCTATTTGTGTGGGAGGCACGACCCTGTTGCATGGCGGATGTTCCCGAGGTGGTCCAGCGCTCGCTGAACATCAACGAGAAACTTGGACCTCGTCTCTTGGCGGCTGCAGAACAAAACGCCATTCTTCGCATCGGCTGGACCAATGCAGGTGACCCTGTCCCAAAGAACGGTGAATTGGGCCTGTGCCCTGGACTGCCCGAAGGCGCCAGGCTTCGAGCGCTCGGGGTGCTTGGCTCCTGGGTGGCAGCCTTCGGCACCGGCGGTACGTTCACGCTCCAAGGCGATGCTGGTGGATTCCTCGGTGCAGGTAATCGCGGCACCACCGTCGTCTGTGAACGCATGGCTGGTGATTTTGTAGGGTATCAAATGGCAGGCGGCAGCATCACGGTGCTTGATGGATGTGGCAACGATGCTGGTGCGGAAATGTCCGGCGGCCACCTCTTTGTTCGTGGCGCTGCAGGCGCCCGTATTGGCGGTGGGATGGAAGACGGATTGATCGTCGTCCACGGTGATGTCGGCCCAGACCCCGGCGCCGGAATGACCGGCGGTCGAATCGTTGTCAACGGTCGGTGCCCCTCGCCTCCCCCAGGTGTTGTTCTTCGGCCGCTCGAGAAAAAGGAACTGAAGGAGATCAACGATCTGCTTGAAGACGAAACCATGCATGTACCCTCCGATGCTGTCTGTCTAATGGCTCAAGAAGGCTTGAACATTGAACAAACCACCTACGCCGTATCCACCGACGACCTCTCCAACATTGGATTAACCAGTGATGCTCAACAACTGCGCCCCTACGAAACCGTCGATACGGTGGCTCTTCTGGGATTGGATGAGCAAGTGCAATCCCTCGCCCTGCCGCTCCCGCTCCTTCCCTGCCTCACGTCGGGAACGACGATGAACCCCGCTTCCAAGGCAGACGATGCCGTTCGGAACATTCTGCTTCGACACCCTGCTTTGGTAACTGAGAACCCTCGGGCTGTTGATGTCGTTCTGGTCAGCCGAGCCAACCTCCTCCATGTGAGTGAAGCTCTCCCTAACGCAGGTGGTTTTGTCATCGACCTCAGCAACCTGCCTCCGATGGACGCCGAACAACTCGATGGTTTGCTGGTAGCCTTGCGTTCCATGGCCATTGCAAACGCCCCAGCAGGGTTGGTTGACGCCATCGGTCGAGTCCAAGCTCTTCATGCGAGAGCAGCCCACCACGGCATCGACCTTGCCATGGCCAGAATTGAGGACGGTTCAGGAATTTCTGAAGCCGCTGCGCTCCCCATGACCGGCCGTTCAAAGAAAGAACACCTCGCCGGCGGCACCACGCAAACAGGTTTTCTGCTGGGTTTTGCTGCCAGCGGCCACGACCTCGCCGTACTGATGGCCTCTGGTGTGGACATCGTTGCGTGCGCAGCTCCCATGGCCGATACAGAAGACATTGCCTACTGGCTTCAGGGCACGCAGGAAGACCTCTCGGCAGAACTTCGGCGCATTGGCATCAACAGCATTGACATGCTGGAACGGAAGCACCTTCGTGCCTTAAACCATGAAACAGCGGCCGTGAGTGGTCTGCGACTTGCAGGATACGAACGCCCACTCCCCCACTGGTTTGCGAGGTGATCATGTTGCCAACCATCTCTGTCCCTCAGTCGTTGCTCAGAAGCCTGATGAAAGACTTGGGATATGAACACGACATCGAACAGGTCAACGATCAACTCCCCTTGCTGGGAACCGACATTGACGCTTGCACAGAAGAGCAACTCGACATCGAGATCTTTCCCGACCGACCGGACCTCCTGAGCGGTGAAACGCTGGCCTATGCCATGGCCAACTTTCTCCACGATGCACCGGCCAGTCCCGACCTCAACGTCCAACCCAGCGGCATTACCATGACCGTTGATGCAGATCTGGCGACCGTCCGACCGGTGATTTACGGTGCACTTGTTCGAAACGTGGCTGTACCCACCGATGAAGAGGAAGTTGAAGCCTTCATCAAAGGGCTGATGGACCACCAAGAGAAACTGCATTTCGCCTTGGGCAGGGGTCGTCAACGAGCCTCCATCGGCGTCCACGATTTCTCCAAGCTTGCACCGCCGTTCCGCGTGGTGGCCGTCAATGGAGCGCACGAGTTTGTACCGCTCGCCTACGACCAAGCCATGAGCATCGATGACATCCTGCTCAACCACCCCAAAGGCATTGATTATGCCCACCTCCTCAAGGGCATGGACCGTTATCCCCTGATCCTCGACGCCAACGACGACGTCCTTTCGTTTCCACCCATCATCAACGGAGATCACACCACCGTCACCCACGCCACCCGGGATTTCTTTGTGGACGTGACGGGATGGGACGAGCGTGCGTGTGAGGCGGCCCTGATGCTGGTTTGCCTCCAACTCGCCCAACGTGGTGGCGAGGTTGAATCCATTGACATCACCACCTGCAAGGGCGAACACATCACCACCCCGGTCGGCGCTGGAAAAACCCACTCTGTACCTGAGGAGCTTGTTCAAAACCTGTTGGGGCGAAGTTTCACAGACGACGAAATTCAACGTTCCATCCAACGGATGGGTGGCCGGTTTGAGGGCCGTCAGCCTGCGCCCAACGATGCCCCGAATCATTCCAGATCGATGGCGGTGGCCAGCGCAGGCACCCAAGAACTGATCTTCACCATGCCTCGATGGCGATTTGATCTCTTGCATCCAGTGGACTTGGTTGAGGAATTGGCGATTGGCCATGGTTACGAAGACCTCGGCGTCGATGTACCAAAAGCAACCCTCACCGCTCAACCTCGCTCCGACCATCACCTTCGCCGTCGCCTTCGCACCTCCATGCAGGGGATGGGAATGATGCAGATTCAATCGCTCACGCTCTCCAACCAAAGCGACCAGTTTGACAACATGCGCTGGACACCGGAGCATGAAGTTACCTTGATCACGAACCCCATCACGGTCGACCACACCATGCTACGTCAACACCTTCTCCCTGGATTGTTGAAACTCTTGGCTGGAAACCGACATCACGACCTGCCACAGTCGGTCTATGAGTTGGGCACGGTCGTCCGTGATCACAAGAACGCTGAGCGTCTTGCCTTCATGACCGCGGAGCGAAGCGGTGGTTTTGCAGCCGTTCGGGGCCGCATTCAAGCCCTCTGCAGGGATTTGGGAGTTGGTGAATGGCACGCAGAACCTCTTGAGGCGGGCATGGGGCCGTGGCTGGCTGGTCGCGCCTCGAAGGTGATCATCGAAAACACGTGGGTGGGTTGCTTCGGTGAACTTGACCCCGCAGTGGTCTCTCTCTACGACCTTCGAGTGCCAATCAACGGTGCAGAATTTGACGTTCAAGCGTTGATGGCGGCCGTCGAAGATCCCGTATGAGGCGAAATCATGTGCGGCCGATTTGCACTGGCGACACCCGTTCATGAGTTGGCAGCAGCACTTGAGGCCGAACCGCTGTCGGATTTGACACCGTTCGAGCCCTCGTGGAACGTTGCGCCGCAGATGCATGTGCCCGTGGTGACCCAGGTCGGCATCGAAGGTCAAGACGACGTGCCGAGGCACGTTCGACTGATGCGGTGGGGCTTCCGCCCTTCATGGGCCAAAGCCTCGAATCGTGAACCCATCAACGCGAGAAGTGAGACCATGCTGGAGAAACCCATGTTTCGTGCGGCTGCCCAACGTCGCCGTGGAGTTCTTCCAGCTGATGGTTGGTACGAATGGATGACGACGCCGCAAGGAAAGACACCTTGGTACCACCAGCGAATTGATGGCCGAGCGTGCTTGATGGGTGTCGTGTGGGACTCGTGGACTGATGGGCATCAACACCTGGAGACATGTGCCCTCTTAACGCAACAAGCGAACGAGGATTGCAGGGATGTTCACGACCGGATGCCCGTCATCATGGACCACGGGCAGGTGGAAGATTGGCTCACCCGAGGGTTCCTGCCGCCCACGCTTGAATCGGGAACGATTGGTCGTCATCCGGTGGACAGGGCCGTCAACCGAGTGGGTGAGGACCATCCGGGCTTGATTCGACCCATCCCCCGATTGTTCGATCAGGAATACGGTGCGTAGGTACCGTCCGCTTGCTTGACATGGGGCGTGGGCTCAAACGAACCGTCGCCTCGTTGCTTGTAGTGATAGCCATCCGTATGGTGAACCCACGTGTGAGAAGGTTCGGGAGCAGATTCATCTGCCGCGGAACTTGCTTCCGATGAAGAAACGTCTGAATCACTTGCGTCATCGCTTTCCGAAGGTATGCCCTCTGCGTTCGATGCAGTCACGCCGTCATAGTGCACTGATTGGTCCGTCGCTGCGGCGACCTCAGAAGAACCACCACCAAACAACGCCAACGCATCCTTGTATGCACCAGCATCCGTTTCCACGGCAGCACGTGCGTATGGGTCTTCACCACGCTTGTACACCACAGGTGCAGGAGGTGCCTCATCGATTTCTTGGTCCAATTCCCTTTTCTTTTTGAAAGGCCAGATGGGAGGCATGGTTGGACCACATCCATGCACCATTAGAATGCTACGACCGACTGGATTCAACGCAGGGAGCCCTTGATAGGGGATAACGCCTGCACATCAGCATGCGGTGGGCGCTCCTCCTGACGGTGTTCCTCCTGCCGATGGCCATCCCACTCAGCGAGGGTTGGGCTGAAGATGTCGGTCGAGATGGCGCATGGGTTGAGTGGACTGCCCCCGAGAGAGTCTATGTTCACCAGAACGAAACCGTCAGCACGTACATCACGCTGCACAACAAGGCAGACGAGAATCAAGCATTTACGATCGAGGCGCTCTCCATTCCTGCACCGCTGACAACCGTGGGCCTTCCAGCGACGGAGCTTCTTGTTCCCAATCATTTGAAACAAATCGCCTTTGGCATCCGTGCACCACTCAGCGCCACCTACCAAACCCTCACCGTTTCCTTCTCCATCACCAGCGACCTTCACCCCGAATTCAACGAAACCGTTGAGATGAGCGTGGCCATCGTACCCCGTTCAAATCTCAACTTTGGAGTGGATGATTTCGCAGCGTTTACCGTGGACGAATTGGTACGAACTGCGGTGGCGGTGAACATCACAAACAACGCCTCGTTGAGCGATGATGTCACCTTCAATCTCTACACGGACTCCGACTGGTCTTGGGGCTGGAACATGCCTGAGGTCAACGGTAACGAAGCCTACACGACGTTGGCACCGGGCACTTTGGCCTATGTGTATCTCTGGATCGAGGTACCTGCGGTTGAAAACGGAGCCCCACTTGCCGAAACCGGTCCGCGGTTCATCCTCTCTGCTGTTTCAGGCCTTGACATGGCGGTGGAAACATGGACGTTTGATCTCTTGATGAACGAAAAGAAAAACGCCACCATCGACAGCATCGAGAGCGCATTAACGGTCGCTCCAAATCAAGACGGGCGTGTGCAGGCTGTGGTTCGAAACGTTGGAAACACCCCCAATACGCTCAACATCACGCTGCAAGGGCTTACGGCGAGCGACAACCCCCTTCCCAACACGCCCAAAGCTGACCGATTCAACAGCAGTGGCTGGGTTGTTGCCCTGTTTGGTGGATTGGAAGACATCGTCTTGCAGCCCAACGAGTCCAGGGTTATTGAAATCGGATTTCAAGCCCCCAACACCTTCGAAGGAGCGATGCATGTTGAGTTGCAGGTCTTCGCCAATGGGGCGGCCACAACCGTCAGCACCGCTCGTACAGTGGCCACCATCAATCGCATCTCAGCGGGTGAAGTGGAACATGAACCATCGGGTTGCCTGGCCATCTTACCCAACGAGTCCTGCACGGTGAGCGTTGATGTTTTCAACACCGGGAACGCCTACAACACCTTCATGCTCAGAGAAGTCGGCACCACGGGTGGGTTTGAGGTGAATGTTCCGGCGGGTGGACAACTCGTCCAAGCCAACCAAGGTGCTCGCTTTGACGACATCACCATCACCGCCTCTGCCGATGCCTTAGCGTTCACCGTGGGAACGACCACCATCGAGGTGTTGGACGACACCGGTCAAGTCGTGGACAGCACCACTGTTGAGATGAAGGTTGCACCTCAAATCAAATGGTCATTCAGGAACGTGGAAGAGCAGGTCAACGCCAAAGGGCGGCTTTCTATTGCAATGGAAGTGCGTAACGACGGGAACGCCGTTGACGGGTTGATCGTGCAGTTGCAGTCAAGTCACTCAGTGGACATGGGATTCATCCCACCTGACATTGCC
>DAET01000015.1:0-2385 GCA_002497765.1 Euryarchaeota archaeon UBA486
ATGTTGCTGATGTTTCATTTCCTGCGACCGGACGTGTTCAGCCTGGGTGACATTGGCCTCATCCGAGGGACACAACGCTTGGTCCCGGAAGCTGAAACCAAAGAAGCGGTCGGGGACATCGCCGAGCGTTGGCGACCGTACCGGACCGCAGCCGCGTGGTACTTGTGGCGAATCCTCGACCCGGTTCCCGTGGAATACTGAACGGCGAAGGTTTGACATCAAACCGTAGCCCTCACAGTGACATGGCCGAAGACCCGCTTACGCCCCGGGACCCGCCCAAGACGCTTGCCGACCGCTTGGGAATGACCGGCAACAAGATTGCCGAGTTGTCCAAGCAAGCCGCACAAGCAACGAAGACCGCAGCAGTGAAAGTCGCAGATGCGAGCAAAGAAGCGGCTGGTAAGGTTGCAGATGCGAGCAAGGAGGCCGCTGCAAAAACCACCAAGGCAGTGGCTGATGCAAAAGAGGCACGTCGGGAGAAAAAAGACGAGCAACTCACGAAGAAAATTGAGGACACGAAAGCCGAGCTCAAAGAGGACGGGCACATTCCTCTGACACCAGCCATGATCACACTCCCAGAGTTTGAGGAAGAACGAATGGCTCTCATGGCCGAAGAACACGACATCTTGGTAGACTTGGTTGACCATATGCACGCACTTTCAAGCCGTGTCGACCAACTCGAACAGACCTACAAGGCACTGGCCATCGAAGAAAAAGCCAATCGGCAGTTGAAGGAACCCATGTCCCCATTAACGAATGAAAAGGCACCTGCTACCACCTCTCGCGGGATGACAGCTGCCCTCAGTCTCCTCGGTGCATCGCTTGTGTGGGTGGTTTTGCTCACGGGTCTTGACCGATACCTGGCTTCAAACGAAGTGATGGTGTTCTCAAGTTATCCCGCAGAAATTCCGGTTTGGGGATTGGGTGCAGGTTCATGGGTGATGTTTGTCTTGCATCAAATTGGCAAGACCGCTCCCTTCCTCCGTGTCTCGAAGCCCATGTTGATTCAGACCGGCTTGGCCGTCGGCATCACGACGGTGATGGCGCTCCTGTTGTCCAATGACACCATCTCAACGATGTCAAGCGTGTGGACGTGGGGAACGGCCATCGCTGTGGCCGTGTTGGTCTCATCGAGTTTGGTTGCCAGCGCGTGGCGGACCACGAAAGATGTCTTGACACCAAGCGAAGAAAGTGACATCATCGGTTGACAGCTTCGCCGTCCTTGAACAGGTCTCGCGTGATGTTCTTCTGGTGGGACTCAAGCGTTCCGCCCCCAATTTCGAGGAGTTTGGCGTCTCGCCAGAGGCGCTCCACGTGGTATTCGCCAACGTAGCCGTAGCCACCCATGACCTGCATGGCCGCATCGGCAATCTCCTTTGCGGCAGTGGTAGCAAAGAGTTTGACGCCGTCGGAGTCGAGGCGCTGGCCGGCTGAACCGATGGTCAGGTTGTTGGCCGTGTCGTAGATGTAGGCCCGCATGGCACGGTACTTGGCCCAGCTCTCGCCAATGTAGCGCTGGATTTGACCGAAGTCTCGAATGGGGGAGCCGAAGGCGGTTCGGTCGGTGGCGTAGCGGTTCATCTCGTCAAGCGCACGACGACCGATGCCCAGCGCCATGGCGGCCAGCGTCAAGCGCTCCAGTTCGAGGTTGCCCATCATGTGAATGAGCGATTCACCGACGCCGCCGACCAAGTTGCCGGCAGGCACAATACAGTCGTCAAAGACGAGTTCGGCGGTGTTGGAAGCACGCATCCCGGTCTTGTCGTAGATCTTCTGACCCACGCTGTAGCCGGGCATGCCGGCCTCAACGAGGAACGTCGACATCTGCACGCGACCTCGCTCGTCTTCACCGGTTCGAGCGTAGACCCAGACCACGTCAGCAGGTGTGCCCTCTTCGTCAATGCAACCGTTGGTGATCCACATCTTTCGGCCGTTGATGACCCACGAACCATCGTCTCGCTGAACGGCGGAGGTGGACAAGCCCAGGACGTCGGTGCCCGCATCGGGTTCCGACATGGCCATGGCACCGATCCATTCGCCCGAGCAGACCTTGGGGAGAATACGGGCCTTCTGCTCCTCGTTGCCGTTGTAGGCCAGGTTGTTCACAAACAGCATGGAGTGGGCAAGGTAGGCCAGGGCAAAGCCCGGGTCGGAGGCCGAGAGTTCCTCGTGCACGATGGTGCAGGCGACGGCATCCAAGCCGGCACCGCCGTATTCCTCGGGTGCGCTGATACCCAACAAGCCGAGTTCGCCCATGCTTCGCAAGAGTTCGAGGTTGAACTTCTCATCACGGTCGTATTCGAAGGCTTGAGGCTCGACGTGCTCTTGGGTCCATTCACGGACCATCTCTCGCAACATTTGGTGTTCTTCGCTCGGGTTGGCGAT
>DAET01000015.1:2785-11808 GCA_002497765.1 Euryarchaeota archaeon UBA486
CCACAGCCGGAACAAGCCTTTGGTATCAGTGTCGTTTCTCTAAAAAAAAGGCTCATGCATCCGCCCGGCGGAGGCCAACCTCACTCTTCGGAGGCGTCATCATCGGCGAGCATCTCATCTCTGAACGCCCTGTAGTCTGCCTCGTTATCGAACTCGAGCGGAATCACCATGCGTTCCTGACAGTCTTGGCATTCAAATTGCTGGCCAACCATGAACCCCATGTAGGGATAGACACGAATGCCGTAGCATGCAATGCAGACTCGAAACGACATGGAGCCACGCCCCTGTCACTCTTCTTCGCTGAGGGAAGATCGGAGTTCTTCGAGGTCGATGCGGTTGTCCTCGTTGGCGTCCAGCGCCACGATGATGTCCGAGATGTGAGCGGGCGAGAGCACATCGCCCAGCATGTCCTTGATCCCGAAGTGGAGCTCAGGTCCGTTGATGGTCCCGTCGCTGTCGGCGTCAAAGGCAGCAAACATGTCGCCGACCGACATGCCCTTCTCGCCCAACGCCTCTCGTAGTTTTGCCAAGGCTGCTTCAACCGTCCATCCTTCATCGCTCATGGCCATAACCACTGCAACATCCCCCTAAATCGTTTGCATGGAACATACCCAAATTCAACCGGCACTCTTGCACACAAATGGTCAAGAGTTTTTCTAGGCTCAATCAGCATACCTTCTTGATGGATGGAGGATTGCGCGCACATGGGACCCTTATGGCCAAGAAGTACATCGCACGAGACCCGAGGACGGGCAAGCCGATTCAGGTGAGCCAGTCCACCAAGGCCGATGCGTCGTACGAACCGGTACAGGGGCCGTGGAGTGCGCTCCATCCAGACGACATCATGTCCCTCGCCGAAGGAACACTCGACCAACGGGATGTTCGTTGGAAAAACGATACGCTCACCATGACGAGACAACACGGTGTTCGCGGCCTCAGCCACGTACCGCAACACATGATTCGTCCCGCACACGCCCTGCTGCTCACAGCCTTCGAGGACGAGAAGCCTGAGGTGCGCATCGCTGCCCTCGACGTCCTTCCTGAGTTTGCCGTCCGTCGTTCTGATGAGTTGTTTGACTGGCTGTCGGTTCTCCTCGACGACGAACACGAGGGTGTTCGCAAGGCGGCCAGTGGTGCACTCGCTCGAGCCGCACCAACCTTCCCGTCCGGCGTTCGGTCCTCCCTTGAAAATGAGCTCCGCTCGTCATCAAAAGAACGAAGCAAAGCCGCATGGAGCGGTTTAGAGGCGTTGACCAAAACATGGCCGGATGTCGTGGCCGACCACGTTGACTCGCTCCTGCTCGAGCCCGACGTCCACCTGCGCCGCCGAGCAGCCAAGATGATCGGTGCCATCGTTTCCCGCAAAACGTCAGCGGTGTGGGACCTCGTCTCATGGGCCCTCAACGATGAGGACGCTCAGGTCCGAAAAACGGTGGCCAAGTCCCTGCCTCGCCTCGCTCAACAGGACGTTCGCATGGGAACCATGTTTGCGGAGCGTGCCATTGCTGATGTTGATGCCGACGTGCGCCTCTCCGCTATCAAGACCATTCAGCGACTCAACCGTGGCCATGGCCGTGCTCGAGACCTCATCCTGGCTGGCGCACGTTCTTCGGATGTTCGGGTGCGCCGAGCGTGCGTTGAACTGCTCCCCAAGCTCATGGGCGAGGAAGAACTGCGGGCCCTGGTTGACGACTTGCTGAAAACCGAGACGGACAAGAAGCTCGTTGAGACGCTCATGCAGTATCGCTACGACGCCATGTTGGAGGGCACCGAGGCCGAGAAAAACGCTGCCCTCTCGCCTGCCCTGGCCGTGCCTGACATCGACAAGGAGGTGCTCATGGCCCAAGGCAAGCGCGTCGGCATGACATTGACAGAACCGAACCCACGGGATGTGCCCGAGCAACACACCCCATCCACAACGCCTGACGCTCCACCGTCTCCTGCCGCCACGCCCGCGCCAACAGAGCGAAGACCCACACAAGACGAAATCATGGGCTACCACGATGACGATGACGACGTCCCTGCGGACGAAGACGAACCCTACTTCTGAGGCGGCGTGTCCGTGCAACAGCGTTAAGAACAGGTGGACGGTCGGCAAGTCGCTGAAGAGGTGTATGAGATGGATGACGACAGGCCATTCGACGACAAAGCACTCCAATTTGACCGACTCTGGGACGGCGTCACCCCCAAGGGTGTGAACCGCTCCAAGGCCCTCAAATTCCGCCAATACATCCTTGAGCATGTTCGACAAATGCGCCGACCACTCAACCGCGAGAACGCTCGCCGGTACTGGATGGGCGAACTTCAGAAAGAGATCGCCGACCGCGAAAACTTCTGAGAATCCTGTGGAGGTCGCCCCGTCTCGGCGGCCAATGAACAACCCTGAGGCGAACGGTGAGACCGATGTTCACAACAACCCGATTCGACGCATGGAACCTTCCTGAATCCCTTCAACGTGGCCTCGACGCCATGGGCTGGGAATTTGCCACCCAAGTGCAGCGAGACACCGTCCCGCTCGCACGACAGGGCACCGACGTCATCGGACAAGCACGAACCGGTTCAGGAAAAACAGCCGCCTTCGGCTTGCCCATCCTTGAGCGATGCCAACCCACCGGTGCCTTGCAAGCCCTCGTCCTCGCACCCACGCGAGAACTAGCCAACCAGGTCGCTGAAGAATTCAACCTCCTCCAAGGTGACACGGGCTTGACCATCCTCACCGTCTATGGCGGTACCGACCTCGAGAAGCAGGCCAAGACCCTCGGAAAGGGCGTTGACATCATCGTGGGAACACCCGGCCGAGTTATGGACATGAGCGAGCGGGGCCACATCGACCTTGCCTCACCTCAACTCTTCTGCCTTGACGAGGCCGACCGCATGCTCGACATGGGGTTCTTCCCCGACATCATGTGGATTGTTGAGCGCATGACCGGTCGTGAGCAGACCCTGCTGTTCTCCGCCACTTTCCCACAAGAGATCATCGATGCCGCTCATGAATTCATGAACGAGCCAGATTTCGTGCTGACCAACGCCGAGGAACTCGATGTTCCTCCCATCGATCTCTATTCCGTTCGCATCGGCCGCTCCAACAAACTCTGGGTGCTCGGCCGACTCCTCGCTCGGATGGAAGAGGACGACCAGACCATCATCTTCTGCAACACCAAGCGCATGGTGGACCTTGCCGTTGAGCGCCTGAAGAAACACCGCTTCGACGTGGCCGGACTGCACGGCGACCTGAGTCAGAACCAACGTGAACGCATCTTGAATTCGTTCAAGGAAGGCGAGGTCAAGACCATCATCGCTACCGACGTAGCGGCCCGTGGCATTGACGTGGACGGCATCACGCTGGTCATCAATTACGACATCCCCAACGACATGGATTCCTTCATTCACCGCATCGGACGAACCGGCCGAATTGGAAGAACCGGTGAGGCCTGGAGCCTTGTCTCCCGGGACGACGAGCCTCAACTCTCGAAAATCATGGCCACCTACGGCCTTGACATTCAAGCCAGTGAAGCACCCGACCTTCCCGAAGGCGTTGACCGAGACCCTGTTCGTCGACAAGAGGACTTTGGCGAAACCGCTGATGTCTTTGGCTATGTCACCATGAAACTCTCGCTTCATCCCGATGAGGCGGGCTCACCACTCAACGTTGCCAAGTGGTTCCTTGAGCAACTTCGCTGCGATGAACTCGCCATCGGGACCATTCGCTTCGACGAAGAATCAACCTACGTCAGCCTTCACAGCAGCAAGATCGGCACCGCCATGAAGGCCGTCGAAAAGCGTCCGTTTAATGGGACCAACATGACCGCTGTCATCGTGGAGTGATCACTCTTCTTCACGTCGCTTCCACGAGCCCTTTTTCTTGACGTGGTGGCTTTTCACACGAGAGGGTTCTTCCACGGCAAGCTCAGGAGCATGGTTCGCCGTGTGCACCGGCCATGTCCCGTCTTCCAGCGGTCGTTCAACCACCACCATGGAACCCACGCCCAGTACGAGCCCGAGCGCCGACAAAGACCAAGCGTACCCGATGGCATCGTCCCACCGCTGCTGGGCATCGCCACATTCGGACGAAAGTTGGCTGGCGAATTCGCAGAAGGCGAGCGTATCACGAGCGTCAATGGCCTCTTGATTGGTTGAAATGTTGGTCATGGCCAACACGAACAGCAACAGCGCAGCACCGAGCAACGCCTTGTGCTTGGTTTCCCATACACGGCGGCGCTGGAAGCGCCAAGGTGATGGGTCGTCTTTGGTGGCAGCAAGGGTGCGAGCGGGACCGCCAAATCGGATGAACCACACCAACCACATGCCAACCAAGACCGCCAAGAAGCCCCAGGTGTAGACGGCTTCGTGCCACTGCCACATGGGCGTCAAACAGGCTTGCACGTTGGGCGTCTCCGTGCAGGCATCAACGGCGATGGGATAGAACACCACCAGTCGGAGGATGTTGAGAACATAGACGATACCGCACATCACGGCTACGGCTTTCAGTTTCTCACGCTGAGGTACACCGTCGGTCATCATCACCAAGGTGGAGAGGAAAATCATCTCGTGAACGCCGGCGCACTCGTCGGAGACGTAGAGGCCAACACTGTCGTAGGGACCTGGGAAGTTGGGATGCTGCAGGTCAATGCGGGTCAGCCAACCGTTGTGATGGCTGATGACGGCCGAACCCTCGCCGTAGATGAGGTTCGTCACCTCGTTCCAAATCCAAGCCTCGGTGACCTGGATGACTGCCAGCGTATCCGAAGGCATGGTGAGGAACCAATAGAACGCTTCAACCATGATGAGCGCCAAAGGAATACGGCCGTACCGCAGACCGAGTTCCCCCACCTCTTTCCACGACAGGTCTCCATCGGGACGTGCCGTGGTCGTCGCCGCCATGAAGGGCGATTTCGGGTGGCTGTTGAAAAGTTCTCCCGAGACGGGACACCCGACACCACGCTTCGAAGGTGGTAGGCGCGTGTTCAAAACATGGGAGTGCGTGCATCGGTACATGGCAGATGAGACGGAGGGGCTCCAACCGTCCCATCGTTTGGATGTCCTCGGATTTCTCTGCCCGGTCCCTGTGGCCAAAACACGTGAAGCCCTCGAAGGCTTGGATGAAGGTGCCGTGCTTGAAGTGCTGGCCGATGACCCCGAGACACTGCACGACATGCCGATGTTGATCGGCCGTGGCCCCCACCGTCTGGTTCACGTTGGTGAACGCCACGGCGAGATTCGTTTTCTGATTGAGGTGGCACCGCAATGAGTAAGGACGACGTGCCCAGCATGGCGTGGCTCCCCACCTCTCGGGGGGAGTTCAAAATCGAAGTGTTCCATGAGGAAAAGACAGGCCTTGACCACGTGGCCTTAACGCTGGGGGACATGAAGGGTCCTGATCCCGTGCTGATACGCGTCCACTCGGAATGCTTGACCGGCGATGTGTTTGGCAGCACTCGGTGCGATTGTGGCCCACAACTTCACGCTGCTTTGGACGCCATCGTTGAGCGGGGTTGGGGAGCCTTGCTCTACCTGCGACAAGAAGGGCGCGGCATCGGCTTGCACGCCAAAATCCAGGCTTACCACCTGCAGGACGCCGGGGCCGACACGTTGGATGCGAACCTCATGCTCGGCCATCCTGCCGATGCGCGAGACTACGCTATCGCTGCTGAGATGTTGGCTGACATCGGTGTTGAGCGCGTTGAATTGATGACCAACAATCCCGAAAAAGTGGCTCAACTCACCAAACACGGCATCGATGTGGCAAGCCGAAGCCCGCTGATTGTCGGGGTAGGTTCGGAGAATCGAGACTACCTGGCCACCAAAGGAGAACGCATGGGCCACCACATCACGGACGACGATTTGTGATGAAATCCCCGTGAAACCGTGCAGGGAATTTGTTTATCTCCAATCATTCTTCTATCAGGTCATGCGGACAGCCTTGTTGCTGACGTTCATCCTCCTGTCGACATCACTTCTGTGGCTCGTTCCCACCTCGACGGCGGAGGATACTTCGACATCCATTACGCTTGAAGAGGTGGGCGCGTTCAAACACACCAACCACACCTATACAACGCCGGTGGGTGTTGAATACCCCGTGCTCTACGTCGGTGAAACATTCCACCTTCGCGGCCAATTCAACGACGCAAATGGGGATGGCGTGGAGAACACCTGCCTCAATGTATACATCGAGCGCGATCAGCAACCTACCGTATTGACCACCGTACAAACCGACCAAAACGGTAGTTTTGATTGGTTCAGCGGCGACACAGAGCAGTCGTTTTCAAACGCTGGAACCCTTCAACCCATGAACGGCTCAATGGTTGGTTTTTTCACCATCCAGGTGGCCTACGAACCCACGATCAACGCCACTGGAGGTTGTGAAGTAGAATCGTCTCCCAGCCTGACCGCGTCCTCCGCTGACCAAATGTTCATGCTAAAATCCCGGGTTGACCTTCTCATCGAGGGCGTCAAAGCCGTTCAACCCGCAGGTGTTGATTGCGATGAAGATGAGTGCCTCGGCGTTTACGCCGGAGGTCATTATGCGCTCGAACTTCGAGTGCTCCACGACCGTTTTGACGTGGGTGCAGCCGACCTCAACGTTTCGTATGACGTCCACCTTAGAGATGGAAATGGCGTTGCCATCACCTCAACATACAACGCAACCATGACCACCAACAACACCGGCCATGTCCTTCTCCCCCTCAACATCGCCAGTCAATTTTGCTGCTCTCTCGATGGGACGGGTGGGTGGGATGCAACCGTTGATCTCTCTCCGTTTTACGTGTCATTGAACCAGCAGGAAACCGAACTCAACGTGGAGGGTTCTTGGCCTGTCAGCATCCTTCCGTTTTTCGACCAAGACGACGATGGTGTCCATGACGACTTTGACGCTTGCCCGGAAACGCCAGCGAGTGCTCCCGTCAACAGCACTGGATGTGTCGGTGATGACGATGCTGATGGCGTCGCAAATTCAGATGATGCATGTCCAAACACACCGGTTGACGTTGCGGTTGACGCCGACGGATGTGAGCAAGAGAACGATGTTAAAGAGGACACGATTGAAGTGTTTACGTTTGATGGTTATGAGCCACACCCATCGGATGTTTCGCTCGTGGCGTTTCATCCCAAAGGTCACGAATATGCCACCATCTATGCCGGATTCTGTCAGGCCTCAACTTGCTTTACTGAACCCACTGCTACAAGCACCCTTGGCATTTGGAACACAAGCAGCAGAACGCTGAAATTCACAAAGGACATTGACGGGCATGTGGTGAAAATGGATTGGCACCCCGACGGATTCAGCATTGCTCTGGTCACGAGCGACAACAACGTCGCCGTTCACAACGCCGCTGACGGAGATGAAGTGTTCTCGTTCATGGCGGCCAGGGCCCACGCCGGCAGTCTCAAGTTCAGTCCGGATGGCACGATGCTGGCCGTCGTCTCCAGCTATGACGGGGATGATGAGGGGCGTATTGAGATCTACAACGCCACTACCGGAGCCTTTGTCCATCGTGTTGGCGTTGGCATCGTCTACGACCACAACACCGAGTTTTACTCCGTTGATTGGAGTCCTGACGGCAAGCGGCTGTTGGTTGGTGGTTTCGCGAAACTGTTGGAATACAATGTTTCGGATTGGTCGCTTCTTCGAGTGATCCACAACGTCTACAGCTACGTCACAGAGGCGGCTTATTCGCCGGACCAAACATCCATCGCCGTGTGCATTGGATGGCAACGAAACACACCCAGCCTCAAACGGTCGGGGTATGCTCCCTCAATGGTAGGCATGTACGGGACCCAAAGCGGGAACCTCCTTTGGTCCTATGTCGCCACATCGTCATGCCTTGACCTCGCATGGTCGCCGGATTCCAGCATGGTGGCCTTTTCGCACTCAAAATACGATGAGGACGGCTCAACCATCAATGTCTTTCACGCAGAAAACGGGTCAAAGGCCCACGAATTGAGCACCCAGTCTACAGGCGGATGTTTGGGGAACGCGGCCAACCGTTGCGCCAAAATCACGAGTGTTGATTGGCATCAAAACGGAACGCACATTGTTTCAAGTCAAAGTGTGAACAACCATGGCGTGTACCACTGGGTGCAAACGACCACCCCTGTCGTCTATGGCTGCACGGAGTTTTATGCAGTGAACTTCAATCCGCTTGCCAACCAAGATGACGGAAGCTGCTTTGTCCACGGACACTTGGACCAAGGTGTTGATGACAGCGTGGTTCTGGCAGCCCCCGTTCTTCTGCTTGGGGACCGACGGGACGGTGCGCCTGCGGGCTATTCAATCGCTGATCATACCGTCATGTTCGAGCGACCCATTGCCACGCCCAACGGCGCCTGCTATGAGGTTGCCAAGTCGCTTCTCGGTCCTTGGCATATCGTCAATTTGGCCGACAACTGGATCATTGATGGCTCAGGCTACGGCAACGCCGTGTACTATTCCGATACGTTAGGAAACAAACCCTACGATACACTCTACAAGCTGGATTCGGTTGATTGCACCACAGCAGACATTTCCTCAAATGTAAACCCAAACGCACCTCCTGGTGGTGACGTGGGTGGCATTCCTGGTGGCTCAGGGAGTGATGTAGGGATGGTGTTCTTACTCGTCGTCGGCTTTGTCATCATCGCCGTCTTTGCAATGAACAGCAGGGCTTGGAGAGGGGCATCCCCTACGAACGTACCGTCGGAAATTGAGGATGTTGACGAACTCGATGCAAGGGAAGAGGAAGCAAGACAGTGGCTTTCTTCAATTCAATCCAAAAAAGAATCACGGCCGAACGAAGAGCCCACTCTGGCGGCTTCAAATCCACCATTGGAACCCATATTTTTGGGATGGCTCGACGGGGCAAACGAAGGAGATCTTGCACCGCCAGACGGAGCCGATAAAATGTCTGAGGATTGATGTGTTGACCCTCGCAGGGGCGAGCAAGGCGCAGGATGTCATGATGGGGCCGTGGCCGGGAATTGAACCCGGGCTGGCAGAACCACAATCTGCCGTGCTAACCCCTACACCACCACAGCCATGAGAGGTA
>DAET01000073.1:0-6525 GCA_002497765.1 Euryarchaeota archaeon UBA486
GCGAACAACTGCATGATAATTGAACCCGTGACGATGGGACCGATACCCAAGTGCATGATGGTACCCGAGGCACCGGCCATGATGGAACGGAATCCAGAGAACAGGTCGAGGGCTTGACCGGACAGGCCGAACAGCATGACGTTGGTCATGGCGAAGTAGATGATGAGCACGAAGGTGGTGGTCCACATCTTCTCGTTGAATCGAACGTGGCGTTCAGGCTTCGTGATGGTGGGGTAGACGTCAACGAAACGGCTCAAGGCGTACAAGCGGCTGCTTTGGTCGCCGCTCCACATGAAACACGTCAGGATGGCTGCGGCTGCGAATCCAAGCAGAAGAATACCCACAAGGAAGAAGCCGACACCTTCGTCGTAGCCACCCCAGGCATCGGGACGGACGTACCAAACGGCAATGGAGCCAAACACCAACCAACCGGTCAACTTTCCGTAGCGGCCAACGAACGGCATGTCCTTGAGACCAGGAGGGAGGTCCTTCTGGAAACACAGCATACAGTAAGCAACGTAGGCCACTGAAAACACCAGACCGAACACGGCGGCGTCTCGAGCCTGCCCGCTACCGGACAATTCGTCGGACTGCCAGTAGATCAGAAGGGCGTAGTACAGGACACCGGTCAGTGCGATGGCCCATGGAATTGGCTTGTGCTTCATTGTGAATCACCTGTTGAGGTTCACTCTTCTTCCCATTCGTCGTCCCAGTCGTCGTCATCACCGGCTTCGACGGAACCACCAGCGGCGGAGACCTTCTCAGCGGCACGAGCGCTGACTTCGTCAACGATGACGGTCAAGGCGGTGCGGATTTGACCGCTGCCCAGCAACTTGTCGATGCCCATCTCGGTGAGGTTCACGGTGTCGGCACCGGCAGCCATCTCTTCGAGTTGGCCGACGTTGGCGGTGACATAGACGGTGCGCAGCGAGGGATGGCGGTTGAAACCGTGCATACCCCAGTGCTTTGGCATGTACTTGATGCGCGTCATGACACGGTGCTTGTTCATACCAGCGTTACCACGGCCACCGCGCTTTCCTGCGCCACGGCCGGCTTTCTTTCCACGACCGTGGTAGCGGTTGCGTCCACGGTGCTTGTTTGCTTTCGTACCCATCTTGTTCACCTCAGATCATTCGGTCGACCAAGTCGCCGATGGCGTCGCCACGGGAGCCGAGGGCTCCACCAACGACGTAGCTGCGCTTGATACCGCCCCAGCCCTTCGTACCACGAGGGGGGTGGAGACGGAAGACACGCTTCAATCCTGGAATGTCCTTCACTTGAGCCTCACCGGCGGTGATGGCCTTGGCAAATTCGCTGATGTTCTTGTAATCGCTGTGCTCAGCGACGATGGCGTCGGTCAACGGAGCGTCGCCGACCATGCGGCCACGCTCAGCGAGCATGCGCTCGACCATACCGGCGTCAGCCTCGCCCCACGTAATGTAGTCCTTGGCCTTCTGAAGCATGCCACGGTACTGTGGGTTGTCAGGAATGATGACAGCGTGGTTCACACGTGTCAGGTTCATGTAGCCCATGGTTTCGCGAATGGATCGCTCCACCTTGACATCGCTTCGTGCTCGTACGACAATGAACGTCATGCATTCTTCCTCCCGGTGTGGATGTAGAGATTCTCACGCTGTGCGTTGGTGACGCGGGTCGTGTTGATGTTCTTCAACGCATTGAAGGTTGCAGCGGCGTAGTTGATGGTTGTACGGGTCTGACCCTTGGTGCGGGACAGCACGTCCTCGATGCCAGCGAGTTGCAGAACGCTCTTGCCGGTCTGGCCGATAACGAGTCCCTTCCCCTTGGCAGCGGGCATGAGGGTCACACGGGTGGATGCGGCACGACCGTTGACCTTGAACGGGACGGTGTTGCCGGGTCCGGGAGAGGATTCCCAGGAACCGTTTCCTCGCTGGACAGCGATGAGGTTCAGCTTGGCTGCGGTGATGGCCTTGCGGATGGCGGTGGCGACTTCCTTGGCCTTGGCCATGCCGAGGCCGACGTAGCCGTCTCGGTTGCCGACGCACGCCATGACATTGAATCGAACACGGCGACCGCTGTCGGTCATGCGCTGAACCATGTTGACGTCAATGACTTCGTCTTCGAGGTCAGGGATGAGAGCGTCCACGATTTCTACCTCACGGATGGGTAGACCGGAAGCGAGTGCAGCTTCGTAGGTGATGATCTTCCCGGCCATCACGGCAGCGCCGAGACGGGTGCGCGGTTCCCACTTGCGCAGGTTGGCGATCGGGTCGTCCTGATTGCGTCGTCGGCGACGTGGGTCAGGCATCTCATCGACTTCTTCTGGAGCGTAGGCTTGGAGCAAACCTGGCGCCATGGTTGGCGTGTGTTCTTCAGTCATCAGTAGGCCCCCTCAATGGTGTTCTTGGTGGTTTCAATTTCGCCAGCGAGGCTGTCGTCGATGTGAGCACCGTTGAGGCGGTCTTCATCGGGGTAGACGTCTTCGCTGTGTGGAATGTCGAGGCCGGCGTCGCTCATGCCCTTGAGAGCGGCGTAAACACGGCCGCCACGGGTGCTGGCAGCCAGGCCGATGTCGAGCACGGCTTCATCGGTGCCAGAAGCGACCGCTGCCTTGCCCATGGCGTAGCCGACAAGGTAGGACGCTGGCACGGACTTGAGCGAGCGGTTGCTGGGCCAGCCGAACTTCTTGACAAGGTCCGAGCCGGTCATGGACACCGAGACGAGGTCGCCGTCAGCGGCCCAGGACACAAGCTGGCAGGTGGTACGGGTGTTGGACACACGCACGACGGCGCGGGCCTTCTCACCGCGGAGCAACTTCAGACGGCGGCGGTAGTCGGTCAAGCCGGCCTTGCGTCGTCGGAAAATGGAGCGTCGGTTGTTGCCTGCCATCACTCATCGCCTCCCTTGAATTCAACGCCTTCAAGCGCCATTTGCGAGCGCATGTGGGCGATGGAACGGTAAGAACCACCCTTGGCCTTGAGGTAGTACCGGCGGTACTGGGAAGGCTCGATGGTTTGGTCCTCACGAAGGTCCTTCAGCACACGGCGTTGGCTGCGGATGGTTCGCATCCATCGGTTCTTGCGGGGGTTGCGAGCGTTGGCCGTACCGGCACGGGTACCCTGCCCCTTGCGTCGGCCCTTTCGCTTCTGTGCGAGACGGGCACGGGCACGGACACGGGAGGTTCCCTTGACGGGCTTGGCACGGATCCAGCCTTCGTCAATGAATTCTCGAATGTCATCGGTTTGAACGGCCGAGGCGACCTGGTCCACGTACAGTGGGTTAATCCACACTCGGTTTTCGCCGCACTTCAGCAGACGAGCTGCGATTCGCTTCTGATTGGTGATTTGCATCAAACATCCCTCCGTCGGTTCAAGACACGAACACCGAGTTCATCGGCTCGTGCGTAGATGTGCTCTCGCTTTCGTCCGCCGACACTGGCGCCCACACGGGCAGCCTCGGTCTCAGGGTCGATGGCTTCGAGGTCGGCCGTGTTGTGAACCATCACTTCACGGAAGCCGGACGGGTGGAGGAAACGGGCAGCGGCGACCTTGCCGTGGCCGATTCGCACCAGCGAACCACGGTACTTGTAGTTGCGACGTTGCTTGTTGTCCATGCCGTGAGGAGCTCGCCAGCCGGAGCGGGAGAGACGCTTGTAGCGGAACCATTCGGTTCGGCGGAACGAGGGTGTCTTCTTCTTTTGAGCGGCTCGAAGGGCCAGAGCGGCCTTCATCTCGTCGTTCAACACGGGCTTTTGCTTGACCATGTAGACATCGTCGTCCTCGTCGTCCCAGTCCTCGTCGTCCCAGTTGTCGTCCTCAGCGGCCTCAACGGGCGCCTCGTCTTCGACAACATCGTCGTGGCCAGCTGCTTCTTGCAGACGGGCAACGAGATCGGATTTCTTACCGGACACGGGGAGGTCCTGCTCTTTCAGCAACTCCTTGAGTTGCGCAACGGTCATTGATTCGTAATCTTCTGCCATGTCAATCACTCCTTGTTCAACAGGTAGATACCATCCTGGAAGACACGTCGGTCTCGCTTCTTCACGGTCGTGCAGCGCTCAATGTTGGCAGCGGTCTGACCCACGGCCTCTTTGTCGATGCCGGAAACGGTGACTTCGACCTTGTTGGAGACCTTCACGTCCACGTTCTCGAGAATGTGAGCAGTACGTGGCACACGCTCACCGAAGTAGTTGTTCACTTGGAAGGTGTTGCCGTTCACGGCCAAGGTCATGGGGAAGTGAGAGTAGAACGCCTTCAGGTTGTAGGTGAAGCCGTCGGTCACGCCCTTGACCATGTTGTTGAGATGAGCGTTCCAGGTGCCTGCGAGGGCTCGCTGCTTGCGTCGAGGGAGGTCAACACGCACAATGAGGCCGGCGCCGTCTTGGAACAGCTGGACCACGTCGCTTTCGAAGGTGCGGGTGAGCGTGCCTTTCGGCCCGGTAATGGTCACGACGCCATCTTCACTGAGGGTGGCGGTCACGCCTTCAGGGATGGTTACGGTGTGTTCGATTCTGTCGAGTTTTACCATGTTTGTTCACCTCAATACACGTAGGCCAGCAGTTTGCCGCCAATTCGAGCGTCCTTTGCATCGTTGTGGTGCATCACGCCAGAGTTGGTCGTCAAGATGAGAAGGCCGAAGTCTCGGGCAGGGAGGTATCGGGTCTCCCACTTCTCGTATTCTTGGCGACGAACGCTGTGGCGAGGCTTGACCGTACCACAGCGGTTGATCGTTCCACGCAGTTCCACCACGTAGGCATCGCCGCGGCCGTTTTCGACACGTTCGATGTTGCCCACATAACCAGAGGTCTGCATGATGTTCAGCACATTGCCGAGGAGCTTGGATGCGGGCGTCAACTCAACGTTGAATTTCCCGGCTTGCTCGGCATTGTAAATTTTGATGAGAGCGTCGTTCAATGGATCAAATTGCATCTTCTTTCCCTCCTCAATTCATCTTTTTGAAGCCAATTTGGGGTGCGACGTCGCGGAAGCACTGTCGGCACAGGCGAAGCCCGTGGCGGCGAATCAAGCCTCGCTTGCGGCCGCATCGGCGGCATCCAATGGTTCGTCCAATTCTTTCTCCGTGATCTCTTGCCATGCTTACTCCTCCAGGATTGTGATGTTGAAGTTCTCAACGAACCAAGCTCGGGACTCATCGGCCGAGACTCGGTGCTTGGTACCGACCTTGCTCTTGGCACGTCGGCGGCGACTGACACGGTGACCGGGTCGTTCAACGACGGCCGTGATGTCCATACCGAAGATACCGATGTCGGGGTCGTACTTCTGACCGGGGAAATCCGTGTAATCACGGACACCGAAGGAGAGGTTGCCCTCTCGGTCGAAGTTCCAAGCAGGAATGGTGTTTTCTCGGCAGTCAAAGGCGCTGGTGAGGAAGGCCTTGATGTCGTCTTGGTTGCGCATGGTGGCTTTGCAGCCGATGGGCGCACCAACACGGACCTTGAGGTCGCGGTTTTGGATGCGACCAAGGGTGCGCTGTGGCTTCACACCGGTGACCAACTCGAGGACGTTCTCGGCGTTGACGAGGCGTTCACCGCCTTCACCGACACCGATGTTGACGCACACCTTGGTGATACGGAGTTGGTTCATGGGGTTCATGGCAGCGCTCATTCAGCCACCTCCTTCAGGGGCATGCTGGCGTCGCCGATGGCGAACACGTTGCGAGCGACCGTACCGAAGCCATCAAACTGAACTTCGTTGGGCATGCTCGAACGCTTGACGATGTACTCCTTGACGTCGGCTGTGGAGCCAACGTGTGCACCACCGATGAGGTAGGCGCGGATGCCTTCACCGAAGCGGATGTGCTCGAGGATCTTCTGGTCGGGGAGGTTCAACTTGAGCGAGTCGCCCGTGTTGTAGGCCGTGGGGTCGTCCACGATGATGTTGCGACCGTCGTGAAGGTTCAATTGGGTGCGTCCGCCCTTGATGGTGGTCTTGCCTTCGATGCGGCAGACCTTCCAGGAGGCTTCATCAGCGCTGATGGGGCGGTACTGGAGTCGACCGTTGTGGTCGAGCACGCAGCGATAGTTGTCCTCGCCGAGGGTGAGGACGTCCATCAGACCGACGCCACGGCGGGTGTCCTTGACGACACGGCCGTCGATCTTGGCGAGTTCGTTGTGGAGAATGAATCGAACTTCACGGGCCGTCTTTGCGAGGCCAAGAACGTCTCGGATGACGAGGGTGACCGGCATGCAGAGTTCGAGGGCGTGGGCACCGGGCGTTGGGCGAGTGACCCACACCGTGGTCTTTCGTGGCAAGGGCCAGCTACGGGGCATGGCCAAGCGCTTCAAGTGGTTGCTGCTCATCTCATTCAACTCCTGTTACCAGTCAATTTTGCGATACGAAGGCGGTCCGACTCATCGAGTTGGGTGACCACCACGTTCGAGACGTGCACTGGGACCGCCTCTTCCTTGTTGTCGGCCTTGCTGGCCTTGACACCTTCAATGTACAAACGACCCTTTTCTGCGTCGATGCGGAGCACCGCACCGGTCAGGGGTTCGTTGTTGCGCTTGCCACCGTGGCGCTTGCCACC
>DAET01000073.1:6865-31746 GCA_002497765.1 Euryarchaeota archaeon UBA486
TGGGCTTGATCGCCACGGGTGACCTGAACCACATCGCCCACACGGACGGTGACGGTTCGCACACCGGCGAATCGAGCATCGGGCTTGGCGAGTTGCAGACGGGCTGCGACACGCTTTCGCTTCTGGTGAATGGGCGCATTGTAGTGCGCCTTGCGTTGCTTTCCTGGTTTCATACTCTTGACCATGCTACTCCCTCACACAATTTGCTTTGCATTGGCTGCGATACGAGGCCAGCGTTCAGCGGCCTCACGAGCGACGGGTCCCTTGATGTCGGAACCGGTGACATCGCCCTTTTCGTTGACGATCACGCAGGCGTTGTCTTCGAATTGAACCCAAGTGCCGTCAACACGACGGAACGGTCGGCGCTGTCGAATGATGACGGCGTTGTACATTTGTCGGCGAGTGTCGGGCGTACCCTTCTTCACTGAAACCTTGGCCATGTCGCCCACGCCTGCGGCAGGGTATCGGCGCATGGTACCACCGAGCTTCAGAACGTTCAGGATTTGAACGACCTTGGCGCCGGTGTTGTCGGCGACGTGGAGACGGGCTGCGGTTGGCAGGCCACGGGTTTGCTTACCGGCGATGCCCTTCATCAAGCAACACCCCCGGAGTTTTCGATGACGCAGAACGAAACGGTCTTGGAGAGCGGTCGGCATTCCATGACCTTGACGTTGTCGCCAATGTTGACTTCACCAATGCACGATGGCAGGTGAGCGGAGACGACGCTGGTGCGCTTCTCGAATCGCTCGTACTTCTTCATGTAGCGAACGTTGTGTCGCTCGATGGTGATGGTTTTCTGCATACCGACGCTGGAGACGGTGCCTTCGAGGACTTGCCCTCGCAGTCGCAAACTGCCGTAAAACGGGCAGTTCACATCACCGTCCCACTCGCCGGTGGGGCTCTTCACGTCAACGCCAATGTCTCGCATCGTATCATGCCTTCCTGTATGTTCGGTGGATCCTGTCTTCGGGGCGCTGACCCACCATGGCCCCTTGAATGACGGCATCGCTGCCGCCAACAGTGAATGTGATGCTGGCCTTGTTGAGGACCAGGTGCTGCTCGCCTTCGAGAAGGGAGAGCGTGTTTCGGGTCTCGTCCACGACGATGCCCTGTCGACCGGTCAAGGTCGGGTCGGTGGAGGCGGTGACCGTCATGGTGCGACCGATCCAAGATTGATTGACCATTTCCATCTCATCGCACCTCCACATTGAATCCGTTGTTTCTGAGCACTTGTGCAGCTTTCTTCTTGTGATCTCCTTGAAGTTCAATCAATCGTCCTTTTACCGTTCCGCCTGCTGCACACTTGTTCTTCAGGAGTTTTGCAAGTTGATTGATGTCAATTGCTGCGTCGTCAATGCCCTCCACTTTTGTCACGATTTTTCCATAGCGTCGTCGGTCGGTTGAGAGAATGGCTTTCTGTTGCTCCTTTGCAATTTCTTGGCAGATGCACAGTTCATCGGGTAGCCCGCAAACGTTGCAAATAGCCGCCATTGTTCTCCATCACCTCGCTTTGTTTCACTGACCGTTGTTCATGTGCGTCTTCAAACGCGCAATGCTTCGTCGAGTTGCTTTGTAAGCACCCATGTTGGATGGGGTACCGCCCAGTGCCTTCTCGGCACGAAGTTGGAGCAACTCTTCCTGAAGTTCGAGAAGACGTGCTTCGCGAGCCTCGGTGCTCATGGACGCAATCTCTCGGTTGGAGACGTGGCTCACTCAGAACCCTCCTCTGCTGCTTCTTGTGCGGCTTGGATCTTCAGCTCCTCTTCCGAGAAGATGCTGATTTCGTGAGGCAATCGGGTGCCAGGGCGCATGATTTCGACGGTGACACCGATCGTACCGAGCTTCTTGACGGCGACGGAGTATCCTTTGTCCATGTGCTGAAGCGCCGTTTCACCGCAGTACTTGACGTGGCCTCGAATGTACTTCTCAGTACGGTTTCGGGAACCAGTCAACTTTCCTGCGACCGTGACGATCACGCCACGTGCGCCGGCATCCATGATGTTCTGGGCAGCGCTGTGGCAGGAACGGCGGTGGTACCAACCTCGCTCGAGGGAGGAGGCGATCTTCTCGGCCATGACCTGAGCGTTCAAGGTCGGGTTCTTGACCTCCTCAACCTTGAGTTTGGGGTTGGTGAGGGTGAACTCTTGGTTCAAACGGGTTTGAAGGTCGTTGATGATCTTCCCCTTTCGACCGATGACCATACCGGGGCGCTCAGCGTGAACGGTGACTTCCGTACCACCGGGCGTGCGGCGAATGTCAAGGCCGCCGAAGCCGGACTTGGAGGTGTTCTTCATCAGGAACTCGCGGACGAGCAGGCGCTCGACGTTGCGGTCAACGATGGTTCGTAGAATGCTTTGCTTGCTCATGATATACACCTCAGAAGTCGTCCTCCAGTTCGTCGCCAATGGCGTTCATGTCTTCCAAGAAGACTTCCAAGTTCACGCGGTAGTGGTTGCTTGGGGTTGCACGGCCACGGGCACGCGGGATCCATCCTCGACGGATGGGGCCACGGTGAGCGGCGATGTGCGTGATGACCATGTCGTCAGCGTCGATGTCTTCGTACTGGAAGCGGGCGTTTTCCATGGCGCTCTCGATGAGCTTGATGATGGCGCGGGAGGCCTTCACGGGGTAGCGGCCGGGACCGATACCACCCTTGCGGTGGCCAACCATCGATGGGCCGGAGCGTCGCTTGCGCTTGTTGCCGCTTCCGAGACGGAAGGGGACAGCAGCGGCCTTGCGGCGGACGTCGGCTCGGTCGGAATCAATGCGCAGCACCTCGTTGAGGTAAGCAACGGCCTCGCCTGCGGTCTTGTTCTTGACCGCACGGCAGACTTCGAAACAGTGCTTGACGTGCATGTCCACGTTGGTGGCACGGGCTGTGGCCAGGCGGTTACCCTGCAAGAGCTGGGTGTAGCCGCGCTGGGGGAGTTGTCGACGACGACTTCGTCGATCCATTTGGTTTCGCTTTGCCATCCTTTTCACCTCACTTCAATGGAACGTGCTTCGACGAACGGGTAGCACCAACACCCGGACCGCTGTGGGTCACGCCTCGTCGGGTCACGGCAAACTCACCAAGGTAGTGGCCGATCATCTCGGGCTTGATATCGACTTCAACGAAGTGTTGACCGTTGTGAATGGCGATGCGGCGTCCGACGAACTGTGGAAGAATGGGCATGTCTCGGCGGTGCGTGCGAACGGTTTTGGAACCGGAGCGCTGCACTCGAGCGAGGAAGTGTTCGTTCTCGGTGGACATGCCACGGCCGAGGCTGCGGCGAACACGGGAAGGAAGGAGACCAACGATGTAGTCCTGGTCTTCTTCTTCAGGCCACATGGGCATCTGGTTGAGTTCTTCCATCGTGAAACCACGGTAGGTGAACTCCTTCTTCACACGGGCTGAGGTCGTCGAGAGGCGCTTACGTGCCTTACGTCGACTGGCTTTGGGGGTCATAAAGGACTTCTTTTTCTTAGCCATGCATCATCACCTCAAATTTTCTTACCTCGTCCACGGCCGGTTCGGCGTGGTGCAATCAGACCAACCTTTGCACCCGGTGGCGTACCACGAGCGACGGAGTTGGGACCGTGAACAGCCTGGTGGTTTCCACCACCGTGTGGGTGGTCAACAGGGTTCATGGCAACACCAGAAACGTGCGGGTAGAGCTTACCACGAGCCTTGGCCTTGTAATAGGCAGCACCGGCGGTTCGCATGGGCATCTCGTCTCGGCCGTGGCCGGCGAGCACGCCGATGGTGGCTCGGCAGTTCGCTGGGAGTTCCTTCAGAGCGCCGGATGGCATACGGACACGGACCATGTCGCCAATGCGGGATTCGACCATGCAGGAGTTACCAGCGGAGCGAGCAATCTTGCCACCGTCGCCAGGGCGAAGTTCAAGGTTGTTGATCGCCGTACCTTCAGGGATGTTGCCCAGTTCGGTAATGTTGCCGGGGCGGAGGGCCACGTTGTCGCCGATGGCGACCTTGCTCCCGATGGAGATGCCTTCGGTGGCAGCGACCAGCGTCGTGTCGCCGTCAGGCGTCTTGATGCGAGCGAGCGGGGCGCTGTGAACGGGGCTGTGAACCAGTTCGGTGACCTCACACACCACGTCCTTGTCGCGTGGCATGCGGTTCTTTCCGGGGAACCGGTGGCTGGCCACGCGGTAGCGTGGCGAGGAACCTTTGCGTTGTGCACGAATTCTCTTACCCATGGTAAATCACCTCAGAATGCTCCCAGACGCATGGCAGCGTCTTCTGCGTCGTAGCCTTCAGCAAGCTTCACCGAAGCGTGCTTGCCGTGCTTGGAGTTGCGAACGTTGACCTTGGCCACTTCGACGTCGAAGATGGTTTCAACGGCGCGAGCGATTTGGGCCTTCGTGGCACCTCGGCGAACGAGGAACTCAAGGCGCTGCTCAGTGGTACGGGCCTCCATCGATTTCTCGGTCAGCCAGGGTTGAATGATGATGTCGTATGCGTTCATGATCTCACCTCAGTTCATGGCCTCCAATGCCGCTTTCGTGAAAACCGTCAATCGACCGATGTCGCCACCGGGGGCGAGGTCTTCTGCACACAAGTCCTTGGCAGCGACGACGTCGACGCCGGGGAGGTTGCGTGCGGCCTGTGCGAGGCCTGCCTTTTCTTTGACCACGAGCAAAATGGACTTGGGCGTCTTGTGGACGCGTCCACGCATGGTGGCCTTACCGGCTCGGATCTTTCGACCGTTGCGGGCTCGGTCCATGTCAGGGCCGAGGCCGAGGCCAGCGAAGATGGCGGCAGCCTTGCGGGTTGCAGAGCCGTGGTTGAAGGTCTCGATGTCGTACTCTGTGGACTTGCCGTCAACGACTTCAGTGTAGGAACCCAACACGATGGGCAGGTGCTCGACCGTGTCATCAAAGCGGTGGCCACGAGCGGCGACGGTCTCCATGGAGACGGTGGCTGCGAGGGCAGCGTTGCGGGCAGCGTGGCGTTGCTTGGCGTTGAGTTTGCGGGACCAGTCCTTCTCGACCTTGGGGCCGTGAGCACGGCGACCGCCGAGCGTGTGAGGGTTCTGAGCACCTCGTCGGGAACCGGTTCGGCGCAGGATACGAGAGACACCTCGACCCTTACCCCACCATTCGACGGAGTGCTTCATACCGGCCATGGGTCGGCGCTTTCCGATGTGAGCGCGGGAACCGTAGGCTTGGCGGCGGTTGGCTCGGCTGGAAGCGACGGCCAACTTGACGAGGTCCTCGCGGACCTCGGATTCGAATGCAGCAGGAAGGTTCACCTTGGAACCGTCCGAAACCTCGACCTCAAAGCGGGCGGAGAGTTTGCCTGCGTCCATCTCGGTTTGGGTGACCGTGTTGACAATGTCCTTGGTTGCGACCTTCATCTTCAGGCCCCCTGCTTGGATGCGGTACTCACGTACGTAATTTCGTAGTCGTGGAGCGTCTTGCCCGATGCACGGGTGGCATCACGGAAGCGAATCAATCGCTTGGCGGGGCCGGGAACGCTTCCCTTGACCAGGATGTAGTCGGACTTGATCTCGCCGTAGTGGAGGAAACCACCGGCCGGCGTGATGGAGTGATCTTCGGGGTTGGCCACACGAAGGATACGCTTGTTGTATTCCGTGCGCTGGTGGTAGCCGGTTTGACCACCCTGACGGATGGTCTTGCGGACATAGCCATCACCGAATGCACCCATGTTACCATGTTGTCGGCGCTTCTTGGAGTTCTTGTGGGATTGCAGCTTACCGCCGAATCGCTTGATGACACCTTGCCAGCCATAGCCCTTGGTGATGGCGACGATGTCGGTCATGTTGCCTTCTTCGAAAGCGTCGGTGAACGAGTATTCCTCGCCAAGGTGCTCCTTGGCCCAGTTGAGTTGGTCATCCATCGAGCCACCGGTAAGGCCCATTTCCATCACGTCAGGCACCTTGGTGGGAACGCTGGAGAGGGTGTGGGGCTGGGTGGCGACGATGAGGCGGACCTCGCAGAGGTCGGCCTGCTGGAGGTTGGTCATGTGCTTGTCAGCGTCGTGCTCCTTTCGCTTAGGGACACGCTTGAAGAGTTCTGGGAAGGCGTCGGCGATTTGATCGGCTTCGGCCCAAACTTCGCCACGAGCTTGCATGCCGTAGGGCGTCATTTCGTAGCCACGCACGCCAAGAATTCGCATCTTGGGGCATTCAACGACGGTCACAGGAACTCGAATTTCCTGGCCGGCGGAGGTGCTACGGGGGTTCAAATCACGGGCCAGAATGTGGGTCATGCCGGCTTTCCAGCCTGCAAATCCTTGCACTCGGACTTCGCTCGCATCGGTGGTGGGCCACGACTTGACGTGACCAAACGGGCGGTTCGCTCGCTTGCGCGGGCTGAACGCCATTGATCCACGACGTGGGTGGTTTCGCTTTGCCATCTTGGATTCCTCCAGGGGTTTTCTACAACGCAGTGGCCCCACCGTTGGGGGGCGTACGAGGGCCCATGCAGCGTCGAAGCCGTGACACGGAGGGGCTTTCCCACGAGCGGGGAAGGCACCAGTTGGGGTCCTCGGGGGATGGCCCAGTGTGTCTGGCTACTCACCTTTGAGCATCCCTCCGACTTACCCCCCGTATATATGCGGTTCGGTGCAGGCTGCCGAGAGGATGCGTGAGACGCAATGGGTATTGGCGGCCTTCAAACCTTCCTGTGAAAGAGACCTCATTCGGGTTCAACTGATTCGTGATGACCCCACATCATCCTTTTGAACCCTAGACAGAACCTTCCTGCCATGCCTCACGTCGTTCATCCCCTCCTCAAGGATGGCGTCGAGGCACGAGGCTACCAGCTGCGGTCACTTGAGCGCATCCTCTCGTTTTCCAGTTTGATGGTGATGCCGACCGGGTTTGGAAAAACGGCAGTCGAATGGATGGCGATGGCTGAATACTTACGAATCGGGGCCCAGAAGATCGTGCTCATTGCCCCAACGACGGGACTGGTTGACCAGCAGATGACCATGGCCAAGGAGCGACTCAACCTTCCCGAAGAGCGTATCATCGCCTACACGGGAGACACCGCCCCCGACAAACGCCAGGCGCTATGGGAGAGCGCTACCGTGGTGATGGCGACGCCCCAAGTCATTCGAAACGACGCCATGAACGGCCTCATTGATTTGGCATCGGTCGAGTTACTCATCCTCGACGAAGCCCACCACGCCACGGGAAACCACGCCTACGCCCAGGTGGGTAACATGTACCAGCGGGCGAACACGAAGGGCAGGGTCTTGGCCGCCACCGCCAGTCCTGGCTCAACGCTACGCAACATCAATGAGGTCCGCACCAACCTCAACGCCCACAACCTCGACCTCTGCAAGCGAACTGAACCATTGCTCAGTGCCTACGATGTCGACATGAACATTCACACCCACCTGCTCGACCTGCCTGATACCCTGCTCTCCCTTATCGCACCCCTGCGCACCCACTTCAACGATGAGGTGGCGCATCTCCAGCGTCAAGGCTTCATGCCCACGAAGGAATACATCGGCACCAACGACATCGAACGCGCCCAACAAAGTGCCAGTCGAGCGATTCAGCAGCGGGATGTGCGGGGCTACGATGCAGCCCGGCGGGTGGCCGACTTGCGACGCATTCACATGCTGATGAACCTCATGCAAACCCAAGGCACCAAGGTGGCTCAAGCCTTCCTGAACCGCGCGGAGGAAGAGGGGCGAAGCGGCCGCAAAACCAACCGCATGCTGGCGCTGCCGGTGATTCATCAACTCCGACTCGCCCTGAACGATCTCGATGAGCTCCACCCCAAGGCGCCCCTCGTCGCGTCGTTGGTGGTGGAAGAACTCCGGGAGAAACCACAAGGGAAGGTGCTGATCTTCACTGAATACAGGGATTCAGTGGAGCGATTGGTCGCCCTGCTCAACAAGAACGACGGGATCGAAGCGGATGCCTTCATCGGACAATCCTCTCGAGGCGCACAAAAGGGCATGACGCAAAAACAGCAGTTGGCGCAGTTGAATCGTTTCCGAAGCGGCGAGATCAACGTGCTCGTCGCCACCTCCGTTGGCGAAGAAGGCCTCGATGTACCTGCAGCCGACCTCGTCGTTCTGTACGAGCCGGTCCCGAGTGCGGTACGGGCCATCCAGCGCCGGGGTCGAACCGCACGCCAACGAGCGGGGTCCGTGCACGTGCTCATCGCCAAGAACACAAGAGACGCTTACGTCCACAAGGCCTCAGAGCGCCAAGAGGAGAACATGCACCGCCTGATGGTGAAACTCGTTCGACAAAAACAACTCAACGAAACCTTTGACGTGGATGCACACGCCCTCGATGCCTTCTCGGTTCAACTCGATGACAGAACCACCCCTGCCAAAGCATTCCTAGATGGTGAATTGGAACGTTATCCTCCCGTTGATGAGGCACCTTCAAATTCTATAGAAAGGAGTGTTAAGAGTTCGCCTCGGAACGAAACAGTGGCCCCGCCACTTCGTCCGGACCAACTTCGCCCGCGGGAACAATCCAGCCTGTTTGCCTTCGAACTTGAAGAGGAAAGCCAACCCGACGGGCAACGTATCACACCCGCATCCATGGACGCAGTGCTCAACGCAGCCGACCGAGAAATCAGCGAACTCAACGAGGTCAACGGTGAGGGCAACACCATCCACATCGACCACCGTGAGGGGCGCTCAACGTTACCGAGCTACCTTCAGGGCCTCGGCTTTCAAACAAGACTCACACAACTCCCATGTGGCGACATTCGACTGTCGGAACGAATCCTCGTTGAGCGAAAATCGGCCAGGGATCTGCTTGAATCCATCAAATCAGGCCGCTTGCTCCACCAGTGTCGCAGTCTGCAAGCCAGTGCACAACGTCCGTTACTCTTGATTGAAACGGGCGGCGAAGGAACCTACAGCGTTCACCCGAACGCCGTCTTGGGGGCGCTCGCCCACATCACGCTCGACCTTGGCGTGCCCGTCATGATGGTGAAAGGGCCACTGGAAGCGGCCCATTTCCTTGGTGTGGCGGCCAAACGAGAACACGATGCACTTCAGCGCCTGCACGAGTTTGTCAGCACTACGCCGTCGAACGAGGCCAAGGTCAGTGCAGCCGTTGCTGTGGCCAAGCGAGAAGTGGAGGCGCTCGCAGAACAGCCACACCAACGTCACCCGTGGCTTGACAATCGACGCGAACATCTCGAACGATGCTTTGACCACACTGTGTCTCCCTTGGCCGAGGGAGACCACGACCTGCTCGGGCTGTTTGCTGCGTATTCACCTGACATCGGAGGGCTTCTCTCGGCGACCCCCGATGGCATGGTTGCAAAAACGGGGTGCTCTCAGGCATTGGCCGCTCGCGCCATCAAGGCGCTCAACCGAGACATCACGAGCCAATGAGTCGGACGCGGGTTCGCAGTTGAGCCAAGCGGTCAGGGTAGAACCCAAGTGCGAAAGCCACGAGTTCAGCCAAATGGCAAACAGGAACGCTGGTTCGCTTTCCACTCACCCGTCCTGCTTTGGACTGGTAGGAGTCGAGGTTGATGTGAGACACCGTGCAGGCGCTCACCACCAAATCAGCACCGGATTGGATGGCATCGGAAAGCACTGCAGCGGTCATGGCAAGCGAGGAATCTTCGAGGGTGAGCATCGAAGTGGAGCCTACGCTCATGCACTTGGATTCATAGTCCACAGGCGTCCCACCGAGCGCCTCGATGAGTTGCTCCATGTAGGTGGGCATGAACGGGTCATCGCCTGCACAAGCACCATCACGCTGCATGTCGGGGCCGTAGTAGGCGGCGATGTTCATCTTGAGCGGGTTCTTCACGGCATCTCGGACCTTGTCCAGGCCGATCTCTTCTACAAGGTAGTGGAGCAAGTGCCAGGATTGAGCCTCTCCGCTGAATTCAACCTTTGAGGTGCGAGCGACCAAGTTGTTGACGGTGCTGGCATAGACCGGATCTCGCTCCATGTCCAAAGCGGTGTTGCACATGATGGCATGACTGGTTGCACAGGTGGTCATCACGTCAAGGCCCTTCGCTTCTGCGAGAGCGAGGTTTCGAGCCACCAAGGCGTCTTGCAGCTTTGGCGTGGCTTGCTTGATGACGTTGCCACCGTCGCTGCTGGCACGTGGCAATTCAACCAGCTGAATGTTGAGGGCCTTGCACAGCGGCTGAATGCAATCTTCAACCTCGGCTGCACCTGCTCGAGCGACGTTTCCGGGGTAGTATGCAATCTTCGCCATGAACTCACCTCAGAACCGCTGGTCGATTTCGTTGAACAGGCTGACCACTTCGTGGTAGTTCTCAACCCGACTGTTGAACATCTTTGGGATACGGCCCAGGCCCGCTGGTGGGACCAACAGCGCCTGCAGCCCACGGATGGGCGGCCCACCGTTGCGGGTGAAGGCGAGCGCCATTCGAGCCGAAACACCGCTGAAAACGTTGCTCACAAGGCCGAGCGGCCCCAGCACTTGTCGGTACAGGGTGGTTTCGTTCACGTTGCCGGACCACTTCACGCTGCGACCGTACCACTTGACCAAACGGCCGGACTTTCCACCGTATCGGGACTGGTTGAGCAAAGCGCCACGGGCTTCGTTCAAGGAACGAGCCGCCAGACGACCGTCTTCGCCGTAGCGCATGAGACTGGCGTGGTCGGCTTCCGACCAAACCCCGTCCTTCTCTTGGAGCGAAGTCATGATGCTCTTGCGCTGCTTTTCAGAGGTACGTGGGTCAAGCACACGGAGCCACTGTTGGAAGTGGACACCAGGGCCTTCGTAGTGCTGGTCGTGGGGCAGCGTGTCCGACATGGCTTGGATGAGTTGGAAGGAGAGCACATCGCCAGCCTGGTGGAGAGCGGTTGCAGCGGCGGAATCCATGGTGCCCATGGCTTGGCCGGAGGGGAGGTGTTCGCCCTCTCGAGGATCGGTGCGCATCCAAGGCTCTGCACGGCTGCGGTGGCCTTCGTAGCGAGCCGTGTCAACGACCAAGTCCCGAACCACGGGGTGGCCTGGAAGCGGCTCGATGCGGACCCGACCGCCGTCCTTGGCCAACTCGCTGATTTGTGCACAGTCCGCAAGAACGATGCGACCATTGACTCGAACGCCAGTGGTGGGCGTCCCCGCTGAACCACCACGACGGAAGGCAAGGCTGCCGTCAACCTCGCGCTGCATGGTGATGAGCAGGTCTTGGACCGTAGCATGGCCGGGAACGGCACAAGTAAGCGTGTCCCATCCGGATTCGCCGGCCTCGGGACAATATCGGAAAATTTCGAGCGTGATGGTCAGGTCAGCCTTCTCAATGACACCGGGGGCAAAGTCGCCCTCAACGACATCGTCATCGTCGCCGGCGCCGTACGCCTTCATTTCCTCAAGAAGCTCAACCTGCAACGTGCCGGACTCATCGACGCATGCCAGCATGGGAAGGGCTTGTTCAACCCAAATCTTCCAAGGAGGCTCAAAGTCAACGTCGCATTCCTGAATGGGGTAGGCTTCCGTTCCGCCCAAGGCAGCCAGTTTGTCGTTCCAGTCGTGGCCGGCCTTACAGAATTCGTCGTAGGAGGTGTCGCCAATGGCGCACACGGAGAAATGAACGCTACCGAGAGCAGGCCCGTTGGCATTGATGGCGTTCCACATGGCGTCGGCGTTATCGGGCATTTCGCCCTCGCCCCAAGTGGACGTGATGATCATGACACGCTTCATGGTCGCCAAGCGAGCGGGGTCAAAGCCGTCCATGTCAACGATGTTGGGCTCAAGGCCGTAGTTAGCGGCGAGTTTGGCGGTTTTTTCAGCCAAACCTGCGGCGTTTCCAGTTTGGGAACCGAAGAGGATGTTGATGGAACGGTCGCCGGCAAACACGGCGTTCAAGGCGTCGGACACGCCAGCCGCAGGAGCGACAGCGGCCGCCGGTGCGGCTGCTTCAGCCTCAACAGGAGCGGCTTCAACCACCGCTTCTTCTGCACCGTCGGACACCAATTCGTACTTGATGACTTCAACGGGACAGGCCTCGGCGGCTTCGATGATGATGTCGCCAAGTTCCGCACCCAGCGTCCCAACCAGCGGGGAGCCCCCGACGTTTCGGTCGAAGTTACCATCGGTACGAACAGCCGCCAGAATGAACGAGGAATCATCGGTGACCTCGAAGACCTCAGGACAGATGTCCTGACAGGCATCGCAGGTAATACAATCTTCGTCAATCCAAACTTTTGCGACGGATGCCATGGGATGACCTCTTGCTCACGCTCTGTGGGCAATCTTTGCCAGCCTTGACTGGCCTTTGAAGGTTATTATCAAACCACGAGCCGAAAAGGCTTCCAGTGGTTCGTTTTTGGCCTCATTTTGTAGCAGGTTTTGGACATCACATGTGGAAGTCGCCCATGTCGCCCATGCCTTCGTCCATGGGCACGCCCTTGGACGAGATGACGTCGTCAATGCGTAGGATCATGATGGCCGTTTCCGTTGCGGACTGGATGGCTTGTTCCACGACGCGAAGAGGCTCGACGACGTTGGCCTCCTTCATGTCGACCACGCCGCCTTCGTAGACGTTGATACCGGCGTGCGTTTGGCCGTCAGCGTGGGCTTTCCGGAGCTCGATGAGCGTGGTGACTGGATCGAGGCCAGCGTTTTCCGCCAGTGTCCGAGGAATGATTTCCAGAGCAGAAGCAAAGGCTTCGATCGCCATCTGCTCGCGACCGCCAACGGTCTCTGCATAGGTTCGCAAGTCACGGGACACAGCGGCCAGCACGCTGCCACCACCGGTTAACACGGCGCCGTCTTCCCAAGCCACCGACACAACACCAACAGCATCGTCGAACGCACGTCGAATTTCATCCACTACGTGCTCGGTACCACCGCGGAGGAGGACGGAAACGGACTTCGCTTCGGGACAACCCGTGATGAAGGTCATGTCCGAGTCGCCGATTTTCTTTTCTTCGACACGAGAGGCTGCACCAAGGTCGTCGCCACTCATGTCTTCGAGGTTGGTGATGATGGTGCCGCCGGTGGCCTTGGCTAAGGCCTCCATGTCCGATTTCTTGGCACGGCGGATAGCAAAGATGCCTTTCTTTGAAAGGTAGTGCTGAGCGAGTTCGTCAATGCCTTTCTGACAAATGAGAACGTTGGCGCCTGCGTTCTCGATGGTGTTCACCAGGTTTCGGATGTAGTTCTCTTCCTCCTCGAGGAACAGGGCGAGTTGGTTGGGATCGGTGATCTGAATCTTGGCATCCACTTCGGTCTTCTTGACCTCGATGGCCGAGTTCACCAGGGCGATTTTCGCATCGGAAACGCTTCGTGGCATACCGGCATGAACACGCTCCTTGTCGAGAAGAATACCGTCAATGAGGGAAGAATCCTTGATTGAACCGCCCTGACGCTTCTCGACTTTGATGTCGGAAAGGTCGACCAGGCGCTCGTCGTCTTCAATCACGCCGACGGCGTTGACGGCACGAACGCAAATGTCGGCCATGAAACTCTTGACTGCACCTGCCGACTTCCCGGTGAGGGCCGTCTTGGCCACCTCTTGGAGCACACCGTCGTCGTTTTCCGTGGAGATGCCGTGGCCTTCCATCAAACCGATGGCACGCTCGGCAGCCAAGCGGAATCCTTCGCAGATGACGGTGGGATGCACGTTCTGCTCGATGAGGTCTTCACTGCGCTTCAACAGTTCGCCCGACAGAATCACAGCCGACGTCGTGCCGTCAAAGCAATGTTGCTCTTGTGTTTTGGCGACTTCAATGATCATCTTTGCAGCAGGATGTTCGATGTCCATTTCCTTGAGGATGGTGGCGCCGTCGTTGGTGATGACCACATCACCCATCGAGTCAACGAGCATCTTGTCCATGCCCTTCGGCCCGAGCGTTGAACGAACGGCGTCGGCCACGGCTTTGGCTGCAGCGATGTTGTTGGATTGAGCTGTGCGACCTCGCGTTCGTTGTGTACCGTCTTTCAAGATGAAGATGGGTGCTTGTCCGTTTCCATACATGGGAATGCCCTCCGGCATGGTTGGCGAGGTTGCCTGCGCCTTGAACCCTGCGCTTGGTCAGCGTGGGCTTTGGGGGGCGCCTCACTGTTGGTTTTGGTCGAGCCACTGCTGGCCGTAGTGCTTCCATTGCTCCATGGTCCATCCGGCCGGCAGACCACCGGCTGGCAAGGGCGGCATGCTGTCCTCGACGGGAGCAGGAGCGGGAGCGGCTGCGGGGGCTGGAGCGGGAGCGGCGGCCGGCGTCGGCATGGAGGTCGGAACAGATGGTGCGGCGGCGACGGCCCCGTAAGTGGCCGTGAGACTGTCTTCGTAGCCGTCCTCACCCCACTTGGCGTACTCGTCCTCTTCCTCTTCGGTTCGTAGGATGGCCAGCAAAATCACCACACCACCGACGAGAATGAGAATAAAGACACCCCACATCGCAATGACATCGAGTTGCAACCCTGCCTCGTCCTCCGTGGCGTCAACCCCGCTGTCCATACGGACCAAGGTGACCTCCAGAACGGCGTTGGCAGCATCGCTGACAGTTTCAGAGCGGGCCCAAACGGTCAGGTTGACGGTCAAGGTATCGTCGTTGAGGTTCTTGAGCGTCGTCTCAGTGACGTCCACCGTGATGGTGATTTCCTTTGTTTCGCCCGTGCTCAACGTGAAATCCTTGTCAAGACGAGCGATGGAGGAGCGGAACCATGCGTTGGATTCGCCGGTGTCGAGATCCATGACCACGCGCTGACCGGTGGTGTATTGGTTGACGATACGCACGGTAACTTCGACCTCACCTTCTTCGGTGACTTCCACGGGCGGGATGGCGAAGATGCGAAGCCAGTCCTGAGAGCCGACGAGGTAGGTGGCTTCCCCTGTGGCGCTGATGCTGCTGTCGGCAACGCTGGTGGCGATGACCTGGAGGTTCAGGCTGCCCTCAGTGCCTTCGACGAACGAAAATTGGACGGAAACGTTGTAGCTGGCCCCGATGTCAATTTCAGGGGTGTTCCCGTTGATGAGGTTCGTGAACGCGGCGTTCATTCCGTTAGGAATGTTGAGACTCATGGCAAAGCTGTCCGGGCTGTTGCCGTCGTTTCGAACTTCAAACGACATCGTCTGGGGCAAATCTCCAGGGATGTAGGACTGGCCGGTTTCTTCATCAGAAACGTAGACAGCGGCGGTTTCCAAGATTTCAATGATGAGTTCGACTTGTGCAAACACGGTCTCGTCATCCACGCTGGTGGCCGTCACGGTGACGGAGTAATACCCAGGGTTCAGGCCAATGGGCATGGCGAGTTGAACCACGACGGTCGACTCCCCGTCCCATGCGTCAAGCACGGGCGACTGATCGGCCGGGAGCGAGGCCTGGAGGCGCCAGTTGCTCTGACCGATGCTCAGATTGTACTGCTCGTCGTCATTACCGAGGTTGTACAAGTTGAGGTAAAGGGACTTGGAGATGCCGTTGGCTGCTCCCGAGAAGGTGTTTTCTTCGGCCACGAGGTCGACGTGGCGGAGAACTGGGACCTCGACATTACGAACAAGGACATCGGTGCCAAACAGGGCCGTGCTGCACGAGGGACAGGTGGCTCGCAGGTTGAAGGAAACCGTGCCCGGACTGGCCAGTTCAGGCGAGGAAATGTTGAGCACGAAGTCCACGCGTTGCCCCTTGTAGAGCGTGATGGGGTTGGGTTGGATGACACCCGTCTCATTTTGGATGATACCGACCCATCCCGTGTTATCGGAGAACGTCGTAGCGAGGTTGAACGCCGCATCACGGTTGCCGGTGTTCTGCAGACGGAAGTTCACCAGACCGTAGTCGTCGGGACCGATGGTGGCGGCGACCAGTGGAACCGAAGAGGTCAACGCGACGCTGAACTGCTCGCTGACGGCCAAGTCCATGCCAAGGCGGGCCTTTTCACCAAGTTGGGCGCTGCTGGCGTCGGTCAGCCAAAGGTTCCAATCTTGCTGCTGAACATCAGCGCCAGCAGGGACCGTCAAGTTCGCCCAGAACTCGATTGTCTTCCCTGCGCCGAGTGGTGGCATGACGATGTTGGTTCCGTGGTTGCTGCTGCCTTCAATGTCCATACGAATGATGGGGAACGGCGCCATCCACGAATCGTTGGTGACGTTGGTCTGAAGGCGCATCGTGGCCGGAGCGTAGCCGTTGTTCGTGAGTGTGCAATACAGGGTGGCCATCTGGTTGGGAGCGATGGTGTAGCCGTTGAGCGGGTTGTCGCACTGCATGTCGACGGTGTAATCGGTCACACGGCTCACGCCGAAGTGAACGAAGTCGTCAATGTGGAAGCCTTCGCTGGCCACGCTGCTGTCCGAGGTGAACAGCATGGAAAAGGTGTAGGAACTGCCACCGAGGAAGACCTCTGGGTTGGCGAGGTTGGGGATTTGCTCCCACGTGACTTGAGGGTCCCACGAGAGGTTGGTCCACTGACCGGGCGCAGCGCTGGGATTGCCCTGAGCGATGTCCCATGCAATGGATTCGAACGGATCGTCGATGTTGCCGGAGCCACGCCAAAGTTCCATCGAGACCGTATCACCGGCAGCCATGCTGCCCCAGGCCTGGATGTGGAACTGACTTGACACAAACTCGTTGGAATAGAACAGCACCCTGCACAGCCAGGTTTGGTAAATTTGGGTCATGCCCGGGTCGAGTGCGTCCGTGTCGCATTGGCCGCCGCCGGCACCCTGGCGTGCATGAACCAGGCGGGTGGCTTCAGCGTTGGACGGGTAGTTGCTGCCCGGCGCAGAATGTCGGAAGTGTTTGGAGCCCGCAGCGCTGGAGGTGGCATCGGTTTGCCATGAACCCCCGCTGGTGGCATCGCCGCCATCGGCGGGGTACTTGGCCGAGATAAAGCCGGGTCCGGGAGACTGGAAGTCGTCCATCTTATCGGAACCAACGGCCACTGGAACGGTCATCTCCCGTTGGTCGTTGGCGTTCTTGTCGTCGTCGGCGAAGTTGACCACGGCACGAACGATCAGACCTCCCGAGAGGTCGTTGGTCGAGGTGTTGAGGATGGAATGAGCGGCTGATGGCGACCACGCAAACACGTGGTTGTAGGATTGGCCGCCCGTCAGCGGATTGGTGGTGAAGTCAAACGATTCCATGATGAACCCAACCGGGTGGACGATGTCCACAGAAACAGGAGCCGTGTCGCCGATACCAGAAGCTCCGAAGCGCTGAACGGCGACCGTCACTTCAATGGTCCTGTCCATGAAGATGTAATCCACGACCGTGCCGTCGGATTGGACCCACTGGTCGGCTGCGACAGTGGCGTTGCCGATGGAGATTGACTTGACAGTGAAGTCATCGTTCGTTCCACCCCGACCAGAGGCGGCTTGAGCGGGAACAACCATGTTCATGGCAAGGGTTTGCATCAAGAGCAGCACGACAATGGTGAAGGGCATCATTCGGCGCATGGACATCAGCAACTTCGCCCAACACGATTGAGCATAAGAAGGTCGCCTTTTGATGGGCTGTCACGCAGGTCCGAAAATCACCGTTCTTCGCCGTCTTGAAGGTCAAATCCTCGAATCACTGGCTCGTCATGTGACGGTTGACGAGGGACGGCGGTTGGAGCGGTGGGGCCAACGCGTTCAGCCAAGCGGTCGAAATCCAAATCATCGACCATTGACCCCGTCGCTTGTTGCATGGGTGGTGCAGGGTCCTCGGGTTGAGCAACGGGCACCATGACCTGTTGAACGACAGCCGGTGCGTACACCGGTGCCGAGGTTGCAACCGTTGTGGTAGAGGCTTGGGCCACCTCAGCAGCAAGGTGATCCAGACCTGCAGAAAGCGTGTTGAGTTGTTCTTGGGTGTCACTGGCGGACGAACCCGACTCGGGTCGCATCCATGATGGCGGTTCACCTGCGCCACCACCCAACACCGCCAGCGTGGTAAAGGCGGCCATGGGCATGACGGCCAAAGCCGTGAGAAGGTTCAGGAAGGATGTTTCCGGCGTGGAACCGGCCGAGATCAGCGATTCAAACAACTGCTTCTCAAACGCAATGTTGAGCGCCACGTCATCGCCAAGTGCTCGTTGAACGATGTACGAGGAAAGTTGGCCCATGGACCAGAGCAAAAACACCGGAAACGCCCATGAAATACGGAGGGTGTTCCCGAGGAATTTCCTCCCCAGGGAAGCCAAGGTGATGTACCGGCGGGCAAAGCCTGGGAAGACGCGAATGGAGAGGTACAGGCACATTGCATACAGCAAGAGGGCCAATTCCAGTTGCCGATTCTGGTGGACCACGCCTTCTGGGAACATGAGCACCAGCGAGAGCGGAATGGTGGCGAGCAGCACCTGAAACGGGATGGCAAGGAGGATCAGGGACCCTCGAATGGTCCACAGTGCATGACCTGCCTCGAACCGGTCGTAGACCAAGGTGGAAAGGCGTCCGTGAGCGGAAGCAGCGTACCGTTGACGGGCTGCGAAGCGATGAACGGAACTCCCCTGATGCCGTGTCAAACCGAGCGCTAAGCGCCAGCCGCCAGCCTCAATCACCCGGAGCGGCGTGAACCCACCCATGCCGAGCGCCAAGGCGAGGGCCAGCATCCCGTAAAACAGCGAAGCCATGCCGATCCATGGAATCATGTCCACTTCAATGCTCAAGCGAAAATCGCCACCCTCAGCCGTGAACACCAACAAGTAGGTCAGGCCAAAGGCTGCCATAGGCGTGAGGAAAATTTGCCCCAGCAACTGCCCGGTCAGACCGACCCGGGCAATCAGTGAACCCACCGTGGGGCGGCTTTCCATGGGCCCCAGCCAACGCGGACTTTTCTCAAAGGTTGCCCCTGTGAAGGCGCCCAACACCCTATTCTTCCTGCACGACAGGCTCGGGGAGCGGTTCAGCCAGCGGGTAGCCGTCGGTGATGAGCAGGCGGAGGGTCCCGGCGAAGCGACCGTCGCTACGGGACCGACCGAGGTCGGGCCGTGCGGTTCGGGAAAGAACGGCATCGCACGAGGCGCAATCGATGGATTGGAGCCGCCACACCGGCGAAGGGTGATGGCAACAAGGAGCGACCCGGTTTCGGTCCATCACCGTCTGAAGTTCAACGGCGAGGCCCTTGGTCCATGGCGCCGGTTGTCCACCGATGAGGAGCTGGAGGCGAGAGAGCATCATCCACGTGCTGGCCACCCATAACCCAAAACCGAACACGGGTGAACCCCAGCGCAAGCTGGCAGCGCCAAAGGCCAACACGAGTCCGCCAAGAACGAAACTCAACCAATAGAAGGCCCGCATGTGAAGCACACGCTGAGTGAGGTAAGGGGAAAGAGGGACGGGCTCAGGATGGGGTGGAAACCGGATGTTGAATCCCTTGGCCCTGGTCATCCAAAGGGTCGGAAGACGTGGACCGATGTGACCGATTCCGGCGCCCAACGAAAACAAGGCGACGGTCTCAAGCACGGACACAATGCTCCCCTCATGCATCTTGCAACCGTTTCAGCGTGGCTTCGACCTTGTCCATGCCTCGAGCGATGTCCTCTTGGCTGATGGTATAGGCAAAGCGGAGATGACCCTCACCTGAGGGGCCAAAGGCGCTTCCGGGGGAACACAGCACGCCGTCGCGGAGCAGTTCCATGGCGATGTCTTCGGAATTCATGCCGGGCACCTCGACCTTGGGGAAGACATAGATGGCGCCTTTGGGGCGGTGGCACTGAACACCCGGCATGGCGTTGAGGCGGTCGACGATGAGGTTGCATCGCTGTTGGAATTCTGCTGCCATCTGAGAGGGATAATCGTTGGCTTGTTCCATGGCCTCAAGGACGGCGTACTGCATGGCATCGTTGGAACAGGCGGAGATGTAGTACTGGATCTTCACGACCTGCTTCATCGCTTCAAGGTTGGTTGAAATGATGTAGCCAATGCGCCATCCGGTCATGGCAAAGGTCTTGGAAAACGAATTGACGACCATCACCTTGTCGTAGCCCGTGCCCATGAAGGAGACGTGGTCCTCCTCGAAGACAATACGGTCGTAGACCTCGTCGGAGATGAGCCACAAGTCGTGCTTCTTGGCAAAGGCGAGCAGTTCATCCCGCTGTTGCTCGTTGAGGGTCCCCCCCGTGGGGTTGCTGGGGAAGTTGTAGAGGATGGCCACCGTGTTGTCGTCAACCTGGGCTTCCAAGTCGGCCACGGTTGGGATGAATTCGTTTTCAAACAGGCAGGGGTAGTACTTCGCCTCACCGCCCACAAGCGTAGCGTCCGGCCCGTACAACGGGAAGTAAGGCTCTGGGAGCAAAATGTTCTGGCCGGGATTGATGACCGTCATGAACAGATTGAGGAGCGCATTGGTGCCCGACATCGTCATGCAAACGTTGTTTTCGTCCATGCCCGTTTGGTAGGCCGACCACGATTCGGCGATCTTTTTGCGAAGCGCGGGTAGTCCGGCCGTCGTCGTGTACTTGTTGCGGCCGTCCAACATCGCCTGGTGAAAGGCCTCAATGGCCACGGCAGGGGGCTGGAAGTCAGGTTCACCGAGGCCAAACGAAATGACGTCGTCGCCGGCCAAATCGAACATCTTGCGCACGCCGGTCGGCTGAATCGCAAGGGCTCGGTCGCTGAAGTTGCCCATGGGGGACGGACACCCGTCCTCCATTTGAAGGCAATCACGATTTGGGGGGCTTGGCGTTCGCCTTGGCTTCCTTCTCAACCGAAGTGGAATCATCGAAGAGGACGGCCTCCACCGGTTCACTGTCGCTCAGCGAATGAAGGGTGGCAGGCGGGTCTATTTTGGCGCCTTGCACCAGCAGGCCAACGAGAATGAGAAGGACGAGGAAGGCGCTCAGCGTGAACAGGTTCACGCCCAAGTCAACCGTGCTGTCAGCCCCGGCACCCGTCCCGACGACCGTTGTAAAGACCGAGAGCGAAGGTGCTCCTTGATCGTTCAGCCCACGGACTTCGACGGTTTGGTTTCCAGCAGCGAGTTGGTCAAGGTCGAGGGCCACCACCCATTCGAACCGCTCGAGGGCTGCCAGGCCGCCTTCGACGGTCTCGTAGGCGGCTTCCATCCATTCCCCGTCGTTGATGCGGAATTCAACCTTGGACACCGAACCTGCCTGACCCCAAGCCAAGCCTCGGAGTTCGTGAAGACCGGTGGTAGCGTTCACGCTCGAGTTGAGGATGTGAACTTGCGTCGAAACATCGACGGCTCCCGTCAGGTTCTCTTCGGCGAGGTACATGGCCATCTTGACGGCCTCGTAAGCGTCCACCATGCCCCAACCGAAATCACGGTTCCAAAACGGGTCAACCTCAGGCGCAGAAGCCTCGCCACGGCGCTCGGCCGTGAGTTTGAGAATTTCTTTCATTTCAGCCGTCGTCAAGTCGGGGTTCGCCTCCATCATCATGGCGAGGATGCCAGAGACAGAGGGGGTAGCGTAGGACGTGCCGGAACCGCGCCCCGTGTAGCCGTTGTCTTCGGCAGAACCCCCGAGCAGATTGACGCACCCGCTGGAGGTTACGCATCCCTCAGCCTGGATGATGTTCGAGCCTGGTGCGGAGACCTCTGGTTTGAGCTCGTTGAGCGGGTTGCCGTCCCCGTTGTCCCGGCGAGGCCCACGGGAGGAGTAGCCCGCAACGGTGTCGTCGCTTCGGTCGATGGTGTTCTGGTCGTCCGTGGCACCCACCGTGATGGAGAGGCTGGAGGAGCCCATGCCCGAGAGGCCGTCGTTGTCGGGACCGTCGTTGCCCGCTGCAACACTGACGACCACGCCGAGTTCCATGGCCTCGTTGAGGATGCGGCTGTGCATGTCCTCGCCGTCCGAACCACCGCCTTCGTGGGACGTGATGCCCCACGAGAGCGAGATGATGTCGATGCCGTAATTGGCTTCATCAGCGCCCTGCCAGGCGGTGTCGCGATTGTCGATGATCCACTGCAGACCGTTCATGGCCGATTCATAGAACTCCTGAGCGAGCAAGTAATTCTCAAACGGTCCTGCGCCGGCGTCGGTGCCGATGCGGACGTCCACGAGGTCGGCGTCAGGGGCTGAGCCGTAGAAGTCGGTTTGCGCCCCACTCGCGTCAATACCCGTGGCGGCAGCCATGCCCATGCAGGCGGTCCCGTGCTGGTGGCCGTCGTCGGGGTCGTACGTGCCGTCGGTTTCTCGGACACCACCGGCCGTACAAGTTGGGTCGGAGTGCAGGTAGCAAACGGCATCGTAGCCGGCGATGAATTTCTCGTTGAGGCCGGGGTGCTCGTTGTCAACACCGGTGTCAACCATGGCGATGTTCACGTCCTTCCCGGTGAAGCCAAGGTCCCATGCGCCCATGGGATAGAAGGAGGAGTTGCGCGCTTTAACCGCCGGCGTTTGGATGTCGCCATAGAGCACAATGTTGCCGTAGCGCTCCACCATCACGACGTCGTCGAGGGCGGCGAGTTGGAACGCCAAGGAGGCGTCAACCTGGCCAAGCAAAACGGCGTCCACGGACTCGATGACATCGACCACGCTGAGGTTCATCGCTGCAAGGTCAGCCAGATGACCCTCATCGACTTCAACGCCGTACGAGAGGCCAACACCGGTGGTGCCGACATAGGACTCCAAACTATCGTGGATGGCGTTTCGGTTCTCATCGAGTGCTGTTCGCTCCCACCACGGCGTGGTGTCGCTGAGCCAAACGGCCTCGGCCTGCTCGGGAACATCAAAACCGTAGCCAGTGGGCATCCATTGCAGCCCTTCGGCGTCCACGGCTTCCCAGCCAATCGGCTCAGATTTCACAAACAAGGAGCCGGTGACCGGTCCCATCAACAGCGCAAGCACAACAACGGCCAGCATTCGACGCATGTTCTTCCCCAACCCTTCCGAGTCTCGTGTTCGGCATCAACCTAACGACGCCATGTGAATCCAGAAGGGGGTGCAAATGGGGGTGGTTGAACCTCCGGCGAGCGAAGGGCTTGGAATGAACGAAACCGCCGTACAGGTCGTCAAAAAAGTGGGAGCAGAGGGATTTGAACCCCCCCCAGCGGATTTCTTCTGAAACTGCGCATCAGATGGGCAGTCTGCAGGATTGCAACGGGTCGGCGCTCCAGTTGGTCATCAACTTCAGCAAACCCACTCGTCGTCATTCCCGTGCAACTGGAGCCCGCGATACTACCAAGCTATACTATACTCCCGTGTTGTTACCCTTCGCATCAGTTCTTGGCCTGTCGGCGTGCACGCTTTCGGCGTCGCAACTTCTTCTTGCGCCACTTCCAACGTTGGTTGCCGGTTTTCTTCCAAGCACGTGAACCTCGCTTCATGGTGAACAGGCATCCCACTTGCCTTCCCTATATGAGAGCATCGTCTGCAAAACGACCACCCGTTCGCCCGTGTGCCACCACGGTTATACCAAACCCAACATGTGGTAAAGGCATGGACCTCCCGTCGCTCCTTGCTGAAAACATCGTTCAGGGATTCATCATCGGTTTGCTCGTCGGCCTCGTGGTTCGAGTGGCGTCCAAGGCCGTGCGCAACCTGCTGATCATTCAGTTCATCGTGCTGAAGTACCTCGAATCTCGCAACATTCTCATCGTCGATTGGAATCGATTGACCAACGGCTTGCTGGGCCAGAAAGATCTGGTCATTGGTGAAGCGCAGAACCTGTTCGATACCGCCGTGGAAATGGGCATCTTCGGAGCTGCGCTTGCAGGCGGCTTCCTCCTTGCTCAGCGCTTTGGCAAGTGAACGGACGTACCAGGATTCGAACCCGGGTTTTCGGCTTAGAAGGCCGAAGTGATATCCAGACTACACTATACGTCCAGTCTTCGGGCTGGGCCGACCATACTTGAAGGGTGTGCCAACTCACCAAGGCCGTGCGCATTTCAAGCAGCGGGTCGGGCGACGCACCGTGGTCCGCTTCCACGTGTAACCGCAGTGCCGGCAGGTCCACTCCTGCACCTTCAGGGAGTCCAGCACCGCCGATCTCATCTTTTGCAAGAGCGGTGAATCCTTCATGGCAGGGGACGGCGCCACCTGATTGGTCAGCCGGTCGTGGAGTTCGGTGTGAAGCATGAGACCCGCAGCGTGGAACAATTCGTGAGCGAAGGTGTGGCGATACAAGGCTTCGTCTTCAAGCAGAGCGGGATGCAAGCCGATGGTGACTTCACCCGGGTCGAGTCGCAGGCGACGACGACGAATCAGTTCGTTGCTGCCTTCCTCAAAGCGAGTCATGCCGAGTCGGTCGTCATTGACATCGAGCCATTCAACGGAAAACCTGTCGGCAATCCACGGAAGAAAGACCGCCTCAACGTGCCCCGAGAGCGCTGCGAGCACGTCGTCAACCACATCCTCCGGAACGGAAGGTGCAACGGAGGGCACCGGCGTGTCGGCGAGTGGTCCACGCTTTGCCTCGCCCATACACTCGCCAATCATCACCCCTTCATGAGCCTTCATTTGAGGTGCGCAAACAAATCAACGATGGATTCAGTTCCAGTCTCGGGGGAGGGAAGTCGGGAATCCTTATCATGGCGAGGCCGGTCGGCGGGTTGCGAAAGCACCCACATGGGCGTGTAGATCAGTTGGAAGATCGCTACCTTGGCATGGTAGAGGCCCCGAGTTCAAATCTCGGCACGTCCACTTCTATACTACCAATTGAAGTCAGCGAAGTGGACTGTGTTGCCAAAACCGATTCATTGCTCATCGCCTCGGTTTTTGGCTCGGCACGTCCACCAAATACCATGATGTCATTAATTCACTCAAAGCGGGAATCAAACCTTGAAATGTAATGCCAATCAGTGGGCAAATATGGAACGCATGATCGTCGGCGGCGGCTGCTTCTGGTGCGTTGAAGGCGCCTACAAGCAAATCCACGGTGTTGAGTCTGCGCTCCCCGCTTACGCTGGCGGCCACGACCCCCATCCTACCTACCAGGCGGTCTGCAGCGGCACCACCGGTCACGCCGAGGTGGTGGAAGTCCAGTTCGACCCAAGCGTCATCACCTACGAAACGCTCCTCGAGGTCTTCTTCACGGTCCACGACCCGACCCAACTCAAC